>DASQMR010000263.1:0-26475 GCA_035645375.1 Rubrobacteraceae bacterium
CGGTCTCTGGCTCTCCTTGCAAACGGTGGCCGCCGTCCTGCCCGGCGTACTCGGTGGTACGGCGGGACTCTCCAGCACGCAGGTCACGATCACGCTGGTTGTCGCCTACATCGTGCTTACCCCCGTGATCATCGCCTCAGGAGCAATCAGTCAAGTAACGGGGCGGCGCCCCTTCTTTATAGCAACGGGCGCAATAATGGCGGTCGTAGCAACCTTGCTCTACTACCTAATTATCAGCCAGGCGGTGAGCAGTCTTATTTGGGTCATCGTCTTGACTAGCGTGATCGTATCTCTTGTGGTAAGTCCGTTCGGACTCACACCCGCTTACGTAAATGAGCGCTTCCACGTCGGCGTTCGCGCTTCGGGCTACGGCCTGGCCTACAGCCTCGCGGTCGTTATTCCGTCTTTCTACGCCTTCTATCAGGCGGGCTTGGCAACCTTTATGCCCTTCGAGTATACGGTGCTCGTACTCTTAGTTGTCGGCGGTCTATTGATCGCTGTCGGAGCTGCGTGGGGCCCAGAGACAAAAGACGTCGATTTCTCAGCAGATGCAAGTGCAACGGCGACAAACGCACCGCCAGAGGGAGCCGGTTCCAGCAGCGAGAGACATCGTTGAGGTAATCGTCTAACTATTTCAGAAACAGCTTGGTGACTCTGGCGGCAGCTCGCGCGAAGAGGTGAGCGGCAGTAACCTGGGAGCGGCGAACGTCCGCTGTTTTCCGACAGTCGGCGTTCACCGCTCGCGCTCGTCCGAGGACTCCGATGAAGATGGGACCTCCTAGGGTCGCTCCTCACTATCCGAGGTCGATACGGCGCGGATGCCCTGCTCTTCCAACTTAACTGTGACCAACTGCACGACGGACACGTCGCCAACATTCCCTACGTGAATCGTTGTTCCAGTAGCTTCTACCGGTGGTTTGTTGAAGTAGGAACAGGGCCTGCTCGAAAGACTTAGAGTTTGGAGAAAAGACCTAGGAGAACTCGGAGTCCATATCGGATCCGTCACGGGCCGACCATCGTCACGGAAAGGGTTGACTGCGTTAGCAACAATCAAACTACGCAAACGTGGAACATTGATGGGTGGGTAACAGACAGATTGCCGTGCCATCGGTTTCCCGGGAACTCGCCCAGGGTATGGGCTAAGCTGTTTTCGTTGTGATCGAGATCGATGGAGGTAAGCGTGGAAGAGATGCTCGGCGGGAACAGGATCACTTATCTGGGCCACTCGACCTTCAGGTTGACGACCCCGGGGGGTGAGCAGATCCTCATAGACCCTTTCCTGACAGACAATCCTCAGACCCCGGAGGACCTCAAAGAGGTCCAAGAGATCGACACCGTGCTCATAACCCACGGGCACTTCGACCACTTCGCTGACGCCATCCCCGTAGCCCAGCAGACGGGCGCCACGGTGCTGTCCAACTTTGAGATTATGTCCTACCTTCAGGGCAAAGGCATCGAGAACGCGGCACCGATTCAGAAAGGCGGCACGGCTCAGATCGGGGGAATTAAGGTCACCGCGACCAACGCCTTCCACTCCTCTAGCATCGCCGAAGATGACGGAACTATTGTCTACGCCGGTGAGCCTCTAGGGTACGTCATCGAGTTCGAGAGCGGCTTCAAGCTCTATCACGCCGGCGATACCGCCGTTTTCGGCGACATGCGACTTATCGGGGAGCTGTATAGTCCGGATCTCGCCCTCCTTCCTATCGGTGACCGGCTCGTAATGGGGCCCTTCGAGGCCGCCCACGCAACGCGGCTCTTAGGCGTCGGACACGTCGTCCCGATCCACTACAGCCCTGAAGTATTGCCCCTGTTTACCGGTACCCCGGAAGAGTTTCAGAGACAACTCTCGAACATCGCTCCCGACGCGACCATGCACGTTATGGACCCCGGCGAAGAACTGGCCTCCTAGCGCTTTCATCTACTACCCGCCAGCGGCCAGCCTCGTCTGATGCGGTTGGCCGCTCCTTTTTGCCGCTAGAGCAGGAGACCCGAGAACGTGACGAGGAGCACGGTCCGCGCCGCCTCCCCCGTAGCTCCCGAAACGTCTCCGCTTATCCCTCCGAACGCCTTCTTCGCAAGCGCCAATACGAAGAGGGTGGTTAAGGGCGCTACGAGAAGCGCCGATAGACTGGCCCATCCCAGAGGTGCCGATACCAAGAGGGGAAGCAAAAACGCGAGGACGAGCGCGACGGCCCTCGCTCTCCCCTCCCTGAGCGAGCGAACAAAGGCCACGGAGGAGGAGCTCTTCTCGGCGGGATCGCCGAAGAGAAGCATCATCAGCATCGCGGAGCGAGCAGCGGTCTCGCCAGCCAATAGGGAAGCGGCTGCCGTTGCCGGTGAGACTTCCGCGAGCGCTACGAGAGCCGCGAGGGTGGGCGCGTAGACCAAGAAGAGCGCCCCCATTGCGCCGACGCCGACGCGAGCGTCTTTCAAGACCTCCCTGCGCCGTACGGCACTGCCCCGCACCATCAAAGCGTCCCCGACATCCATAACCCCGTCGAGATGGTGCAGTCCGGCCGCAAGTAGAACGGTCCCGAGCGCGAGCGTAGCGGCTACACCGGGAGGCATTATAAACGCCAGCAAGAGGATCAGGGCACCGAGGAGTCCGGTTAGCAGGCCCACCAGAGGCAGGAGGTAGACGCGTCGCGCGGCGTCGTCCAGGGAAGAGTTTGGGGCCGAGATCGGGAGAACCGTGAAGAAAGCCAGGAGGGACCGCACCCTACTTGACCCTGCTTCCTATCCCGGCGACGCAGAGGTAAACCTCTTCGGCGGCGGCGGCGGCACGCTGGTTGACGAGACCCAGGAGATCCCGGAAACGTCGTCCCTCCGCGCTCTCCGGCACCACCCCGAGCCCGACCTCGTCGCTGACTAGGATCACCGGCTCAGAGAGCCCGCTCACGCCTGTTACTAACCGCTCGAACTCCTCCAGCGTCCCGTCTTCGTCGCCCCCGAGCATCCGTGCCGACACCCAAAGGGTCAGGGAATCCAGCAGTACCGCTCCATGCTCGCCGGCCGTCGCCAGAACCGGAGCCAGGCTTCCGCCTTCGAGCTCCAAAACATCCCAGGCTAGACTGCGCCTCTCGCGGTGCTCCTCTATGCGATGTAGCAGCTCCGGGTCCTCCGGGTGGGCGAAGGCGGTCGCGACGTAGAGGACGTTCTCGCCTCCTAAAGAGAGGGCGCGCTCTTCGGCGAGGGCACTCTTGCCGCTACGGGCTCCTCCAATAAAGAGAGCGTGAACCGCTACGGCGCCGCCTCCCTTAACACGTCCCGCAGCGCCGCTATCAACCGCCCGTTCTCCCCCGCCCCCCGTACTGCTACCCGGAAGAAGCCTGGTCCGAGCCCCACAAAAGGTTCGCAGCCGCGCACGAGAATGCCCCGCCTCGCGAGCCTCAGCGGCAGCCACTCCGGTCCGCGAGCGAGTAAGAAGTTCGCTGCGCCAGAGTAGACGGTAATGCCTTTCAGCGTTCCGAGCGCGCGAAGCAACTCCCCTCTCCCCGCCTCCACCTTGGAGAGCGTAGCTTCCTTAAAACCCTCTTCCCTTGCGGCCGCAATACCGACCGCCGCCGCGACCGCGTTCACCGGCCACGAGGGCTGGAAAGCACGAACGTGCCCGACATCGTGCGAAACGAGGCAGCCGAGCCTGAGCCCGGGCACCGCAAAGAACTTGGTGAAGGATCTCGCCACGTACAGGCTCTCACACACCTCATCCGCAACGCTTATATCCGGCGCGAAGTCAGCGAACGCTTCATCGACGACGAGTATGGCTCCGGCCCCCCGGACTCGCTCCGCCGCCCGCAACACCTCTGCACGGGAGAGAGCCTCGCCGGTTGGGTTGTTCGGGTTGCAGATAAATACAAGGCGGACGCCGGATACGTCCTCTAAAGCTTTGTCAAGGATATCGAAGTCGAGACGGAATTCGTCCTCCGGTCGGCGCGCTACCACGTGTTCTACCTCTAGGCCCGCAGCACGGGCCGCGGCTGCGTACTCACTGAAAGTGGGTTCCAGGACGAGGGCCGAGCCCTCGGCCCCCTCGACCGCCGCCCGGGCGGCCAGGAAGAGGGCCTCAGCTCCACCGTTGGTCGGCAACACCGTCCCTCCCGGTACAGCGAGATAATCCGCAAGGGAGGCGCGCAACTCCGTATACTCAAGGTCCGGGTAGGTTCCGATCTCTTCCC
The DNA here is from genome assembly GCA_035645375.1 of Rubrobacteraceae bacterium. GTDB lineage: Bacteria > Actinomycetota > Rubrobacteria > Rubrobacterales > Rubrobacteraceae > Rubrobacter_F. The sequence goes on from DASQMR010000263.1 coordinate 4,179, forward strand.
TCAGAGCGTTATGCGCAGCTATGAGAGCGGCCTCCGGCGCGCCCAGAGGATTTATGTTCGCGCTGAAGTCCAGAAATCCGTCGGGGGGCACGCCGAGAGCGCGGGCAGCCTCGGCAGTGTAGGCGCCGTGATGCCGCCCGTCCGGAGAGGTGGTCCAGCCTCTAACCACCGCTCCTCCAGGTGAGGCTCACGACGAGTGCGAGACCGGCGAGTAAAAGGCAGGCCCGGCGCATGAGCCGTACCGCCCGCCATACGTCCGCAGCCTCAGGCGAGCGCCCGTCTCCGAGAACGGGCCCGGGTCGGAGTATGCCTCCATAGAAGTTCGCGCCGCCGAGCCTCAAGCCGAGAGCCCCGGCGAAGGCGGCCTCGGCCCATCCAGCGTTTGGGCTGCGGGTCAGCGGACCATAGCGGTAGGCGGTAGTAAGCGTCGCGATCCGGCGACCCGGCCCTGCTGCCGCTGCGGCGGAGAGCGCTGTAAGACGAGCCGGGAGGAGGTTGGCGAGGTCGTCCAGGCGGGCGGAGGCCCAACCGAAGTCCTTGTAGGGCGGGTGCGGGTGTCCGATCATCGAATCAAGCGTATTCACGGCCTTGTAGGCCAGAGCGCCGGGTGCGCCCCATATAAGACCGTAGACCATCGGCGCGACGACGCCGTCACTCGCGTTCTCGGCGACCGACTCGACCGTCGCCCGGGAGAGCTCGCTCGGGGAGAGCCCTTCCGTATCGCGTCCGACAAGCTCCCCGGCCCGCGCGCGCGCGGCTACAAGATCTCCACCCTGGATCTCGCGTTCGACGGCGCGTGCGGCACGGGCGAGACCGCGCATAGAGAGGGTGGTTGAGAGAAGAAGAATCTCTAGAGATCGACTTAGCCTGGAGGGCGCGAGAGTCAGAAGTAGACGAGTAAGGGCGAAGCAGAGTGCGGGCAAAGTCGCGGCTAGAATGAGTCCCGCAAGCTTCCTGATCCGGGCGTTTTTGCAGGCGAGCGTTCCTCTCTCAAAGGCTGAAATGATCCGTCCCATGAGTACGACCGGATGCGCTCGCTCGGGCGGCTCGCCAAGAAGAGAGTCAGCGAGAAGGGCCGCCGCAACCGGTATTCCAAAAGGTTGCGTCACCTCTGCGGGCTCTTCCCGTTCCCCGAAAAGTGTGGGTGCGCTTCGCGGGCTGAATTTTGGGAGCGGCCGCGCAAGGCGCCGACCAAAGCTCCCGCGGCGCCGATCAGGATCGCCCTCAATACGAGGTTCGCCATGGAACGGCCGAGATCCCGAAGCTCGGGGGGCTGCAGGCGTGTTTCGATCTGCTGGACCGTGGGGAGCGGAGGAGGGTCGTCTAGCCGGTCGGCGACCTTCTCGTAATAGGCAGCCATGTTCGGCGCGGCGGAGCTTGCGTATTCGCGTATATCGTCTGAAAAGAGCGTAGCGTTGAGCGAAGTTACGACGAAGAGTGCGAGACCCGCCATCACGGCTACCACGGTCGCCGCCATGGCGCCGTCGCGTAGCAGCAGCGAACGGTAAGGAACGTCCGGGTCAATACGGGTCGGACGTACCCTGATGGCGGCAAGAATGCCGAGGAAGAGAAACGCCGCCAGAGCCAGTTGCGTGCGATAATCTTCGATAACGGCGAGGATCCAGTTCGGTATGCTCTGCGGATCTATGACGAGGAACCTAAGATCCGCAACAAGCGCTACGGCGACCGCCACCAACCCGTAGCGAAAGCCAGTCTTAAGCGGTCCCAAGAATCTCTCCAATAGGTGCGTCTGCGTACACGACGGTGAGGATAGCAGCTTTCGCGTAGCTATCTGTGATCATCCTTTCGCCGAGGCTCCAGCCGCCGCTACGCATGTTCGTAGCACTTCTTTAGCCTCCCTCGACATTGATGTCAAAGGATAACTCGCGTTCTGTGCATACTCCGCAGCGGAACGTCTTCGATAGGTGATAGCTACTCAAGCGATAGGTTCCGCCGGAGGGGCGCGGTGCCCGTACAAGAGGCAGAAGAGGCCGACGAGGACGACCGCGCCGCCCAAGAGGGTCGCTAGACCGGGTCTCTCGGAGAGGACCAGCCACGCGAGCAAGGCCGAGACGACAGGCTCTGCAAGGATCGTACCGGAGATAAGGGAGGCTTGCACGTAGCGTAACGCCCAGTTGAAGACTGTATGGCCGAGGATCTGAGGCCCCAGGGTGATCGCTCCCAGCCAGAACCACGTCTCTCCAGAGTAACCCCACAGTGATGCGCCCGAGTAGAGCGCGGCTGGCAAGAGCGCGGCGGCGGCCGAAGAGTAGACCACTATAGAGTACGGCAACACACCGACGCCCGTCGTGCGCAACGAGCGGCCGATCAGGACGTAGACGGCGACTGTTATCGCGCCGATCACGGCGAGCCCGTTCCCGAAGAACGTCGCCGAGCCGACCGATCTGTCAGAGGAGATCACTACCGTCCCTGCTAGCGCCACGAGGATCCCGAGGAAGGACAGTGGCGAGGTACGCTCCCCGAAAGCGAGGTAAGCCAGGATCGCGACGAAGACTGGTTGGGTGCACACCAGTACCACGCTCGCCGCCACGCTCGTGTAGTCGAGGGAGGAGATCCAGAATCCAAAGTGCGCCCCCAGAGCAACGCCCGAGGCGATCCCGCCCCAAAGAGCCCTCCCGCGTGGAAACGCATCCTGACGATAAAACGCGAAGGGCAGCAGCACGAGCACTCCCAGCGCGCTACGCCAGAACGCCACCGCGAGCGCCGGGGCTTCCGCCAGTCGGATAAAGATTGCCGCTGCGGAGACGGCGAGCACGCCGACAGCTACGGCTGGGAGCGCAACCTTCTTGCTCTCCGCATGGCCTTTCCTCGCCTCATCCTGTACCAAACGAGCGCCACCATCTCCCTCGCAAACTGCCCTCGGCGCAGCCTTCTGCTCCGCCACATCGGGCTACTATACACCGGAGATGCGTAAGCCTGGAGGCCCTCCGCCCGGAACGCCTCGACCGAGCGCACGCAGTGTAGAGGGTCCGTGACGAGCACCACCTCCCCCATCCTTCTCGCCTCTGCTATTTGCGCGACCCGGCACGCGGACTCGCGCGTGCTCTGCGCCTCCTCCTCGGTCAGGATAGCCTCGCCGGGCACCCCTGCCCGCCGCAGCAGTCTCTCCATCACCTCCGCCTCGCTCGGCGGATGCCTCCCGACGCCGCCGGTCGCTATTAGCAGCCGGATTCCCCCTCCGGCGTACAGCCCGGCCGCGTGCAGGGTTCTGGCCGCGAGCGGTCTACTCGGTCTCGCACCGTCCAGAACTTGCGTTCCGAGTACCACCGCTATCTCCGGCGAGTCACCGCCCTCCAGGAACACCATCTCTCCCCGATAGACTCGAAAGAGAGCACTCAGTTCTCCGAAGAGCGATTCGGGCACTACCGACTCTGCATACCTTTTCATACTCCACTGTCCTCGTACGTCCCTTCTTCCAATGCCTTCCGCGCACGGGCGAGATCTCGCAGCGAGTTCACGTTTAGGAGCAAGAGTTCCGGATCGCCGAAGCGACGGAGCTCGTCTTCTCCGACGTAGCGTGTGCCCGGCATTCCTTCAACTAGTCCGCGTACGGTTCGGTCGCCCCGGTCCAGCGCAGCGCTGACCGCGGGCAGGATCTCTTCTCTGTCGTAAGCGGCGCAGAGAGGATGTGAGCCTTCCTTTAAGATGGGCACGACGACCGGGGCACCCTGCTGGAGGAGACCGAGGAGGTAGTCTACGAGCCCGGCCGTTAGGAAGGGCATGTCTCCGGCGGCAACGAAGACGAAACGGTGTCTGGCGGCGAGCATACCGGCCTCGATACCCGCGAGCGGGCCCTGTCGACCGGGACGTCGGTCTGGTATGCGGTGTGTCTCGGCAGGGGCATAGCCGCCGGCGACGAGCACCTCTTCGCAGCAGGAGGAGAGGGCGGCACGGACCCGGTCGAGCAGGGAGACCGCTCCGACCTCTAGGGTAAGCTTATTCTGACCCATCCGACGGCTCTCTCCGCCGGCCAGGATCAGGCCGGTCGCCGGCGCCTCTCGGCCCGGAGGAAGGTTCAGGAGCCGAACCCGAGGGCTCGTCCGCCTCCAAACTCACCGATGCGCCGGCGTAACAGGTCCATCTTCATCTGCTGCGAGGCGGAGTAGGTCTGACGGTTCACACGCTTGATAAAAGCAAGGTTCACCGCTGCCTCGTGCCTCTTTCGAGCGCGGCGCCACTCGCCGAAGCGGCCCGTGAAGATCAGACCTAGATAGTAGATCGTTCGGGCGAAGTAGGTTGGGAGGATGTCGTAGTCCCTGGCGCTGATCGTACCGGCCCTCATCTCCTCATAGAGCTCACTACGAATTGTGCGGCGCTCGATGGCGAGCCAGGCCACTATGGCTACGACGTAAAGAATGATCACCAGGAGTTGTAGGAGATACGCCAGAGGACCGAAGAGAGAGGCTGTCAGGTTGAAGCTCGCGTGCAGCAGGATCGCCCCCGAGAGCCCCATGACCGGCAGGAAAACCTTCAGAACTTTAGAGCGGACCCAGGGCACGAGCCCCAGCCCGATGCCGGTAAGCGACGTAAACGCCGCGTGAGCAAAACCCCCGAAGATGCGCCGGACGACGAACGTCTCCTGTCCAGCCTGCGCATAGTAGATGATGTCCTCCGCCAGGGAGAACCCGAACCCCACCGCCGAACCATAGACGATGCCGTCCATCACCCCTGAGAACTCCATCGCTCCCTTGCGCCGCGCGACCAGCGACGCGATGACGAAAGCGATCAGGAGCGCCGTTCCCTTGAAGATTTCCTCGACAGGAGGCGCCACGAAGACCGCTGTGAGAAAGCTGGCCGCCTGGTCATTGGCGATTATGCTTAGCGTAGTCCCGATTATCGTGTTAAAGACGAGTGAGAACAGGGCCGCTACTGTGAATCCCCAGACGAAGACCGGAATCACATACTTGAGCTCCTCCCGTTCATACAGGTCTATCGCCCTGACAAACAGAAGGTAGACAACAGCCTGCAGAACCCCGACCCCGACCACCGCAACACTCAAGCCACCGCCACCCGCCCCTTCTATATGCGGCTTCTCCGCCAACACCGGCGAGATTATACCTCGAAGCGATGTTACGCCTTCGCAGCTTGGTAGAATAAGATACATATTGAACGGGATGGAGAGGCTTTGGATAGACCAGAACAGGATCGGGACGCCATCCTTGGCGCTTTGTCTAGCCTGACCCACGGCGTCTACGTGCTCGGTACGCGCAGGGGCCGTCAGGTGACCGCCATGACTGCCGCCTGGGTCACCCGAATCTCCGAACGTCCCCCCTGCGTCGCCGTCGCCGTGCGCGAGGATCGCTACACCCACGGCCTTATCCTGGAGAGCGCGACGTTCTCCTTGAGCGTGTTGCGTGAGGATCAGGTAGACCTCGCCGCCCACTTCGCCGAGACCAGCGGTGAGTACAGTGAGAAGCTCCGGGGCATCCCTTACGGGCTCTCCCCGAGCGGCTCACCAGTACTACTCGACTGCCTGGCTTACCTGGACTGCAAGGTTCTGGACACCGCCCGAGCGGGCGACCACACCGTATTCATCGGCGAGGTAATAGCCGGCGAGACTTATGGTCCCGACTACCCTCTTCTCTACGATCCTACGGAGTATGAAGAGGCGTTGAACTAATGCAGGATAGCCCTGAGGAGCGCCTGAAAGATCTCGGATACGAGCTTCCCGCCATCCCCCGCCCCGCCGGCTCCTACGTCCCGGCCGCCCGAGCCGGTTCTCTGCTCTTTACGGCCGGCCAACTCCCTTTTAAAGAGGGCGCGCTTGCATACGTTGGCAAAGTTGGAAGAGAAGTCTCCGTCGAGGAAGCTCAGCAAGCCGCTCGTCTCTGCGCTATCAACGCCCTCGCCGCCGTGGAGGCCGAGGCCGGGTTAGAGAACGTCCGCCGCGTCGTAAAGGTGACGGGCTACGTCTCCTCCGCCGCCGACTTTAACAACCAGCCTATGGTGCTAAACGGTGCGTCTGAGCTTTTAGGGGAGGTCTTCGGGGAGAAAGGGATCCACGCCCGCAGCGCCGTCGGCGTCGCAGAGCTACCTCTCGACGCCCCCGTTGAGATCGAGCTCGTGGTGGAGATGGCAACCTCACAGGGGTAAACGAACCTTGTAGCCTTTACAAGGTCGTACGCAAGCGGTGCAGTATAATATAGTCTTATAGATCCTTCAATATTCCGAATCAGGAGGAATACTGTGGCGCAACCCCAGGCCCAAGAGACCCCGATCAAGCTCTACACCGGAGCCTATTGTTCCTACTGCCGTAGGGTGAAGAAAGAGTTGGACAGGATGAATCTCCCTTACGAAGAGGTGTATGCCGACGCTGACGGAAGGCAAGAGGTAATCCGGCTCTCCGGGCAGCGAGCTATCCCGATACTGACTATAGGGGAAGAGGTGCTCGTAGATTCGACGCACATCATCCGCGAGCTTCGCAGACGTTTTAGCTAGCCGCGCGACTGGCGGTTTAGCTCCTTCAAGGCGTAGGAGACGTAGTAAGCAACAGAGTCTTCAGCGCCGTTCTCCAGGAACGCGCGGGCTTTCCCAACCGGATCTGCGGTGGCCTCTGGGAACTCTACTACGAGGTCTTCGCCCCAGTCCTTCACCTCGCTCCACGATCCCTGTGGCGAGGTATGACGGCGTAGGATCTCCCCGGCATAGCATCCCAGCCCGCGCGCGAGCGCATCGAGAACGGGAGCGTCGCGTACATCCCCGGATCCTTCGCTCAAAGCCGCGCCCAGCAACTCCTCGATCAAGGACAGTTCCTCCGGCTCATAGGCGAGGTTCAGCCCCCAGTGACGCTCGGCGCTGTTTCTGAAGCCCTCGGCGCAAGCCTCAGGCCTCTCAGAATCGTCGCTGAGCACGAGGTCTAGCTGGAAGAGCGCCGCGGGCGAACGCCCGCAGAGATAGCGAACCTCCTCCGGGGCGGGGTACACGCTCAGAATCTCCAGCGCCGCGCCTGAATACTCGGATGAGCGGAGGACACCCGCGGTCCTAAGCATAGCGCTAACGGTCTTCTCATCCCAGGCGTCAGCCTGTACCTCGATAAACATGTCCTCCCCACCGCGATGCAGATAGATCGGCAACACAGCGTGCCCGGTGGGCGAAGAGACTTCTTTAAAGAGCTCGAGAACTTCCTCACCGCGCCAACGAAGCTCCTCGGCCACCCGCGAGATAGCCGCCGCCCGCGAGAGACCACGCTCTAGTCTCACGGTCTGCGTCAGCGGTATCTCCGCCGACCCCTCAGGCTGATCCGCGAGCGGGCTGGTGCCTCTCGGCCGTCCCCCAAGCGTCTCGCTCTCGGGTGCATTCCGCTCGCGGCGTCTCCAGAACATGAAAATCATCTCCCTCATCTCGACCCTGAGACCGAAGAAATTTTAGCATCAGCAGTTGGTTGTTTGCCGATCTACCTCCAGATGCACTAACCTTATGCATATGAGCATTGAACATACAGCGCCCGTGCCCCAATCGGGCGAACAAGAGATTATTCTGATCCGTCACGGCCAATCGACCGCGAACGCGACCGGCGTGTGGCAGGGTCAGCTAGACTACGCTCTCTCAGAGGAAGGCCGACGCCAGGCCGCAGCCGCAGGCCGCGCCCTTAAGGGGGCGAACATCTGTGGCATCTACGCGAGTCCGCTCTCGCGAGCCTTCGAGACGGCTGAGATAGTGGCGCGTGAGACGGGCTTCTCCGGCCCGGTAGTTCCTTTGCCGGACCTTACGGAACGCGGCGGCGGGATCCTGGAAGGTCTCACCTGGGAGGAACAAGAGGCCCGAAATCCCGAGTTCGTCAGGAAATTTCTCGCCCTGCCAGAAGAAGAGCGCTGGACCGTTGCGGGAGCGGAGACCGACGAGGAGATACTAAGACGCTTCGAGAGGGCTCTCTCGGAGATACGGACGCCCCACCGGGGGAACGAAGGTCCCCTGATCATCGTTTCACACGGCGGCATTATGCGCGCCTTTCTGCGCGACCTCTACGGGCCCGAGGTGCTCCCCGGTCACGAACGCGCCCCGAACTGCTCATTCACCAGACTTCTCTGGAACCTCTCTGAACCACAAGCCTCCCCGGAGCTTCTTGAGCTCGCCTCTGCGGAGCACCTCTCGCTATAAGAAAGGCCGCGAAGCCGAGGATAGCTTCGCGGCCTATCGCTCTGAACCCGACCTTACGGCCGATTGCCTCTCTTATTCGACGATGCGTACGCTGCGAGCGTTCGGGCCGCGGTCGTTGTGTCCGACTACGTACCCGACGTTGCCGCCTGGCTCCAGCGCGGACGGGTCGCCCTCTATCTCGGAGTGGTGAACGAAGAGGTCCTCTCCGGTTGGCCGCACCAGGAAGCCGTAGCCTTTTTCGGGGTCAAACCACTTGACCCTGCCCTGCTCTCGGTCAGGTTCGGGGGCTTCGAGTCGGGGCGAAGACCCGTTGACTGGAGCCTTCTGGGCGGGCGGGGCGTCAGAGACATCCTCGACTGCGAGAGCGGTCGTCTGCAGGCCTGCACCTCCATCTACTCCCTCTTGCTGGCCCTGCTGCTGGCCTCCACTCGATAATGCTTCCAGGATTATGAAGTCCTCGGCCACCTTTACAACGACCGAATCGATCTTTGACCAGTACTCCCGCCATATCGGATCGTCTGCCACAGAAGGATCGAACCAAAGACCCCAGCCGTCGCGCTCCCCGTGGTCCAGTACGCCCTCGAAGGTGCTCCCAGGCTCGCGAAGGGCCCGGTCCCGACGGTAGATGTCGTTGCGAGAGCGAAACGATTGAACGGAGGAGGCGCTGGTCCCCAAAGCGTCGGCGATCCAATCATCCGTTTTGCCAGCGTCTACCCATTCCCGAATCTGCTTCATGTGTGGCTTGAGGGCTATGCGTTTTTTCGATTCAGTCATGCTACTAGCAACTCCTTAAGTACCTCTGCACCAACCTGTTACTGGCGATATATTAGGTCTGAAATATTGGAATAAGGTTGATCCATGAATAATTAACCATACGTGCATAAGACGATACTACCCATCAGACGAATTTGCAAAGCATTGTGACGTAGGTTTTAGTGCAAACGAACCTTTCTCTTTTTAATACCCCCGGTTCAGGTGGTCATGAGTTATCACCCTTTCCTTCTTTGCCCGGTGCGTCGGCGGATCCGGTTTCGGGCGGGACTGGGTTGGATCGCTCTCCGCCGTCTTCCTCGCTGGTGCCGGGGGCGTCCTTGGCCTGCGGGTCCTGCACTCTGGTCGGCTCTTCCCCTCGGTCCGGCTCTCGCCGCGCCGCATCTCGCTTAGCTCGCTCGTCGGGACTTGGCCTCGCAGACTTCCGGTCCGTACCACCTTCGCCGATCTCATCTCCAGCTGCTCCAGCCTCTCCGGTCTCCGCCTCTGCAGCGTCTGACGGAGGTTCGGGGAACTCAAGGCGCTCCTGGGCTGCGAGCTCAACGAGGATTTCTCCCACTATCGGAGCGGGGATTTCAAGGTGCAGGGCCAGGCTCTCGGCAGCGCCGAGCACTGAGTAGTCATCATCCTCAACACCTTCACTTAAGACGCCCAGGGTGACGAGTACGCGCGTGAGCTCTGGCCCTGGCACCACGGTATCGCCTCCAGCCGCGACGCGCAGGTACTGCATGAGCCTAAGGTTCAGACTTTCGACCACGCCGACGATCGGCTCTGTCTCATGGATGCGCCGCCGGATAAAGAGCCGGGTATCGTAGCCGTCGGCCCAGCGCCGCAAGACCTCTCGCTCGTCTATATAGTTGTACTGAGCAACCCGATGCTGGAACTGCCCGAGTAGCTGGCCGGTCAATACTCGAAGGGACTCGTCTCCAAAGAACCACTCGACGCCCTCGACGTTCATGATGCGGCTCACGCGGGGTATCGTGAGGGCCTCCTCCTCGTCCTCGAAGGTCTCCTTGAACCGGCTTACAAGCTCCCGCACCTCGTTCGCGGGACGGCCACTCTTCATCAGGGCTGACTCATAGATCACCAACGCCGCAGTCGCGCGCGTGCGCGACTGCTCGTCGCTCCTACGTGCTGCCCTTTCAAGCCTCGCCTCGAAATCTTGGAGGTTTTTGATCTTCCAGGCGGCCGCCTCCAGTGCCCCGCCGGACGCGAGATTTATCATCACAACCCCTTACTTACTCTTACAAACGGCCCATGCCTCATCAATATACAGCATCTTCGTCGTCCTCTACCGTAGGAGGACCTTGACCCGTAGATATCAGGCGCGGTCTGAACGAAGTTGCTCTCTGGATTGTCGCGAACGTCCACTGACAGGCGGGCTCGCATCGTGTTGTGTGGCGTGCGGCCGCGGCTGACGAGATACCCGAACCTGAGCGCAATCTCCGTGATATCCGTGTAGTGCAGACAGCGCCCGACCTCCTGGAAGACGAGACGAGCGGCCGGTTTAAAGTCCCGGGCTAGTCTACCTTTTAGGTCCCGCGGGCGGCTGGACCTCTGGATAAGCTCCAATCAAGGTTAGATAAGTAGTATGCTCCTCCAGCTTAGCTAGGGCCCGTTTTACCCGCTCTTCTTCTGGATGCCCCTCGAAGTCCGCGAAGAATACGTACGTCCATGCCCGCCGTCTGGAGGGGCGGCTCTCGATGCGCCTCAGGTCTATCCCCTCCTCCGCGAAGGCCGAGAGTGCGTCCCTCAATCCTCCCGGCCGGTCCTTGAAGGAGAACACTACGCTCGTCTTGTCTCTACCCGTCGGACCCGCCCACGAGCGTCCAAGCACGATGAAACGCGTCGCGTTCGTGCGAGCGTCTTGGATGTTACGGGCGAGCACGTCGAGCTCATAGGACTCTGCAGCGATGGCGCTCCCCACAGCCGCTATACCCGGCTCCTCCGCCGCCTTCCGTGCAGCTTCCCCAGTAGACTCGACCTCTTCGATCGCGACATGGGGCAGTTCGCGGCGAAGCCAAGTTGCCGACTGAGCTAGCGCCATCGGGTGCGAGCAAACAGTTCGGATCCCTCCGAAAGAGGTTCCCTTAAAGAGCAAGTTTTGGGAGATAGGCAGGTAGACCTCGCCGCAGACCTTGAGCGAGCTCACCATTAGCTCGTCCAGGGTATGCGTGACAGCCCCTTCCATCGAGTTCTCGACCGGTACTACGCCATGCTGGGCCTCGGCTCCCTCGACCCTCGCAAACACCTCCGAGACCGTAGCAAGCGGCTTGAGTTCGACGCTCGTCCCAAAGGCGCGCCGCGCCGCCTCGTGGGTAAAGGTCGACTCGGGACCGAGATAGGCGACCTTCAGCGGCGCCTCGAGGGAGATGGAGGTAGAGATGATCTCTCGAAAGACGGCCTCCAACCCGCTCTTCGGGAAGTCCCCCTGGCTCAAGGAGGAGAGGCGATCAATCACCCTGCGCTCGCGGGCCGGGACGTACGCCTCCAAGCCCTGAGCATGTTTTATCTCCCCGATCTTCCGCGCGATCCTCGCCCGCTCATCGAGGAGCCGGACTATCTTCTCGTCTACCGCATCTATCCCGATTCGCAGCTCATCCATCTCCCCAAGCTCTCGCGGGGCGCGATCTTTAGCAAACACCGGGCCACCCCAAGGTTTCGCTAGGCGCGCATCTGTGGGTAACTGCATGGAAGGTCACGATTGTTTGTCTCCGTAAGGTTGCGGATGGTGGAAAGTGTAGAACATAGGTGTGGAGAAGCATGCGTGCGAAAACGCCTAACGCACAGCGCTTCTCCTAGATAAATCGTTCGCCGATAGACAACTAGATTTTGCGTCCCACAGTGCAGATTACTGTAACTCGAACGCTCATAGAAGACAAATTACCAGACCTTCTTGCGTCCTGTCAAAGAGTCGTCCAGTATCAGGAGTCGACGAGAACGGTTGAAGGCAACCTAGACTGCGTTTCTCCTATGCCTGAGCGCAGGTCGACAGCCCTGCGTCTACTCTAACCAGTACAAGTACCGATGACTCGTAGTAGAAGATTAAAGAACGACAAGCAGAATAGTCACCACTGCAGCAAGACCGAAGCGATAGTAAGCAAAGGCCCGGAGGCTGTGATCAACAACGTAACTCAAGAAGAACCTGATAGCCCAATAACCGACGACGGCCGATGTTACGAAACCGACTCCGAAGAGCAGGATATCGGACGCGCTCATCCCCTCCGAGATAACCTCTCCTAGCTGCAAAAGTCCAGCTCCAGCGATGATCGGTACGCTCATCAAGAAAGAGAATCGGGCTGCCTCCTCTCGCTTCAAGCCAAGGAACAGCCCAAGCGTCATCGTCGCCCCCGAACGCGATACGCCGGGCACCAGAGCGGCCGCCTGAGCAACTCCGATGCCGATCGCCTCGCCAAACGACAGCTTCGAGGCCTGGCGTGTACGGCGCCCGATCACCTCTCCTACGATGAACAGGATGCCGACAAGAACCAGATTGAAGACCACCACCCAAGGCGAGCGCACGACCGTTTCGAAGAAGTCTTCCAGAAAGTACCCGAGCAAGGCCGCCGGTACCGTGGACGCAAGAACTAGATATGCCAGCCTCTGATCCGGTTGCGAGAGATCCCTGTGGCGAAGCGAGCGCAGAAACGCTAACGCCATCCGAACTAGATCCCGCCAGAAGAAAGAGACAACGGCGAGAAGGGTTCCGAGGTGCATCGCCACGTCGAAAGATAGACCAAACCTCTCCTGATCCAGCCCCAAAAAGTACTGCCCAAGGAGCAAATGCCCGGAGCTGGAGACCGGCAAAAACTCCGTGAGCCCCTGTACTATCCCGAGAAATATCGCCTCTATTAGCTCTAGCACGCCGAGAATCCTTTGTCTCTCCTACCGGAGCGCAATATAAGGTATCAGCGACGCGCCGTCAGCTGTAGCTAGACGCGGCTGAGGCGTTCGAGGGCGGCATGGTCCTTGAGGGTGATGCGTCCGCCTTCTATTTTGACGATACCGCGACTGCGCATGTCGTTCAGAACCTTCGTGACCGACTCGCGCGTGGAGGCAACCATCGCGGCGAGATCTTGATGCGTGAGGCGAAGATCTATGGTCACCGAGCGGCTATCCTCGTACCGCTCCCCAAATTTTTGGGCGAGGAGGGGCAGGAGGTTCGCCAGACGCACCTCCGTCTCTCGGGGCAACAGGCACTTGACCAACTCCTCGTACTGGACTAGCCGGAGCTCCAGGAGCGTCATCATCTTCAGAGCCGCCCGCGGTTCCCGCCGGATGGCGCGCTCCACGAAAATCTTGGGTACTTTTGTAACCTTACACTCCGTGACGGCTTCTGCGTAGGCGCGCTGCCTCGCCTCACCAACGAACGCGAGGTGTCCGAAGATGTCCCAGGACTTCAACAGCCGTAGAGTAGCCTCCTTACTCCCGGAGTAGGGCCGGAAGAGCTTCACGACGCCCGAGATCAACACGTATAAGGCGTCACCATACTCTCCCTCGCTGTAGATAGCGTCACCAGGCTGGTAGATCCTGTCGGCAGAGGCTATACCCAATCCGCGCAGGATCTCTAATAGCTCCCGGCACTCTTGCTCTTGTACCTCTCCAAACTCGCCTATGCCGGTCTCAACCGCCACTGATTCCCCCAGCCCAACGCACTCCGCGTACGGTAACGTCCGTAATTATACGTCCTATAAAGATGATACTGCTACAAACAGTAACAGTGTACCCTACACGCGCCCCCCAGACCGGATAAGATAGCCGCGTTAGTAACCGCGCGTTGGGGTAGAATACTCATCCCAGAAGCCGTGAAAGGTAGTCGATATGTGGGGGCATATAGCATGGAACGTGTAACCTTAGTAATTATGGTGGCCGTCATGATCACGCTTATAGCGGTGGTGTTCGCTGTGCTCGGTAAGGGCCATTACAAGCCGCCGCCGCAGGATCAGGGATACACAGTAGCGCAGGAGATGTCACTCTAAACACGAGCCAATCCGCTCGGGCTGTACTATGGCTACGCGGACGGCTCGCGCTCGATAGCGACCTCGTAGGTGCTCATATTGGGGCGTCCCCTGAACAAATTGCCGTCCCCTCCACTCCCGGCATGGGCCTCCTTGAACTGCTCGCTCCCGACCCAGGCGCCGAAGGCCTCCCTGCTCTGCCATCGGGTCACTACTAGTACCTCGTCTGCACCTTCCGAGCGGAGCACCTCCATCGAAACGAAGCCCGGAAAGTTCTGTACCGCCCCCCTACTGTTAGCGAACATCTCCACCACCTTGTCCGCCGCACCCTCGTTCACCGGAATGCTATTGAAGATAGCGATCACATACACCTCCCGTCACCTAGCGCGCTACTACGATTCCGCTGCCGCCCACGCGTTTTGCCATGCCCAGAGCCCGGAACGCCGACGTAACGAGGCCGCTCGCATCGTCGCCATGCTTGGGGTAGACCGCGACTCCGGCGTCGACCGGCAGGGCCTCTGGTCCCTCCTCCAGGCGAGCCAACACCTCCGCAGAGACATGGTACGCTTTCTCTGCGCTCGCACCCGGGAGGATAACGCATATCTCGTCGTCCCCGAACCGTGCGCGAACGGCCTCCTCGGGCGCGGACTCTTCCACCGCTTTGGCGAGACGCAGCAAGGCTTCCCGCGCCTTTGCGATACCGCCGAACGCCACCGTCTCAGAGAAGTGCGCGACGTCGAAGATCACCAACGCTACCTGATCATGCTCTTCGACGGCCAACGGCAGGAGACGCCTATCGAAGAGCTCTCGGCCTGGCAGACCGGTTAGGATGTCTGTCGCAGCCGCCTGCCCCAAAGCACTCTCCATATGCTGGTGTGCAATCTCATCGAACACGCGTAAGCCAGACTCCGTTATCCAGTCAGACGCCTGCATGAGCTTTATGAAGAAGCGTGAGACTTCACCGCCGTCGAACGAGGAGAGATCCACCTTCTCCTCGACGAACCTCCACACGCAGCGCCTAAGGGACGCGTAGTCCTCTATTACTTCGACCGCGTCTCGTCCGATTTCGTACTGGTGAGTAGAGATCTCCCCGACTACAGCCCTTGTCGCGCCTTCACGAGTGAAAGCTTCAATCGGTTCTGGACTCTGCAAGAACTCGGTAAAGATCACCAAAACTCGCCCGACCTCTTCGACAAAGCGCGGGTCGAACTCTTCGCCAGCGGCTCTCTCTCTGCCAGCACGCCACGTCTTCAGGATCTCTGGGACCCCATGCCGTATCTTCTCCGCGATTACCGAAACGTCTCCCACGTTCGCCAGTATAAACCGCCACTCATATTCGTAGCCAAGAAACCTCTCACGTCTCCGCTACGTATATACCTTAGCGGTTGGAAAATTACGAAGAGAGTAGCGACACGAGTTAGTGAAACGATGTACATGCGACCGTTTAAAAGATACTACAAATCGGTATAATCAAGATCGGTTCTTGAAACTAATTTTTATACCATGGGAGGGCTGTAGATGGCAACAAAGTTAGAGAAAAGAGCAGAGAGTACACGGGGCGAGCGAGAGACGGAGACGCCGGAGCTGCTGGCGAAGTACCTCTCGCACATCGGCCAGGGCAACCTCCTTACACACCAGGAGGAGATAGACCTCTCTGAGAGGGCCAAGTCGGGCGACAAGAAGGCCCGCCAGAGGCTCATTGAGAAGAACCTGAGGCTCGTTGTCTCAGTCGCCAAGAAGTACCGCGGCTACGGGCTGCCCTTCGAAGACCTCATCCAGGAGGGGAACATAGGCCTCATGAAGGCCGTGGAGAAGTACGACCCCGACCGCGGCTTCCGGTTCTCCACCTATGCTACGTGGTGGATAAGGCAGGCTGTGCAGCGGGCCGTGGCCGACAAGGGGCGTACCATACGCGTTCCGGTCCACATGACAGAGAAGATAAGGAAGGTCAGCAGGGCCTACAACGAGCTCTCCGGGGAGTTGGAGCGTGAGCCTAGCGAGGAGGAGGTAGCGGGGCGTCTCGGGTGGAACCTTGAGGAGGTGAGGCTGACGATGGAGGCGATGCCGGATGCCACGAGCCTCGACCAGCCGGTAGGCAGCGACGATGCCTCCGCCGCTTCGCAGCTTGGGGACTTCGTAGAGGATGAGAGGGCCTCTGACACTCCCGGAGAGGTAATGCGCGAGATGGAGACGGAGCACTTAAAGGAGGCCATAGAGCGGCTGCCAGATCGGGCGAAGTACGTGCTGGTGCGCAGGTACGGGCTCGATGATCGGGACCCTGCTACTCTTGCCGAGCTTGGAGATGAGTTGCAGATCTCCCGCGAGCGCGTCCGTCAGCTACAACGCGAGGCGGAGCGCATACTCAAGGGCGGCGAGTACGGTCGTATCCTGCGCGACGCGGTTGCCTGAACTCAAACGCTCAACAGCCATCTCCCTCCAGGGACCGGGCCTCCCCCGGTCCCTCTTCTATTGTCCGTCTGCTAGCCTTGTAGAATATTGAAACGCGCGATTAATCTTGAGGCTTTCTTGTGGTCTTCCGGCGTAGCCTTCGTGCTGCTCTCGGCGGTGGCCGGGGCCGGATGGCTGTATGCCATAGACGTCTCGGGGACGCGCGCTGTACAGACGTATACCTCGAGCCAACTAGATTCCATAAGCGGGCTCTTCTCGATCCTTGGAAGCTGGGAGATCACAGGGGCCCTGTGGCTCGTGCTCGTGACAGTATTGTTTCTCTCTCGGAGACGCCGGCTCGCCAGACGGCTCCTCTTCGCGTTCATAGCGACCGGGCTGTTGGAGTACTTGCTAAAGATGTACCTGCCGGTGCCCCCTATCCTCCAGGAGACCGTGCGGTCGAAGGAGTTCGCCCCTTTAACGGTCCTGGAGCTTCCGTACCCGTACCCGAGCGGGCACGTTCTGCGCTCCGCGATCCTTCTTGGAACTATTTACCTTCTTAGCGAGAATCGGTTCTTGCGAACCGGGTCGGCGATAGTTCTGCTCGGAATGATCGTGAGCCGTGTGTATCTTGGGGTTCACTGGACCTCAGATGTCTTGGGCGGGGCTTTACTCGGGTTGGCCGCAGTATCATGGACGTTCATGAAGGAAGGCAGCGAATGGAGATCACCGTAGTCGGAAGCGGTACGGTCGTGCCGCGCCTCGGACGCCGCCAGAGTTGTGTAGCCGTCGAGACGGGCAAAGAGACCCTGTTCTTCGACCTCGGGAGCGGTGCGGTACGCGGACTACTCCACGCGGGGCTCGACCCTTTCGCCGTGGACCGAATCTTCTTCACCCACTTCCACCCAGACCACACCGTCGATATAGTCCCGCTCCTCTTCGCCATAAAGTACGGTACCGAGCAGGTGCGCGAGAGGCCGCTCTCCCTCTACGGTCCTGAGCCCTTCGAGGGCTTCTTCGGGGGTATAACCAGCGTCTGGGGAGATTGGATGCTCGGCGACTATACGACGAAAGTCCGCGAGCTACCTCGTGCCTGCCCCTCTTCTATTGACCTTCCCGACCTCAGCGTGAGTTGGGCCCCTGCCGAACATCGTCCCGAGAGCATAGCCTACCGCCTGGAAGGGCAGAACGGCGCCTTCGTCTACACCGGCGATACCGAGTATGCAGAGACTATCGTGGAGATGGCCCGCGATGCCCATACGCTCTTGATCGAATGCTCCTTCCCTGACGATGCCCCCGTAACCGGTCACCTCACCCCGAGCGGGGCCGCAAGGATAGCCAGCGAAGCTGCTGTCCAACGTGTCGTACTCACCCACATCTACCCGCAGGCGGATGCTCTGGATCTGGTGCAGGAAGTGAGACGCGGGTTCGAGGGCGAAGTAATAGTAGCCAGAGACGGCACCCTGTTCACCGTATAGGTTCAAACTCGCAGCGCCCAACACGCTTGCAGTCTACGTCGTTCGAATTATCATGCTAGCTAGCATTCCATCGGCAGCTAGGAACGCCGTTCGAATTGGCTCAAGAGCCTACACGAAGGTTATGCCAATTGAGAAGCGACGCAACGAGTACCAGTAACAGCGCGTGACCGACACAGAACTAATCACCAGTTGAGAGCAACCGGCCTATAGCCCCGAGCACTCGTTGCACCGGCCGTGCAGCGTGATCTCGTGCCATTCAGTGACAAAGCCGGTCTCACGCTCGACCTGCAGGGCCAAGTACTCCATCAATTCCTCGTTGAACTCAATGACCTTGCCGCATTCCCGACACCGAGCGTGGTGGTGGATGCGTTCGGTGGCCAACTCATAACGCGAGTAACCTTCGCCGAAGTCCTCTTTGCGTACGATCCCGAGCTCGTGCAACAAGTCCAGCGTGCGGTATACCGTTGAGAGCCCCAAATCCGGGTACCCCCCCTTCACCCGGTCGTAGATCTCTTCTGCAGAGAGGTGCCTGCTACCCTCTAGCTCCCGCACGATAGAGCGACGCTGATTAGTTAGCCGGTATCCGCGGCTCCTGAGTAAATGCTCCAACTCGCTCATTAGCTTAGTTTAGCCCGGCAGAGTACCAGGATCAAGAATTAATCCTGACAAAACGTAGAGACCACCGAATCAGGCTGGGGGTGGATTCGAAACAACTAGCTCGTCCCCTCAGAGAGCGACGCGCACCAGACAAGAATGTCGTTCCTCCTTGCACAACGCACAACGGCTCACAGAATCCGCTCCATGTTCCAATCTGTGAAACTACTCAGAGGTTCTTTCATCTCTCGTAGGGATGTTCGCACGTCTCGTACCGCTTAAAGCTCAAGAAGTCTCGCGTGAGTCGGGCGCGGGGGCGGTTAGCTGGTGGTCTGTAATACAGATAGAGGACGGCGTGGGTAGGGCGATCTCTGCCGGCCTCTGAAGCGTATGCTGCGGCAGGAAGAACGACGATGGGAGAGGTACATGCCGTTAGCGCAACGCTTTGCTCAGATCTTTGGGTTGGTCTATCTATTAGGGGTTCTGGCATTCATCCCCGTCCCGCCGATCCTCGATAGTCCAGGGGCCATACAGGGACTCTAGCTCCTTTCGAACCTTTCAACGGGTTACTGCTGAGTTTGTTCGCGGTTAACTGGCTGCATAACATAGCGCACTCGGCAATCGGGGCGGCCGGACTGGCAACCTACCGGAGTGCCGCCGGGGCAAGATCTTACTCGATAGACATCGGGGTGCTCTACCTGGTGCTCTTTGTGATCGGACTGATCCTGCCCCCCGTCTTCGGCCTCTTGCCGCTCAACGGCCCTGATAATATCCTGCACCTCGTTTCGGTGGCGGTCGCCCTCGCTATAGGCCTTGCTTCCCCGACGACAGTACCCTCCGGCCCGTTTGCATGGTCGCACTTTGACTATTATAGAAGCACGGCAGTTTGAGAATAACCTGGATTAGCCCGCGGCTTCTTAACGCATTCTCTATCAACTGTTTACAAGTTCTTTGTAGTGGGCCTGTAGGATGGATGAACCATCACGTCTCGGGCCGGATGCCACCAGTCATAAGCTGATCCGGCCCACTATCAAGGCCGGAGCTTCCTTCTTCCATATTCCTCTCTCCGGCCTCTTTTCTTGCTTTCAGGGCCAAGTCTGCAGCTCAGATGAGGGTGGTAGCCTATACACCGGCCCTCGCCCACTACCATTATTACTTTGGTTTAGCTAGTAGCGATGATGGTGTAACTCTTTATTGCGTTAGCGGTCATCGCCTTAGTCGTTGCCCTGGTCATCACCTTGGTCGCCGCCCCGGTCATCGCGCTGGTCATCACCTTGGTCGTCGCCCTGGTCATCATCCTGACCACCGTTTTCCTGTTCTTGCTGCTCCTGCTGATTCGCCTCTACTGGCAGTCTGCACCACCGCCTCCACCACAGGCTGCAACCCCAAGCAGCGTGAAGCTCGTTAACAGCACGAGTACAAGCTTTGAGAGACGCAAGCGATCGAGCATTCTAATAACCTCTAGCACCGTTCTCCTCTCCTAAACGAAATGGCAGGAGCTTCAAAAGAATACCCTCCCTCTTCTTACTATATGAAGCCTTATTGTGGCAGGGTTAGGGGGTAAAAATTCGGTGAGGAGTGAGGCCGCGGTGTAGGGGTTCTTCGAGGTCCGAGGATTCTTCTGACAGCTCTTTCCCTCAGCCTCTTTCTTGCTTTCAGGGGCGCGAGGATTAGCTTTGTCTTTTCACAGATGCACTACTACTGAGTAGTGATCTTGTCTTCGTTAGGATCCACCGTAACCCCACCAGCCTCAATGTCAGGAGTTTCAACCGTTACACCACCTACCTCGACTTGTTCGGGGATATCAACGGGGGAATCAGTCTCTACTGTTACGCCTGATCCACAGCTTGCAAACACCGGAATCGAGCAGGCGATGAGTAAAACTATCAACAGTCTCATACGTATCTCCTTACTTGTGAGGCACTAGGGAACAGAGCATTCACGATTACTGACCTGTAATGGATAGTTTATCGTCCTTAGGCGTACGAGGCTGACTCAGGACGGGCGGCGAGAGCTTCGCTAGTGGTATAGTGTGCCCGCATGGGAGAGGATCACACAGAGGTTAACAAGGATGTTAGGGATACAAACAGGGTAACGATAACCGACGCGGCGACCTTGCTAGGGGTCCACCCGAACACCGTGCGGGGGCGTGTTAAGGTGGGTATCTAGGATGCCAAGAAAGTTGCTACAGAACATAGTTTAACCTGGGTAATTTACCGTAACAGTTTGGTTAACAACCCCCTACCAAGAGATTCACAACCTGCTCCCTCACAAAAGGTTAACCTGGAACATTCAACCCCTACAGAGGTTATACGGGACTTGTTGAGGCCGTTTATAGACGTTTATAGAAGACCTTGGTAGGGTCAAAGAGGAGCTAGGAGCGGAGCGGGTACGTCGTGAACAGGCCGAACGTGAACGCGACGAGCTGCGTACACGACTAGAGGCGTTGCAGGAGTCGCCACAGACCCCGGAGACGCCCACCGAGGAGCCGGAGAGGACAGAACCCCGGACCGGGGCGAAGGCTCTCAGGAGGCCTCAGAGCACCGGTCCTGGTGGCGTAGGTGGTTCGGCATCGAAGCTCTTCACCGATTTGCCGCTAAGAGCGGGCTTCTCGGAAACCCAGTTATGCGTTTTCTGACGGGGGCCGTATTTCCACCCCGTACTTCAGGGCGATCGAACGGATCTTCTCTAGGTCCTCTTCGTCGAAAGGCGGTGGGGAAGAGCTGTCTAGTGCCGGTACGCTTACCTCCTCGAAGAACTTCTCAATCCCCGCCGGCGTATGCATTTCTAGGTGTCTAGCTGACCTACTCCCTACGTTTTTGTAGGTATGCCAGGTACCCCTGCTCACGTAAAGGAAATACCCGGCAGTCACCTCGCTGAGGTCGCCCTCGACCATGAATTCCAGTTCTCCTTCGAGCACGTAGTAGGTTGTATCCTCTCGATGGTGAATCTTTGGCAGCGATTGGCCCTTGGGTTGGGTTTTCGCCTCGACTAGGGTGAACGCACTGCCGGTATCTTTGCCCATAGCTTTTGCCGTGTACAGTGCGTCCGCTAACCAAAAAGAGTTGCCTTCGTCTGGTGGTGCGATGAAGGTACCTCTCTGCTTTTTAGCTGCGAGACGACTTCGTTCGTTGTCATGCTGCATGTCTGTAGCATCGTCATAAGCATTCAGATAGCCGCGGATAATTGCCGCATCCGTTAGCAGTCGCTGCGACTCGTTTTCTCGCTCTTCGGCCATAGCTTCTAGAAGTGAATACAGTTCATCCGCCGCTTCTATAAATGCTATCTTGCCCTTCTCTTCTCCCAGGCTAGAAGCTGCTTAGCGCTTACCACCTCTCCTGTCTGGAGGTCTACATATTTGCTCATCACGACTTGCACTTCCTCTTTGCCACAATTACAACCTCTTTGCCACAATTACAACCGCGTTGATCCTAATGTATCAATACCGTATGTTACAAAAATGTCAAGGGGGTGGGTAGAGTGTTCACAAGCATCTCCCTTTCCTTGCTGGGAAATTCGTTATCTGATGCTATTGTGACAATGATCGCAGACAGCTAGAACGTCAATAGCCTGCACCTAGATGAGGTTAAGCAATAGGCTGGCGCTTTGCCTCTATGCACTGAGCATACGAGAAGGTGTGTTCTCGGAAACCGAGCTTCCGGTGTACTTAACGCTCGGAAACTTGAAGGGTAGAAACCACTACAAAAGGCCGGGGTCTCCAGAGCCAAGTGTAGACCTCGCCCATCTCCACCTCTTGCACGTCGTAGTGCCCTTCGGTGTTCTCCTCGCTCATTCTCAACGCCTGCCTTCTTCCTTCTCTGAACCCGCTCCCCAAAAAGAGCCGGAGCTACAAAGGTCTCCGACCCTCACCATACGTGCGGTTATCGGCTGGTTAGGCCAAAGAGACGTTATCCGCCTGCATGCCCTTCTGTCCGCGAGTCGCCTCGTAGGAGACCTTCGCGCCTTCGTCGAGAGACTTGAACCCGCTAC
>DASQMR010000264.1:0-5112 GCA_035645375.1 Rubrobacteraceae bacterium
GCGCCGCAAGGACGGAACTACCTTCCCCGCGATGGTCACCGACACCCCTGTGTTTGATGAGGCTGGGACTCTAACGGCCATCATCGGTATTTCTACAGACATCACCGAACTCAAGAATACCGAGGAGCTGCGTCGTAGCGAGGCTAGCCTAGCCGAAGCCCAGCGTATAGCCCACTTGGGCAGCTGGAGGTGGGACCTCAAAACAGGTGAGGTGTGGTGGTCGGACGAGACCTATCGCATCTATGGATACGAGCCGCAACAATTCTCGCCCACCCTCGCGACGGTGGCGGAGATATTCCATAGGGATGATCGGCACTTGTTTAGAGCGGTTATCAACGACGCTTCACGCAAGAATGCGTCATGCGATTTCGAGCACCGCATAGTGCGACCGAATGGCGAGGTGCGATGGGTCCACCGTCGTGGAGAGGTCGTCCGTGGAGAGGGAGGAGAGTCCCTAAGAGTCATCGGCACCGTCCACGACATCACCGAGCGCAAGGGTGTAGAGCGTGAACTGATCGAGGGAGCGCGGCAAGCGGCGTTGGGTCAGGATGTGAGTGGTGCTATTAACGAGAGTGGCAGCTTGAAAACGATCCTACGGCGATGCACACAAGCTATAGTTCGGCACCTCGATGTGGCATTCGCCCGCATCTGGACTCTAAACGAAGAGGAAAACGTGCTGGAGCTGCAAAGTAGTGCGGGGATGTACACTCATCTCAACGGTGAGCACAGTCGCGTGCCTGTCGGGAAGTTTAAAATTGGCCGGATCGCCCAGGAGCGGCTACCGCACCTGACCAACAACGTTCTGGATGATCCTCGCGTTCACGATAAGGAGTGGGCCAGACGGGAGGGGATGGTAGCCTTCGCTGGCTATCCGCTGATCGTCGAAGAGCGGTTAGTGGGAGTGTTGGCGATATTTGCCAGGGAACAGCTTCCGGAAGCTACGCTTAGTGCGCTGGCGTCGGTGGCTGGTACGATAGCTCAGGGGATCGTGCGTAAGCGAGCCGAGGACAGCTTGAAGGCATACACTGCGAGGCTGAACCAGAGCAACCGTGACCTTCAGGACTTCGCCTATGTGGCCTCGCATGACCTGCAGGAGCCGCTGCGCAAGATCCGTACCTTCAGTGATCGCCTTAATACGAAGTACGGTGAGATTTTAGGCAAGCAGGGGCGTGATTACCTGGAGCGAATGGAGGGCGCCGCAGCACGGATGCAGAACCTGATCGATGACCTGCTTGAGCTCTCTCGGGTTACAACCAAAGCGCAACCCTTCGCCCCTGTTGACCTCAACGAGGTAGCCCGAGCTGTCGTCTCCGACTTGGAGGCGCGCATAGATCAGGTAGAGGGTCGGGTGGAGGTAAGCGAGTTGCCGACCATAGAGGCTGACCGGCTACAGATGCGCCAGCTGTTGCAGAACCTGATCAGCAACGCCATAAAGTTTCACCGGGAGGAGGAAGCACCGGTCGTCAAGGTTTATAGCAGGCTCTTGGAGAGGCGAGAAGAGGAGCTGAGTTGGGGGCTGACAGACAGGGGAGTCTGTCAGATTCTCGTCGAGGACAATGGTATAGGCTTCGATGAGAAGTACCTAGATCGTGTCTTTGTCCCCTTTCATCGCCTGCACGGCCGTGGCGTCTACGAGGGGACGGGCATGGGGATGCCTATCTGCCGCAAGGTGGTCGAGCGTCATGGCGGAGATCTAACGGCAAAGAGCGCACCAGCTCAGGGGGCTACGTTCATCGTTACATTGCCCGTTAAACAAGCCAAAGGAAGCCATGAGGGAGGCTAAGCTGAGCACCACCGTGCTGCTAGCCGATGATGACCCGGACGACCGCTTGCTGATTAAGGAGGCTCTGGAAGAGAGTCGTTTGGTGGTCGATCTGCGCTCAGTGGAGGACGGTGAAGAACTAATGGATTACCTTCACCGCCGCGGCAGGTATGTCGAACCAAATGCCTCGCCGCACCCTGATCTGATCTTATTAGACTTGAAGATGCCCAGGAAAAGCGGTCATCAAGCGCTTGAGGAGATCAAATGCACCCCTGAGTTGAGGTGTATACCTATCGTGGTACTGACGACCTCGAAGGCGGAGGAGGATGTTGCGCGCGCGTACGCTTCAGGGGCTAACTCGTTTATAGTCAAGCCTACTAGCTTCGGGTCGTTGATTGAGGTGATGAAGACTCTGAGAGGATACTGGTTCGAACTCATCACGCTTCCGCCCGGTAGGATAGGACGTTAGATGAATGAGGCTTTGCTAAAGGTACTCCTCGTTGAGGACGATGAGGATGACTATGTAATAATCTGCGACTTGCTCTCCGAGATGGAGAGGTTCGAGCTTGAGTGGGTGATCGATTACGAGGACGCCCTGAAAGCGATCGAACGCGAAGAACACGACGTTTGCCTCCTCGATTATCGTCTCGGAGAACGCAGCGGACTGGAACTATTGCGTGAGGCTTTAAGGAGAGGCTACAAGGCTCCGATCATCTTGCTAACCGGCCAGGGCGACCGCGAAGTGGATCTGGAAGCGATGCAGGCCGGAGCGGCCGACTACCTGATCAAGGGGCAGATCGACGCACCATTGCTGGAACGCTCTATCCGCTACGCTTTCACGCGTACGCTGAGAATACTCGGGGAAAGCGAGAAGCGCTTCCGCTCTCTGGTGCAGAACGCCTCGGATATCACCACGGTGCTCGATGCTGACGGCACCATACGCTATGAATCTCCTTCGATCGAACGTCTGCTAGGGTACCGACCCGAAGATCTGGTTGGTCAGAACGCTTTTGATTATGTGCATCCTGATGACCTCGAACGAGTACGGCGCATATTCGGCGAGACAACGAAGCGATCTGGAGCCAGCAGGCCCGCAGAGGTGAGGTTCCGTCACGCCGATGGCTCCTGGCGCTACATGGAATGGATCGGCAATAATCTTCTCGAGGACCCCACTGTCAAGGGGATAGTAGCCAACTCTCGGGATGTGACCGAGCGTAAGGAGGCTGAGGAGAAGCTGCGCGAGGTCCGGGAAGCAGAGCGTAGCAGGTTGGCTCGCGACCTGCACGACGAGGCCCTGCAAGACCTGACCTACGCGCTGGCGGAGATCCAGAGCGTCCAGGCGATATCCAAAGAATTGGAGTTGGGTCATCGGCTGGAGCGGGCGGCCGGCGCGCTTATACGAGCGGGGCAGGGGCTGCACGGTGCGATCCACGACCTACGCCTGAGAGAAGAACGAGAGCAGACGCTGATCGAGCTACTGCAGTGGCTCGTGAAACTCAACCGACAGAGTTCGCCCGAGCGCGAGATAGAGCTCTCCATCGAAGGCTTACCCCCACCGCTGCCCAAGGAGACGCAGGCGGAGCTCCTGCGAATCGTGCGCGAGGCGCTGGTCAACGCCCGGCGCCACTCCGGTGCTCGCCGCGTTTGGATTGCGGTGGGAACATCAGAGGACAAGCTGTGGGCTGAAGTTTCAGATGATGGGCGAGGCTTCGATCCTTTGGAGGCAGCTGGTGGGATAGGGATAGTGGGGATGCGGGAACGGGCCCATGTACTGGGGGGAAACCTGGGGATCAGGAGCGAGCCTGGTGCAGGCACGACGGTAAGGTTTGAGCTAGCCCTGAGAAAAGACCGGCAAGATCTAGAGGAGATCCGTATCCTGCTCGTTGAGGACCACGCCTCTCTACGGCAGGCGGTAGCGGCCCTATTCGATGGAGAGCCGGGGTTCACAGTCGTGGGGCAGGCGGGATCGCTGGCCGAGGCGCGTACGATGCTCGACGGGATAGACGTGGCGATCGTGGATCTAAACCTGCCGGACGGCTACGGTGGGGATCTGATCAGGGAGATGCGTGATGCTAACCCGCACGCGATAGCGCTTGTCCTGAGCGCTTATTTCGACCGGGTGGAGATCGCTCGGGCGGTTGAGTCTGGGGCTGCGGGGGTGCTTCACAAGTCGGCTGGGATAGACGAGGTCGTGGAAGCTGTGCGCCGCTTGAGGGCAGGTGAGACGCTGCTGCCCTTGGAAGAGGTCGTGGAGCTGCTGAGGTTCGCTAGCTCTCGCAGAGAGCAGGAGCAAGAGGCTCGTCAGGCCATAGCCCAACTCACACCCCGTGAGAAGGAGGTG
Organism: Rubrobacteraceae bacterium; assembly: GCA_035645375.1. Lineage (GTDB taxonomy): Bacteria > Actinomycetota > Rubrobacteria > Rubrobacterales > Rubrobacteraceae > Rubrobacter_F. The sequence continues at coordinate 4,104 of DASQMR010000264.1, forward strand.
CTCAAGGCGCTAGCTGAAGGTCTCGATGGTAAGGAGATTGCCAGGAGGCTCAACATAAGCCTCCCCACAGAGCGCAATCACATGGCGAGCATATTAGCCAAATTGGGGATGCACTCGAGACTGCAGGCACTCGTGTTCGCCCTACGCCACGGCGTTGTGGATGTTCGTTGAACGATTTACTCTCGTCCGGGGCTCATTATTAAGCATATGTATGATAGTAACCACACAGTAGGTATCGGCCATGGGAGCCGGTTTGTAATGGTCAATCCAGCCGTGCATCTTTGCAGATGTATCGTGAGCGCAGGTGTAGAGTCAGAATGCCAGCACCACCTGACACCACTGGGAGCGCGATACGGAGCAACGGCGTGCAAGCGAGGGAGAAGAAATCGGCTAACCTATGCGAAATTTGCAAACCTGTGCAAGGCCCTGCAAAGACTTGTTATCACTCGTAACGAGCAGGTCAGCGGTTCGGGTCCGCTCGTCGGCTCTCTTTTTTACCAACTTCTGGTGAACGCTTAGAGCAGACCGTGCACCAGTTTATCCTCGCAGTTATCGTGGGCTTTACTCACCCTCGGCTGGGGCGTTCTTGTTCTTGTACGGTAAAGGAGGGAAGTTGCTACAGTAGGAGGTCGATCAAATAAGGGCCTTGCGAGGCTAGCCCGGTGGCAAGGAGGTGTTTAAACTCTTCCATAGTTTCGGCGCGTCCTGCCTCCATGCCCATGCCGCGGGCGATAGACACCCAGTCAAGCGCCGGCCGGTCGAGCTCCATCATGTCGTTAGCCTTGCGTCCGGTGGTGTCGGCGCCGACGTTTGCCAGCTCCCCCTTGAGGATGGCGTAGGACCGGTTGTCGAGAACGACGGTGGTGACGTCGAGCCCTTCACGCGCCTGCGTCCACAGGGCTTGCACCGTATACATCGCGCTGCCGTCGGCTTGCAGACAGACTACCTTCCGATCCGGACAAGCGATCGCTGCACCCGTAGCGAGCGGCAAACCGATGCCGATCGCGCC
>DASQMR010000265.1:0-8773 GCA_035645375.1 Rubrobacteraceae bacterium
GCCAGAGGAACGGTAGAGCTTTGCCCTACCCTCGCGCATAAAGTAGACCGCCCCCGAGGGTTCGCCCTCCCGATAGAGTGCGGTTCCCGTCCCGATCTCCAACACCTCCGAAGCGATAGAGAGAGCTTGAAAGAAACCCTCCTCCAGCCCGGAGAGCAGCTCGAACTCCTGCAACCCTTCGAGCTTCGTCAGGTGCTCGACGACTCGGCATCTCGCGCCGGGCAGCCGGGCCCAGGACGGCGGCACGTTCTCGCTGTGCATTATTAGCGGCCTTCTTTGAATACCAGAGCAACCATCACCCCTTTATACGCCAAGTGACGAGAGTTTGCAGGACGACAACCCGTCTGCGCCTCCTCCGTCGCTTCTGCGAGCACGCGTGCAATCGTCAACGGCCGATACGTGTATGAGTGCGTCTACAAGCTGTTGGGCTTGTAGACGCGGTGATGCGCTTTGAACGTAAGGTCCCAGGACGCTTCTCGACATGACCGAGTAGAATTTCAGTAAATTACACCGTCGTGTTTCAAGAACGCGAGTGCCTCATCCCAAGCCCATGCGGCCTCTGCCTCACGCTCGGCGGTCTCGCGGGTTTCATTCGACTCCACCACCTTGTCTATCCCGTGTACCCTGCAGTGAACCTGTGATACTAGCGCGCTGTTTAGGAGCGGGCTCAGGTCCGCTCGGGGTTACGCAGCGACCCGCGAACGACGTTTCACCTCTGCTCCTCTATGCTATCGAGTCACAAATGCTTGCTGTTGGTTCGTTCACAGCCTAAGCAAGTCAGTCTCTGTTAACAGCGTGGGGACGCAGGAGCGGTCCAACGAGGGAGGCCTCTTAGAGCTTAAGAAGCGCTGAGCCGCCTTGGAAGTCTTGCGATGGCGTTGCGTTAGGGCTTTGTCTTCCCTGCCCGCGGTTTACCTTTCTATCTTTGGGTCCGGCTCCATAGAGCATCGTGGCAACATCTCTGCCGGACGCTATTCCTCTTCGAAACAGCGAAGGCTCTTTCGTGGCCGTGGTCGTAGGAGAGCTGCCACAGCGAGGAGCTAGCCGCTAAACGAGACTAACTTTACGAAACCTTTATAGGAGCTTTGCGGTTAGTAAACAACGAGCAGGCATACTAACGGCATTACGTTGTTAGCGGCGGGCGCCTCTATCACGTCTGCTTCATTCTTCCCATTCACTTTCCTCTAGCCCGCCGCCACCGCTAGAACATTTTGAAAGCACGTTCACGAAACGCTAGTCGGTGGGCGATTCTTCTTCAGGTCCGCTATCCACGGTAGTTTGCCGTAAAGGGACGATTCACAGCGTTACCCTCTCAGTCCTGATCTAATCCGGCGGGTACGGCTCTCAGTTGTACTTCTGGGAGGGTTCGTCTATGTGGTTTCGAGCTTCCTGTCCTCTCACCGTCTCGACTACTTCGCCGCGTACCTCAGCATAGCGGTAAGGGTCTTGCTCGTCCCGGATCGTCAGCGTGACTCTCGGATCCCGCTCTACGTTCTTGAACTTCTGGCGGAGTATCTCGGTGTTGACAAAGAGCCGCTCGCCGTCGGTCCCAGCCCATATGCAGTGGTTCTGCAGATCACCATCAGGCATGATCGGGGCTATCGCCGCGAAGTTAGCTCCTTGGGCCAGCTCTAACGTAGTCGAATGGAGCTCTGGACCGTTCTTGGTGCCTGCCATACTTGGTACGCCTCCTCCTTTTATTTTCGTCAGAATCTACCCTCGGACAGCGAAGCGGAATCACGAGACCCTTGGAGGCTTTGTCACCAAAAGAATGAATACCATTCCGAAAACTGCAAGAATACGTGTTTGGGTGAGGCGCTAAGCCTTTCAGCACCGTACAGTGTTTTACTCTTTCATAAAATCGGGCTGACCTATCGCGTCTCTCCTAGAGATCCAGCTCGACTCTACTCTGCGAGAGAGGAAGGACAAGGTAGAAGGAAGGCGAACAGCATGAGTATGGGGAGCCGAAAGACAAGAAAGGAACGACGGTCGAGAAGGAGACGGGCAGAGTTGAGAGAGTTAGCATCTCACCCCGCCGCGCAAAGCCTATTCTTGTTCATCGTGCTTTTCGGCTCTTACGGGATGGCGCTCATCTTCGCCCTCTCCGGCCAGTGGACGCTGGCAACCTTGTTGTTTGTTCTGGGCTCAATCTCAGGGGTAGCCATCTGGATAGAGCAGAAGCTGTAAAGAGAGGATGCCGCGCCCCCTTGATAGCTAAGAGTCTAGGCCAGTAAGGTCCAGTAGCCCTCCTGGCCTAGAGGGGGCCTCGGTACTCTTATGTGCTTGGGACAAAACAACCTTGGTACGGTAGTGTCTTGTGGAGACGATCATACTCGTCATACTGGTAGTGCTGGTGGTCTTGTTGGTGCTATCACGCTCGAAAACGGTGTGGGGCCTGATCGTCAACGGGCTTATCGGGTGGTTCTACTGTTTCTTACGAACGTGCTCCCCGAAGACGGCATACCGATAAACCTCATCGCCATACTGGTTTGCGCCGTCGGTGGGGTCTTCGGATGGCTGATAACCGTGGTGGTTCATCTGTTGGGGATAGCCTTCTAGGTCTCGGTGCGACGGTGTTTGAGAGGCGTCCGACCGAAGCCTTTGCCCTCGGGACTTCGTCTTCGCTATGCTCCGAAATCAGCCTCCATCGCGCGATCAAAGACAGTATGAATTGTTCGGATGGTTCGTGATGATAATATCCGGAGGCTCAAGGGCGGGGGAGAATCTTCAGCGGAGAGTGACAGGGATCAGCGGCTCCGAAAGCTCCCTCTGTTCGTCGGCAAGGTCTACCTCGTCCCCTCGTTAGAGAGAAGCAGAACAGTATCACTATAGCGTTTATGAGATAGCTTCTATCATCGATTTCGTAGTTCGGGTTGGGAGCCTCCCGATAGTGCCGCTGTAGACTAACGGAGGCCCGATGGGCGCAGAAGCGGCGTAACCGAGAGACGAAGAACGCAAAAAGCCAGGAAGCCGATAGTAGAAGCCAGACGATTAGAGAGGAAGACTCATGCTAGAAGAGAAAGTCACCCTCATCACCGGTGCCAGTCGTGGGCTCGGCAGAGCCCTGGCGCTCGCCTGCGCAAAAGAAGGCGCGAACCTCGTCATCAACTCCCGTAGCGAGGACTCGCTTCAGCCGGTTGTCGAAGAGGTTCAAGGGACGGGCGCCGAGGTGCTGTCGGTTGCGGCGAACGTAGCGTTGGAGACGGAGGTACAGAAGCTCGTGGACGGCGCGGTCCGGCGCTTTGGCAGAATAGACGTGTTGATCAACAACGCAGGGCTCTTGGGGCCGCGTGTAGCGATACAGGAGTACCCCGAAGACGAGTGGAGGCGGGTAATAGACGCCAACCTTACCGCCCCGTTTCTCCTCTCGAAGGCAGCCATTCCCCACATGCCGGAGGGCGCTTCGATCATCAACGCCGTGAGTGGCGTCAGCATTGAGGGCCGGGCCGAGTGGGGCGCGTACTCGGTCAGTAAGTTCGGAGTGGAGGGCCTCACCCAGATCCTGGCCGCCGAGTTGAAAGATCGCGGCATCCGCGCAAACGCCGTAGACCCGGGCGGAATGCGCACCGAGATGCGCGCCGCCGCTTATCCCAACGAGGACCCCCAGACCCGCATAACCCCCGAGGAGAACACAGCCGTCTTTCTGTACCTGGCTTCGGAAGAGTCCAGAAACGTAACCGGAGAGCGCTTCAAGGCGCAAGAGTTTCAGCGCACCGCCTAACCTTCCTCAGACTTCAGAGAGGCTCTCTCCAGTCGCAGGAGAGAGCCTCTCTCGCTGCTAATCCGCCTCTAACATACCGCTTCCAGCGGAGAGCTCCTAGCAAGCGACTATCGCATCCTGAAGCCGGCGGTCCAAATAGTCAGGTTGTAGCCCTTGTAGTTCCCGTAGACCGCCCCTACCCCTATCTGCCGGAAGTTCTTATTTAGTATGTTCGCCCTGTGTCCGGGGCTGTTCATCCGCTGACTCTGCACCTTGTCTGCAGAGGCGCTCCCGCTCACACTGTTGTAGGCGATGTCCCCGTCCACCGTCCAGTAACGGTTTGGCAGGGGCGCATACCCGTAGCGCTATAGGCGGTTTGAGAAGCTCTCGCCGTTGTAGGAGTTGTGAGAGAAGTAGTCCTTAGCGATCATCTCAGCTGAGTGAGCGCGGGCGGCGTTGTGCAGCGAGGGATGGACGCAGAAGCCTGGCAGGCTGTAGCGAGCGCGTGTCTGGTTTTGCAGGTTCAAGCTGCGGTACTCGGTGGTGGTGTGAGGTTGATGCAGGTACCGGTGTATCCTCTGAGGGTGAAGTAGCTGGCCGCGTTGGCGGTTTTGACCGTGGTCTCGGGAGGAGATATGACAGACTCGCCGAAGCGGCGGCTTTGGAGACGTTACTTATTTATAGATCTAATAAAGGTAACTATGAAGACGGCTGAGACGAGCATCAGGCCGCCAGCGGCGATGAGGCCGAGACCTACAAAGACTATAGTCTCAGGGCTCGCTTGGTCCCAGGCGCCGGTTGCCCAGACAAAGGCGAAGAGCGAGGCGAAGAAGGTGAGGAGGATCAGGATCATCCCACCGGGCAGGTCCCGTATCTGGATGGCCGTCTTCTCCACGGCGTAGGGTAGGCGCCCCTTCGGGTAGCCGGTCTCGCGCACGTTCTCCAAAATCGCCCGGAACTCCGAGTCGTCCACGAGCCCTACAACCCGTGAGAGGTAGTAAGCCTCCCTCGGAGGTTTGCCCGCGCGCAGGAGCTCCAGGTAATTACGCCTGTAGAGCTCGACCGCCCCGGAGTGGGGAGAGGCGAGCTGCTTCAGGAATGCGTGCGTGTCAAGGCGCGAGGTATAGCGGCGGACCTCGTCGCGGGAGGCGCGGTCCGGTCCGTTGCGGCGACGCATGATCTCCGTTACCTCCATGAAGAACATCTCGCGCGAGAACTCCAAAGCACTCTGGCGCTCGCGTCGCCTCGAGGAGATCTCCGTACGTATCCCGCGCGAGCGGTACTCCTCGCGCCTGAGACGGTAGACGTGATCCTGATAAAAGTCACGTTCGGGTAACGACGCCGCAGAGTCGCGTAGCCGGTATGCCTCTTCGAGCGTCTTTGGAATCCTACGTTCTTCCATGCCCCTCGGTGTATCTGAGCTCCTACCGGCCGTCAACCCGCCCCAGGAAGAGAATGATACCACGCGTGGCTCCGACTCTACCCCTCAGTCTCCCTCTCCACACCCTCGCCATCCGGCTCCCAGAGCGCGTAGAAGATACCCCCGCCCCTTACCCGCACGTCCAGATGACCGCCCTCGGCCAACTCCTTAAGCATCTTGTCCGCCTCTGCCACCGTTAGCGAAGTCTCCATCGCCGCCCGGGTCGGTGTCAGCTCGCCGTGGTCCCTCAGCGCCCGGAGAAGCTCGTGCTCCTTGTCGTCGGCAACGGAAGGCTCGTTCGTCCCTTCAGAGAGCCCCGCTATTCCGCGCACCAGCAGGCCGAACGCGGGGAAGATCGTCCATCCGAAGACGAAGACGAGCCACCAGACGGAAGAGAACAAGGTCAGCACCGCGATACCGGCCACGGCTACCGGGATCAGGACAGCCAGCGAGGCGGTAACCTGAGCCTTCGGGCTCATCTTGCTCACGTCTAGGCCGAAGAACTCGTCGGGGCCGCTACCATGGCTGGACCCGCGCGGAAGACCCCCGCGACGGCGCTCTAGCTCTTGATCCGGTCTCCTGTCCATGGACATCATCCCTGACACAAATATAACAGCAACCTACTTAACCAGCTACGTCCCGGCCGCATATCGCGCGGTCGGGATGTTAACCTCACCGGTTATAGAAGGAGGATTAACAGATGGACTTCAGAGAGCGGGTAGAAGGCGTAAAGGAAGACCTCCTAAAGGAGCTAAAGGAGTTCTTGCGGATGCCCTCGATCTCGGCGCGGGCAGAGGATGAGGGAGGCTTCCGCGAGTGCGCGGAATGGGTACGGTCGAAGCTCGAAGAGGCTGGAGCCGAGGCGCGCATCCTGGAGACGGACGGACGTCCGGTCGTGTACGCGGAGGTAGGAGACGAGGCCGGAAACGGAGAGAAGAAAACGCTCCTCTCCTATGGTCACTACGATGTGCAGCCGCCGGATCCGTTGGAGCTGTGGGAGAGTGACCCGTTCGAGCCCAAGATCCGGGACGGCGCGCTGTACGCTCGGGGCGTCGCCGACGATAAAGGCGACGTGATATCTCGTATCCAGGCTCTGCGGCTCTACCAAGAGGAGCACGAGCCTCTGCCATTCAAGCTCAAGTTCTTTATCGAGGGCGAGGAGGAGATCGGTAGCCCCAACCTCGCACCCTTCGTGCGGAGCAACGCGGAGCTTCTCCGAGCGGACGCCTGCTTGTGGGAGGGCTCGATGAAGGACGAGGCGGGACGCCCCGTCATCTTCTGCGGCACGAAGGGACTGGCCTACGTAGAGCTACGGGCCAGGGGCGCCTCCCACGATCTGCACAGCATGTACGGAGGGATAGCGCCGAACCCGGCGTGGCGGCTCGTGCAGGCTCTGCGGACCATTAAGGACGAGCGCGGGGAGATCACGCTGGACGGCTTCGAGGAGCTTATCGAGCCGCCCTCCGAGAAGGACCTCGAAGCCATAACCCGCATCCCCTTCGACGATGCCGCGCTGCGCGAGTCCTGGGGGGCGGATGCTCTGGACCGGAACTTAACCGGCGAGGACGCTCTGCGCGAGATGCTCCTGCGCCCGACGGCGAACATCGCGGGCATCATGTCCGGCTATACGGGATGTGGGTCGAAGACCATCGTCCCGTCGGAGGCGTTCGTGAAAATGGACTTCCGGCTCGTCGCGGGCCAAAGTCCGGGGCGGGTAGTAGAGCTGATCCGAGCTCACCTCGTGAAGCGCGGCTTCGACGACGTGGAGGTGGTAGACCTGCACGGGGTCGAGGCGGCGAAGACGCCGGTTGACTCGCCCGTCGTCCATGCAGCCGTCGACACTTGGAAGGACCTCGGGCGCGAGGACGCCGTCGTCTACCCGACTATCGGCGGGAGCGGCCCGACCTCGCTCATCGCTACGGAGCTCGGGATACCGACAATTATGACCGGCAACGTGGCGAACGCCGGCAGCCGCATCCACTCCCCCAACGAGTCGGTTCGCCTGGAGGACTACTTCGAGACCGTACGCTACTTCGCCCGTCTCTTCGAGAGGTTCGCCTCGTGACGGAGAAGGCTGAAGGAAAGGGCCTCGACCTCCCGGAGCGCGTAAGGCGCAGCCTTGCCTCGGCGGTAAGGGAGCGGGGCGTGCAGGCGCGAATGGTCTCCACCCAGGGCCGCGAGTCGATGCGCCCGCCTCAGGGGCACGTGGTAGTCGCGGCGACGAAGAAGGAGATCGAGGGTATAAGAGGGCCTGCTCTAATAGTACGCCGCCTGGAGTTCTACAAGACGCGTTACGGCCCGGTAGTCCGTCTCGCCCTGAGCCTCTACCCTCAGAGTAGAAGCGGCGAGCCGTTCAGCGCCGCGACGCTCCTCAACGTAAGCCAGGTGAGCAGCGACGCGGCTCTCACCGGCCTGGGACGCCAGAAGACGCTGTTCGTTCACTTCTACCGTGTCGAGGATGGCGACCTCTCCTACGCCTTCTCAAAGGAGTTGAGCAACGCTCTGGAGCAACGACAGGAGGCGAAGAAGGTACTCAAGATGGCCCGCGACGCCTACACGGAGACGCCGGAGGAGCGCCGGGGCTTCCGCTGGGCGGTCGGGCTCGCAGAGAAGCAGTTCGAGTTGCCTGTACCTGTGCCTGAGGACGAGGTATAGTCTTCCGCAAAGAGTCCGCGTATACTTCGGCCGTGTTGATGGGGAGGACGTCGAGAGATTTCGTAGACAAGATAAGCGAGGCCCTCACCGGCGCCGGGCATAGGGGCATCTACGTAACCGCTGGCGTAGGGACTTGTGACCTCGAAGCCCAGCAGTTCTCCCGCCGCCCCCCGGAAGATGAAGAAGATCAGGGCCTCGTGGGACGTCCGCATCATCTGGAGACGCCGCCGGGACCAAGATATCCCGGAGACCACGATGGTACCTCGCGGCTGTGTTACTTCCTCGACGGCGTGCAGAGCTCGCGCGAGATCGGCCGAATAGGTATGTTGCCGGTCGTCGTCACGACCGTGGCCGCGGCGGTCGTGAACCGGTGCGACCGCAGGTTCTCGCGCATGCCGCTGGAGAGCCCGCCGACCGTGGTTCAGGCCGTGATCCTGCCGCGCAGCGCCGGCGACGCGCAGGTCGAGGTGCTCTGGGAGCTTTTGCTAGAGGCAGGGTTCTCGGAGCTAGGCCCGGATGAGACCCCGTTCGCCCCGCACCTGGTCCTCGACTCGGCGCAGTATATGGACGAGGCGGACCCCTCGGACTACGTGGGTATGAGGGAGAGGTCCCGCGTTAGGGTAAGGGCTTTGCGGGAGAGGTTAGAGGGGGAGATGCTGCGGCAATGGGAGTTGGACGACCGGACTCTGGAGGATTCTGAAGCCTGGATCGCTGTAGACGGGCAGCTAAAGGAGATTAGAGAATCCAACCGTCGCGCCATAGGGCTCATAAAAAGCGTGGCGCGCCCCGAGTTCGTCGGCAAAGACGTCGGGATGCTGCTTGACCTGGAGCCGGGTATGCGGACTACCAGCTTCGTCCCGGACTGGCAGCTCAGACGAGACCTGAGCGAGCAACGCACCTCGTGGTATCTCAGGGTGTGGCCGCGCCAGCCGGGGGCGGACGCTCTGGGCTCGCTCATGCGCGTGGAGGCGCCGCGCGACACCGATCCCGAGCAGATA
>DASQMR010000266.1:0-5612 GCA_035645375.1 Rubrobacteraceae bacterium
ATCGATCCCCGTAACCGACGGATCCAGCACGCGCAGCGCCTCTTCTAGAAGCTCCTGCCCCGTCTGGTCACCCTCCATGACGATGATCCTTTTTCTGTCCATCTTTATCACCCCGTAAGACGCGTCTTTCTCTCCTCGCTAAGTATACGACTTAGTGAGGCAGGATTCGGCGCGATGCAGCAAGGCTTGTTCGGCTGACGTAAGCCGGCGAAGTGATCCCGGACGATGTTCTATACAAAAACCGCGTTCACAAAACCCGAGGCCCTGCGCGACAACAACCTTTACTCAGGCGGGCTTCGTACCTCTGCGATTGGCGAAGAAGTAAGCGATCGCCGTAAAGATCGCGGCGGCTGCGATCGCTATGATCTTGTGAAAACCTTCAGTCGCCTCTGCGACCGCTTGCGCCGCTCCGAGCCTATCGGAGAACATCAAGTCTACAGCTACGTAGACCAGGAGGGCTGCACCAGCGTAGACGATGATGGGGAAGCGGTCCATCAGGTTGCTCAAGATGGTGGCACCAAAGAGGATTATGGGTATCGTCAGCGCGATGCCGAGCGCCACTAACCATACCCGCGGGTCGCCTTCAGGATCCCTTGAAATGGCGACCAGCGCAATCACGTTGTCGAGCGACATGACCGCGTCGGCGATGGCGATGATCCGAACTGATTCCCACAGTCCCGACCCGGACTCGACGCTCTCCTCCTCGTCTCCCTGCTGGATCAGTTGCCAGGAGATATAGATAAGCAGCAGCCCGCCGATTACCTGGAGAAGCGGCAGCTGCACGAGATAAGAGACGACGAAGGCGAAGATGATCCGCAGTCCGATGGCTGCCGCGACGCCTAACTGTATGGCCCGCCGGCGTATGTTGCCTTCCAGGTTGCGTACCGCCAACGCGATTACGACCGCGTTGTCTCCGGAGAGAACGAGGTCTATCAGGAGGACCCCGACGAACGCGCCTAGCAATTCAAGGCTAAAGAACTCCGACAACACGCTACCTTTCCTCGGGGGCTTCCACACCTCGTACCAGCTCAGCGGGCGTAAGCTCTCAATTATACTCAATAGATCTGCATCGGACGCGGCTCACCCGAAGCATCGCGTTAAGCTCGTCCGTAGCGAATCTCGGACCGCAACGAAACACGAAGCTATCTGCTCGACCGTTCCGGGGTCCGTAAGACAGAGGCTCGGGTCGGGCGTATGGAGATCATCACTACTCTGTCAGTACGCACTACTGCCGTGATGACGTCTCGTTTATCTGGCTGCTCAACTACATCCAGGCACGCGCCGTAACGGTAGGCCGGCCGGCCCAGGGCATCTGCTCAGAAATTCCCCCAGATTTTCGATCATGGTCTCTCTCCCGGTCACGGCCAGCGTTTCGCCGCCGTGCTCCCAGCCCCGTGTCCGTAGCCCGACCGGGAGACCGCCCTGCAGATTCTTCCACCACGCGCTCTAACTCTTGCAGGTAAAGTACGCGAGGCATGCTCCATCTTCGATGTAGGTCAGAAGCAGAACTTTCTCACTGAACAGCGGATCAAGCGTCAAGCGCAGCACCGCCTCGATGAGCGTGTTTGTCAGGCGGTATGCCAGCTGATCAACGCGGGGCACGTCCTAAGGTGAGATCGGGGAGGGGCTCGCGCTTGCGGTGGCGCTTGCGCCGCGCACTGGTCTGAGCCTCTCGGAGATGGCTGCTCTGGAGCATCTTCAGCATTCTTCGGGGGAGGGGCTCACGCAGACGCAGCCGGGGCGGCGTTTGAGCTTGAGTCCGGGGGCTGTTACCGCGCTCATCGACCGGCTGGAGCGGGCCGGTCACGTCGAGCGGCGAGCGAACCCCAGGGGTCGTAGGGGTTCGGTAGCGCGGCCGCGGCCCTCTGGCTTGGAGGAGGCTCGGTGCCATCTGCTCCCCATAGGCGCTGAGTTGCTAGAGGCGAGCAAGAAGCTCTCGGACGAGGAGAGGGCGGCGGTCGGGGAGTATCTGGAGACCATAACCGAGGTCTTCGCCCGGCCCGCGCGGACTAAGGGATAAAGAACTTGTAGAGATTCGTCTCTAGTAACCTTCTACGTAAACAGGTCTATAAGCTGGAGGTTCTCGAACTCGGCGGCTAGAGTGGGGGAGAGCTGTGCGCGGTTACGGGTCTCGCCCATGCTTCCCGCAACCTCCAGAAACGCCCGTACGGTACCGGTAAGAGGGGCATCACGGCGCCTGAGGGCTACTATCGGGCGCTGCACCTCGGGGCTGTCCTCCACCTCTATAAGGGAGAGATGTCCCGCCGCCACGCTCCTTACCACCGCTGTGCGGGGGAGGAACGCTACCCCGAGGCGGTGCTCGACCATCCTTTTTGCTGCTTCGATGTTATCCAACTCTATGGCGCTGTACTCCCGGATGCCGGCGCTCCGGAAGAGGGATTGAGTAAGCTCATAGTAGCTCGAGGCGTGGTCGAAGAGGATCAGATGCTCCTGAGCGACCTCGGAGATCTCCACCGACCCCTTCTCCGTGAACCGGTGCTGCGGATCTACAACCAGCACGAGCTCGTCCTCATACAGCGGCATGCTCTCAACCTCCGGGTGGTCCATCGCCCGCGCGAGCCCGAGCTGCACGTCCTCTTTTAACACCATCCCCAATATGTCCTCGGAGTGTCCCGTACGGACCGAGACCGAGACCCCCGGATGCGCCGCCGTGAACCTCTCCAGGATAGCGGGCAGCGCATACGTACTCACCCCCGGCGACGTCCCCAACGACAAACGACCTCCAGAGGCCCCCCGAAGTTCCCTGAGACGCTGCCTCCCTTCCTCGACGCTCCCCAGGCTACGCTCCACGTAAGGCAGAAACTCTTTGCCAGCCTCCGTAAGACGCATCCCCCGGCTTGTCCGAACGAATAGCTGATCCCCAAGCTCCTCCTCTAGAGCCTTGATCCGCGCCGTTAACGTCGGCTGCGTCAGATACATCTCCTCCGCCGCCCGGCTTACGTTCCCCAATCGCGCCACCGCCAGAAAACACTCCATCTGTCGCAGAAGCATCGCCATCCTCTGATATAGGCAAGTTTTATGATACTGATTCAAGCAAACAATTGGACTGATGGCAAGGGTGTTGTTAATCTTCTTGCAACGTTAGAGTCGGCGAGCGTAAGGAGAGACGGATGATACCGGTACAGTACAGGGACCCGGAGACAGATGAGATCTTGGATCGCAGGTACGAGGAGTCGGTTCCGAGTATCGGGCAGAAGGTCATGCTCGACGGCGTGTGGGAGTGCGAGGTGCTCTACCGATGGAAGTGTCACCCTAGCTGTTGCGTCGTCTATGTGCGGCCTGTCCGGGAGATAGCTCGTGAGAAGGAGAGTGCCGCGGCCTAGGGCTCTCCGGCGGATACATGCGCGACTTGCTAAAGTGGCCGGGCTTTTGAGTCGTGGTAGCTAGAGAGAGGTAGCGCGAGTAGATGGGTAAGACACAGCAGGGGTACGGAGAGGGAGTAGAGCTTACAGTCCCGGTCCCAGATGAGTTCGCGGAGATAATGACGCCCGAGGCGGTCGCCTTCGTGGCGAAGCTTTCGCGGGAGTTTGGCGGGCGCGTAGAGGAGATCCTTCAGAAGCGAGCCGAGCGCCAGGAGCACATAGACGCTGGCGAGATGCCCGACTTCCTGCCGGAGACGCAAGAGATTCGTGAGGGCGACTGGCAGATAGCCCCTATCCTCGGCGATCTTCAGGATAGGCGCGTCGAGCTGACGGGTCCACCGGATCGCAAGATGACGATCAACGCGCTCAACTCGGGGGCAGCGACCTGGATGGCGGACCTCGAAGACGCCAATTGCCCGACGTGGCACAACATGTTGGAGAGCCAGCTAAACCTGCGCGACGCCGTGAACCGGACCATCACCTACAAGGACCCCAACTCTGGCAAGGTCTATGAACTGAACGAGGACGTGGCCGTTCTGATTGCGCGGCCGCGCGGCTGGCACCTCTTCGAGAAGCATATGCTCGTGGACGGTAAGCAGGTGCCGGCGGGTATCTTCGACTTCGGCCTGTACTTCTTCCATAACGTGCGGAACCTGGTGGACCAGGACTCCGGCCCGTACTTCTACCTGCCGAAGATGGAGAGCCACCTGGAGGCGAGACTGTGGAACGACGTCTTCGTCATGGCCCAGAACGAGCTTGGGATACCGCAGGGGACCATCAAGGCGACCGTGCTTATAGAGACGATCCTGGCCACGTTCGAGATGCACGAGATCCTCTACGAGCTGCGCGAGCACTCAGCTGGCCTCAACTGCGGCCGGTGGGACTACATCTTCAGCTACATAAAGAAGTTTCGGAACAAAGACCTCCTGCTCCCCGACCGAGCGCAGGTGACGATGACCGTTCCGTTCATGCGGGCGTACTCGCTGCTGGCGATCAAGACCTGTCACCAGCACGGGGCACACGCTATCGGCGGGATGGCCGCCCAGATTCCGAGCAAAGATCCGGAGGAAAACGAGGCGGCCTACAACAAGGTTCGGGCCGATAAGGAGCGCGAGGCGAACGACGGGCACGACGGTACCTGGGTGGCCCACCCGGGTATGGTGCCGCTCGCCCGCGAGGTCTTCGACGCGGTAATGCCTCAGGCGAACCAGATCGACAAGCAGCGCGACGACGTAAACCCGAGCGCCGCCGACCTTTTGGAGAAGCCGGAGGGGGACATCACTGAAGCCGGCTTCAGGAGCAACGTCAACGTCGGCGTGCAGTATCTCGCCGCGTGGCTCGCGGGACGCGGAGCCGTGCCGATCTTCGGGCTCATGGAGGACACCGCGACGGCGGAGATCTCACGCTCCCAGGTTTGGCAGTGGATCCATAACGACCAGGGCGTACTCGAAGACGGCACCGAGGTGACGGTCGAGCTGTTCCGCCAGGTCCTCTCCGAGGAGCTAGAGAACATCAAAGAGCTGGTGGGCGAGGAGCGCTACGAGAGAGACGAGTTCGGCAAGGCCGCCGAGCTATTCGATCGCATCTCCACCGACGATGACTTCGTCGAGTTCCTGACCCTTCCCGGCTACGAGTACCTGGACTAGAAGGGGCAGAGATCCCAACCCTTCCCGGCAAAGGAGCGGGCGGCGCGGTCCGCCCACCGCCCGCTCCCGGTGCTTCGGGCACGGCGCAGGCGAGTACCATTTGACACGGCCCGAAAAGGTTTACACAATGATTGTATGCAGGCTACACTTATGTCTCTACTGCACATAGATACGGAGTAAAGGCGCAATCCTATCAGAAGGAGAAGGATCGATGCTCAACGGTAACCAGGTTTCACAGATAGAGGAGTACTTTAACTCTCCTCGTTTCGAGGGGGTCGAGAGACCGTTCAGCGCCGAGGACGTGGCGCGGCTGCGGGGCTCGGTCGTGATTGAGCAGACGCTCGCCCGGATGGGCGCGGAGCGGCTGTGGGAGCTCATGCACGAGCGTCCTTTCGTCCGGGCGCTTGGGGCGCTTACGGGTAACCAGGCCATGCAGCAGGTCAAGGCAGGGCTTGAAGCTATTTACCTCTCCGGCTGGCAGGTTGCGGGAGACGCCAACCTCGCCGGGCAGATGTATCCTGACCAGAGCCTCTACCCGGCCAACTCGGTGCCGCACGTGGTCAAAAGGATCAACCAGACTCTG
>DASQMR010000267.1:0-2478 GCA_035645375.1 Rubrobacteraceae bacterium
CACAGGACGGGGAGACATTTCAGGACACGGCCACCTAGGAAGCAGTCTTGGAGGGCGGTGCCTGGAGGATACTCATGCGCGACGACCAAGTGATACCAAGTCCGTTTGAGTAGGTTCGCTCTTCACGCGGCATCCGGCCACCAGTGGTAGCGTAGGTACGAACGGACCACCTCCGGCTGCTCGCCCAGCGACATGCATCGCTCCACCAGAGCCTCCTCCATCTCCTCGATCCGCTCGAAGTGGCGGTTTGCAACCGCCTCGTCCGAGAGCGGCCAGAGTCTTTCGGAGGGCTGTAGCTCCGGCGAGTGAGAAGGCAGGAACTCCAGGTGTATCCCTTCTGGCACCCGCAGCTTCTTTGCCGTGTGCCACCCGGCCCCATCGAGCACGAGCAGGATGCGTTTTCTCTTTCCCGCTCCCGCCTCCCTGGCGAAGCTCTCCAATGCCAACGAGAATACCTCCGCGTTCACGGTGGGAAAGATGAGCCAGTGGACCTGGCCGGTGCTGGGGTGCGCGAAGGCGTAGAGGTAGGTCCACTCGTAGCGTTGGTGGACCTTCACCATCGGCCTCTCTCCGATGGGGCTCCACACCTTGCGAACGATGGGCTTGAGGCCCAGTCGGTGCTCGTCCTCGCTCCAGACCTCCACTTTCGCTGTCGGGTAAGCTTCCTTGAGCCTCATCACTCTCATAGGGAGCCTTTTTTGAAAGCCTCCTGCTCGGCGGTGTTAGCCGATGAGTGACGGGGCCTTGGGACCTTCGGGCTTTGCCTGAGCCTCTTCAAATAGTCCCAGCCCCTCTGCTTTTTCTGGTTCACTACCCTGCCGGTCCTCTGCTCGATCCACTCGCCGACCTTCCTGGAGTTCCACATCCCCCCGTCTGGAGGAGGCTTTCTCAAGGCCTCCGCCAGTTCCTCTTGTTGGTCGGCGTCGAGCAGTGCCCTCTCTTTGGCACCCGGATTTGCGTGGCGACGGTCTCCGAGCGCCTCGGGGCCATCGGCGTTGTAGCGGCGGGCGAGCCTTTGGATCCATGCCCGACAGTACCCGGTGACTTCCATGACCTCTGTGGTGGTCTTGCCCTGGCCGATGAGCCAGAGGATCTGGTAGTGGCTGCGCTCTACCGGATCTAGGGCCTTGCGGTAACGGCTCTCCAACTCTTCATGGCTCAGGTGCGCAACGAGCTTTATGGTCTTTGGCATAATGTGCAATTATACAGAAGGACTTGGTATCAGAGGCCGCGCCAGTAGGGAGGTAAGCACCCGCCTGTAAGTGGGGCGTGGACTCTGCAAAATCATTCAGGAAGTTCCTGACGCTTTCCGAACGAGGAGCAGAGCCCATGCCCGCCCTCCCATCATGCCTCATCGACCCTATCTGGGACCAGTTCTCCGCTCTGCTTCCCGATAGGCAACAGACCCATCCTCTGGGCTGCCACAATCCCCGCATACCCGACAGGGTGGTCTTCGAGAAGCTCGTTCAGGTTCTGGTCTTCGGCTGTGCCTACGAGAGGATCGCCGACCACGGATGCTCGGCGAGCACGATCAGGCGTCGGCGCGACGAGTGGATCGCCGCGGGAGTAATGGAGCAGCTACAGAAGATAGCTCTCGCCTCCTATGATCGGATGATCGGTCTTGATCTCTCCGATATAGCCGTAGATTGCTGCATCACCAAGTCACCAAGGCCCCCTGCGGCGGTGAGAAAGCAGGCAGAAGTCCCGTAGATCGGGGCAAACAGGGCATCAAGCGTTCGATGGTCGTGGATGCCGACGGCATCCCGCTCTAGGCACTATTGCTGCTCCGGCCAACCGCCACGACTCCCCGCTGCTAGACGAGACCCTGGACACCCTGGAGGTAGTGGGAGAATTGCCCGAGCTATTCGGGATCAGCGTCCACCTCGAGCGTGGCTACGATTCAAAGAGTACCCGACAGAAGCTCTACCTTCGCGGCCTCCTGGCACAGATCTCTAAGAAGGGAAAGCCAGGTCTCCGATTGCGGCCACCAAACGGTGGGTGGTGGAGAGGACGAATTCGTGGAGCAACGCCCACAAGAAGAAGTTGGTCTGGTGCACCGAGCGGGTAGATCAGGTCATCGACTTCTGGCTTGCCTTCTGCGCAATAGTAATTACCGTGGGCAGGCTCGTGCGCAAGGGTTGGACCCATTACCGCTGGGAAGGCCGACCTTGTCGCCGACCATAGCCTACTGGCGGAGCCTCTTAACCGCCGACGTAGGACGCGGTTCATCCGCTCCCAAACCCCGTCGATGCGCCATTTCCTGAAGTAGTGGAACACCGTCTTCCAGGGCGGGAAGTCCCTCGGCAGCATCCGCCACTGGCAGCCGCTCTTGAGGACGTAGAAGACGGCGTTCAAGATCTCGCGGGGGCTGTGCAGCCTCGGACGTCCCCGCCGCTTCGGCGCCGGGAGATGCGGCTCCAGCAGCGACCACTCGGCGTCTGATAGGTGTCCGTCGGGTATCTTTTGCTCGCCATGGGT
>DASQMR010000268.1:0-10924 GCA_035645375.1 Rubrobacteraceae bacterium
AGCCGGTATAAGGAGGAGTTCGATAGATTTGCTGCGCATCATAAATTGCTACCAATTACAGACGCTGTAAGCTACTGTTCTGAATGCAGCCTCTCCAGAGAGGATACTGATATCAGAAGGCGCGTGGCCATAGCTTCTCCGTCTCTCTTGGGCTCTAGCTGCCCACGAGCCACGAGGTTTCGCACAGCGCGTTGACTCACCCCAAGCACCCTTGCGGCTTCTTCAGTATCCACGTAGGCAGACTTAGGTTCTAGCTGCCCACAAGCCACGAGGTTTCGCACAGTACGTTGATTCACTCCAAGTATCCTTGCGGCTTCTTGGGCATCCACGTAGCCAGTATCAATCCTGGTCTCCATGAGGATCCCTCTTTCTCTTCCTTAGCTTGTCGATCATGATTCACTTATACCAATCTATAGTTAAGAGACCTAAAATTTCAGGTAAATGTTCCTTAACATAAGGCTTATCAGCCTATACAAGCAGAACTATAAGTTTTGTCCTGATATTGACTCGCCAAATAACCCTTCAGCCTTTGCTCTACACAGTGGCTGCGTTCAAGGAGCAGAGCGGCAACTGTCTTAGAGAAGCAGCGTGATCAAAGGTAAGCTAGGTCAACACAGAGAGGCTTTAGATGGATCTGCTGCGAATCATAATCGCGATACTTTTACCACCTCTAGGAGTATTCTTACAGGTAGGTATTGGCAGGCAGTTCTGGATCAACGTCGTGCTGACGATCCTTGGCTATATCCCTGGCATAATTCATGCAGTGTGGGTTATCGTCAAGTACTAACCTAACCCCCTCGCACAGATCCAACTTCTTATACTCTTCAAGTTGCTAGAGCATCAGAAATCTGCGAGTCACTCCTCGTATGACCTCGCTCGAAGCTCTTCATGCGAGCCGTTCCCCTTCTTTGATCCCACATATCAATAAAGTAGGTCTCTTTAACTTTGCAGTGTGAACAATTCAGGGTGGCGATAAAGGGGTAAAGCGGTACCCAGTTTTGTCTTCCCAGATCCAGGTACAGGTCTCGCTCCGTCAGTCCCCTGTGAAAAACCACATCCTCCTGAGGGAAGCTTGGATGATCGCCCGTATAGCGCAGGCACTTTAGTAAGAACTCGTCTCTCCTAGGGCTGACTTTTACGTCCTCCACCTGTCGGATAGCGTAGTCGGTAAGAAATGCTAGTGCTTCCATACATCGCTTCAACGTCTCCTGCACTACTTGCGAGGCTTCAACGATGTCTTCTAGGATAACTGGCCCACGATCGTGCTTATAATCGTTCTTCGCCCGTATAAGTGCGGCTACATCCTTTCCGAAACCTTTCTTCTCTGAGCGTTCACCCAATCCAGGAATCAGATGAACACAGACTATCTGCTCGTACCTTTTGAAGGTACTGACCCTGAGGGTGTTCTTTGTCGTGTACAGCCAATCACTAAGATAAGCCCCTAGGGTTTTGTTGCTGTCTTCTAGCTTGCCAGAGTCAACATTCCAAATGGCCTTACGTAGTTTCTCTGCTGCTTCTTTTCTAGTCTTGCCATAAACGTACCTACGCTTGCCGTTGTCTTGGTATGCACCCTGCCACCTTCCATCTGCTCTCTTAACGATGGAGCCTTCACCCTTCGGTCTTCTGCCCATATTGCCTCTTTCTAGGTCAATAGGGTGTCAAATAGGATGTCAGCTATTAGGTAGAGGTAAGAAATGAGGGGTTTGGATCTGAAGAAACCCCTGCAAATCATCTTGGTGCCGGAGGTGGGACTCGAACCCACACGAGGTCACCCTCACCGGATTTTGAGTCCGGCGCGTCTACCGATTCCGCCACTCCGGCGTAAGGGAACTGCGACGGGGATTATACCATGGGCCGAAAATGCTTCGCTTTGTTGACACGGAGAAGCCGGCGATAGGATAATTTTGTTAAATGACGCTTAAGCATAAGCGTTGTGGGGACTAGCGATCAGTTGGCGGGGCCTATGAAGGAGGCAGGGTGAAGGAGAGACGTCGGGTAGGGATGCTCGCGGTGCTGGCGGCGGCGCTCCTTGCCGTGGGATGCGGCGGCGGGGAGCAGGGTGGTGGCGGCGGTGGTGGGGGAGGCGACGCGCCCGCCGCTACGATCGTGAGCGATCTGCCGTTGCAGGGATCCTCCAGACCGCAGAACGAGACCATCGTCAACGCCATAACGCTGGCCTTGGAGGAGCGAGATTACATGGCCGGGGACGTACAGATCACCTACACCTCCCAGGACGACGCCACGGCCCAGGCCGGACAGTGGGACGAGGCTCGGTGCAGTGAGAACGCGCAGACTGCGGCCCAGGACGAGTCTATAGTTGGTTGGATCGGGCCGTTCAACTCGGGGTGTGCTGCGGTGGAGATCCCGATCCTCAATCAGGCTGGACTCGCCATGGTCAGCCCTGCTAACACGGCCCTGGGACTGACCAAGGAGGGCGGCGAGCCCGCCGAGCCCGAGCAGTACTATCCGACCGGCGAGCGCAACTACACGCGCGTGATCGTGGCCGACGACAAGCAAGGCCGCGCGGGCGCCGTCTACATGCAAGACCTGGGCGTCCAGAGCGTTTACATCCTCGACGACCAGGAGACCTACGGCAAGGGACTCGCCGACCAGGTCCAGGCAGCCGCCGGGGACCTCGGTATAGAAGTATTGGGGCGCGAGAGCATAGACGGCGACGCGGCTAACTACCGCTCGCTCATGACCCAGATAGCCCAGACGCAGCCGGACGCCATCTATTTCGGCGGCATTACCCAGAACAACGCCGGACAGCTCGTCTCCGACAAGGTAGGAGTCGGGATGAACAACTCGGAGGTGCTCTTCATGGGCCCGGACGGGATCCTGGAGGAGGAGTTCCTCAGCGCTGCAGGTGACGCAGCCGACGGCATCTACATAACCTTCGGCGGATTGCCCGCGAGCGAGCTCCCCGGCGCGGGCCAGGAGTTCGTCTCGAAGTACGAGGAGAGGTTCCCCGATTCGAGCATCGAGGCGTACACCACCTACGGCTACGAGGCAGCCAACGTGATGCTCGACGCTATCGAGAGGGCTTACAACGCTGACGGCGAGGTCACGAGAGCGGGCGTCGTTCGGGAGCTGTTCGCGACCCAAGACTACAATGGCACCGTAGGCACCTGGAGCTTCGACGCGGACGGTGACACTACCCTCACTCAGCTCTCCGGAAACCGGGTAGTAGACGGCGAGTTCGAGTTCGACAGGGTCATCGACGTCAGCGGGGCTTAGCTACTTCAAAGGTAAAGGCGGGGGATCTACTCTGGTCCCCCGCTCTAGAGAAGGTAACGGTATGGCTACCACGCAAGAGGCGAAGCCAAAGGGTGCGGCCCTCCTCGACAAAGTCAGGGCTTCGAGCTGGTCGTCGCGCATCGCCGTGGCGATCATCGCGGCTCTAGTGATCCTGCTGCTCGTGCAGGCGGTCAGGGATCCCGGCCAGTTCGCCTCGCAGTTCCTTATAGGGCTGACCAACGGGGCCATCATCGCACTGATCGCTCTGGGCTACACGCTCGTCTACGGCATCATCGAACTCATCAACTTCGCCCACGGCGACAACTTTATGATCGGCTCCTTCACCGGTGTTACGGTGTTGAGCGGCACGTTTCTGGGCCTGGGATTATTCGCCCCGATAGACGGGGGCAGCGGGACCGCGTTGAAGATAGTAGGGGTGCTCTTCGCGCTCGTGGTTGCGATGGTCGTGTGCGGCCTCGTCAACGTCGGAATGGAGCGCATAGCATATAAACCCTTGCGCAACTCACCGCGGTTGGCGGTGCTCATCACGGCCATCGGCATGTCGTTCATCCTGCAGAACGTTGGCCTCGCTTGGAAGGACGCCTCCCAGATACCTTTTCCGTCCCTAATCTCCAGCGCCAACATACTCGCCGGGGTAACAGACGAGATCACCTTCCGCTGGAAGGATCTCTTCGTTCTCGTGGTGACGGTGCCGCTCCTCGTCGCCCTCTCCTATTTCATCAGCAGCACGAAGCAGGGTAAAGCGATGCGCGCCGTAGCACAGGACAAGGAGGCTGCGGCGATGGTGGGCATAAATGTCAACCGCACCATCTCCATAGCCTTTCTCCTCGGCGGAATCCTCGCCGGGGCTGCGGGCGTGATGTTCGGGCTCTTCAACGGCACGACCGTGTTCGACATCGGGCTCAGGCAGGGGCTCTACGCGTTCACAGCCGCCGTTCTGGGCGGCATCGGGAACCTCACCGGAGCCGTGGTGGGAGGAATACTCATCGGCGTTGTCGGCTCGATGACCGACCAGTACATCGGCGTTAGGTGGACGGATGTCGTGATCTTCACCGTGCTCATCCTGGTCCTGGTCTTCCGGCCGCGCGGCCTGTTGGGCGACCGCTCCGCGGTCCAGGGCGGCGGGGGAGAGTAAGTGGCGTCGTCGAGGGCGGCCCTGAAGCGCTTCGGGTTGCCGGCCGGTTTGATCCTGCTGGCGTTCCTGTTCCCGCTCATAAACGAGGTTCTAGGCGTGAACCTGATGTTTCCGGTGATCGTGGTGGCCGTGTACGTGATGCTCGCCCTGGGGCTCAACATCGTCGTCGGCTTCGCGGGGCTTCTGGACCTCGGGTTCGTAGCGTTCTATGCGCTGGGGGCGTACGTAGTCGGCTGGTTCGCCTCTACCCACTTCAGCAGTGTGAACTTCTCTTTCCTCTCGGCGCTACCTACCAGCGGCTCCCTGCCGGGGATACACGTCTCGTTTTGGATCCTGCTCCTCGGAGCCGGAGCCTTCGCGGCGTTCTGGGGCGTTATTATCGGGGCGCCCACCTTGAGGCTGCGGGGAGATTACCTCGCCATCGTTACCCTCGGGTTCGGAGAGATTATCCCGCGCTTCTTCATAAACGGGGACGACATCTTCGGTTACAATCTCACCAACGGTACGGTCGGCATCAAGGGAATAGACTCGCCCGGTATCCCATTCGTACCTTCAAGGGGTTGGCAGCAGTTCGGGACGCTCGACCTAAACCCCTGGTACTACACGATTCTGGTGTTGGTCCTCATTACGGTCTTCGTAAACATACGCCTGAGGGACTCGCGGCTCGGGCGGGCCTGGATCGCGGTGCGCGAGGACGAGACCGCGGCGGCGGCGATGGGCGTGAACCTGGTGACGACGAAGCTCTGGGCGTATGCTCTGGGCGCGACCTTCGGCGGGTTCGCGGGGGCCTTTTACGGGGCGTTCATAAAGAGCATCTTCCCGTCGAGCTTCTCGTTCAACGTCTCTGTGCTGATCCTCTGCATGGTCGTTCTGGGCGGGATGGGGAACATCTACGGCGTGATCCTAGGCGCTATCGTGTTGCAAGGCGCGAACTTCTACTTTCTGCCGCAGCTAAACACGTGGGTGCACGACATCGGTACGGCTCTCTCGAGCCCTTTCCTGGCAAACGTGGATATCCCCAAGTACAACTACTTCCTCTTCGGCGTGATCCTGGTTGCGATGATGCTGCTGAGACCCGAGGGCATAATCCCGAACCGCCAGCGTCAGGAGGAGTTACGCGAGGGTGATGACGACGACAGCGCCACGGAGGTCACCGGTGTCGCTTGAAGCGGGAAACGGGGCGGGGACGTCGAAGATCCTCGAAGCTCGCGGCATAACCAAGGTCTTCGGCGGCCTCGTGGCTGTCAACTCGGTTGACTTCGACATCCCCGGGAGGGGAATCGTCAGCCTCATCGGCCCGAACGGCGCGGGGAAGACGACGTTCTTCAATATGGTGAGCGGCCTGTACAAGCCGACCTCGGGGAGCTTCGTCTTCAGCGGCACGGACGTTACGCGGCTCGGGGCGCATCAGCGGGCGCGGATGGGGATCGGCCGCACCTTCCAGAACATCCGCCTCTTCGGGACGATGAGCGCCGTAGATAACGTGCTGGCCGGGATGCATACCCGGCTCAAGAGCGGCATCCTCGGCTCCATCCTGCGGACCCCCGGGGTACGGCGCGAGGAGAAGGAGGCGCGTGAGAGGGCGGTCGAGCTCCTGCGTTTCGTGGGCCTGCGGGGGCGGGAGACGTTCGCCAAAAACCTCCCCTATGGGGACCAGCGGCGGTTGGAGATCGCGCGGGCTCTGGCCTCCGAACCGAAGCTTCTCTTGCTCGACGAGCCGACGGCCGGGATGAACCCGCAGGAGACGGCGCGCCTCACGCAACTCATAGGGCGCCTGCGGGAAGAGCGCGGTATCTCTATCCTCCTGATCGAGCACGAGATGAGGGTCGTCATGAGCATCTCCGACAGGGTGACGGTGCTTGACCATGGAGAGAAGATCTCTGAGGGTTCTCCGGCGGAGGTGCGCGCGGATCCCAGAGTGATCGAGGCTTACCTCGGCACGGCGAGGACGGGATAAGAGGTGGCGCTCCTCGAAGTAGAGAACATACACAGCTACTACGGCAACATCCACGCCTTGAGAGGAGTCTCCCTAACCGTCGAGGAGGGCGAGGTCGTCACGCTAATCGGCTCCAACGGGGCCGGGAAGACGACGACGCTGCGCTCTATACACGGGATACTGCCGCCAAGGAAGGGGAGGATCGTCTTCCGAGGTGAGGAGATACAGGGCGTACCGGCGCACGGCATGATCGGTAAGGGCATAGCCCAGAGCCCGGAGGGGCGCAAGGTCTTTCACCGTATGACGGTGCTCGAAAATTTGGAGATGGGCGCCTACCACCGCAACGATCGTGCCGAGATCCGGCAGGACATGGATCGCGTCTTCGACCTCTTTCCGCGTCTCAAAGAGCGGGCGAGGCAGGAGGCTGGCACGATGTCCGGCGGCGAGCAGCAGATGCTCGCCATCGGCCGCGCCCTCATGAGCCGTCCGAGGCTGCTTCTGCTGGACGAGCCTTCGATGGGCCTCGCGCCCGTGCTCGTGGAGCGCATCTTCCAGATCATCGAGGAGATAAACAAGCAGGGCACGACGATACTGCTCGTTGAGCAGAACGCCAATGTCGCGCTGGAGATCGCCACCCGCGGCTACGTGCTGGAGACCGGTGCCGTCGTCAACGCCGCTCCTGCCGAGAAGCTGCGCGAGGACCCGAAGGTGCGCGAGGCGTACCTGGGAGAGATTTAGCCGCACCCTCCGGTATAATCACAGGGAATGCGCATTTACCTCATCGACGGCTACTCCCTGCTCTACCGGGCGTTCTATGCGCTGCCGCAGAGCATAGCGACGACGAGCGGCCTGCCGACCAACGCCCTATACGGGTTTACGAGCATGTTGCTCAAGCTGCTCGACTCCGATGAAGAGGTCGGGCTCGGGGTGGTCTGGGACAGCGGGAAGCCGCAGTTTCGGCTGGAGGTCTACCCGGAGTACAAGGCCCAGCGCTCTTCGATGCCTGAGGAGTTGAGGGTACAACTCGATCACCTCGACGAGATCCTGGAAGCCATGAACATCCCTGCCGTCCGGTCCAAGGGCTTTGAGGCCGATGACGTGCTGGCGACGCTTAGCAGGCGCATCCCCGAGGACGTGGACCTCAAGATTGTCACCGGTGACCAGGACGCGATGCAGCTCGTGGACGGTCGGGTGAAGGTCTTGAGGACTACGCGCGGCGTCTCGGAGACGAAGGAGTATGGGCGCGAGGAGGTCATCGAAGAGTACGGCGTTACTCCGGAGCAGATCCCCGACTACAAGGCCCTAACCGGTGATCCCTCGGACAACATCCCCGGCGTGCGCGGCATCGGCCCCAAGGGCGCGTCGAGCCTACTTCAACAGTTCGGGACCGTGGAGAACCTCTACGAGAACCTCGATGAGGTCAATGCTAAGGGGACGCGCAAGAAGCTCGAAGAGGGTCGCGAGAGCGCCTTTGTTTCGTTGGAGCTGGCGAGAATGCGCTTCGACGCGCCAGTCGAGTTCGACGCGGAGGCTTTGAGGTTTGAGGGCGTCTCGCCGCAGAGCCGCGAGATGGTGCGCCGCTACGAGTTCAGGAGTCTGGAGCCGCGCTTCGCCGCGCTGCCGGTCGTGGGCGGCGAGGACCTTCCGCCAGTTGAGAGGACCCTGGTGCGCGTCTCGGAGGAGCCGGTCGAGCTCTCCTTCGTGCCGGTCGCGGCGGCGCCGGTTGGAGACGGGCGTTGGTGTGTTGCCGTTTCGGAGGACGAGGCGCGTCTTACGGACGGGGTCCCCGAGAATTCCTTGAAGGTCCACGATGCTAAGAGCCTCGGCGTGCGTGGTACTGACTTCGACACGTTTCTCGCGGGGTATCTCGTGAAGCCGGGACTTGGGAGCTACGAGCTGGAGGCCCTGGCGAGCGAGCGAGGGCTGGCGGAGGTAGAGGTCTCGCATGAGGATATGGCGGTGCGCGAGGCGGCGCGGCGGGCGGCGTTGATACGTATGCTCTCGCCGAGGCTCAACGGGGAGCTTGAGGAGATGGCGCTCGCGCGGCTCTTCTACGATGTGGAGCTGCCGCTCGCGGACGTGCTGGGGGAGATGGAGAGGATCGGGATGCCGGTCGACGTCTCGACCCTGGAGGAGGTCGGGGCGGAGATAGAGACCCGTATCTCTGAGCTCGAGGTGCGTATCTACGAGGAGGTCGGGCACCCGTTCAACATCGGCTCCCCGAAGCAGCTCGGCGAGGTTCTCTTCGAAGAAATGAGCATCCCGCCGGTCCGCAAGACCAAGACCGGCTACTCGACCGACGCCAAGGTCTTGCAGCAGCTCGCTATCGAGCACCCTATAGCGGACAGGATCATCGCCTACCGCGAGCTCGCGAAGCTGAAGGGCACGTATATAGACGGCCTGGTGAAGCTGATCGGGGAGGATGGCCGCATACACGGCACGCTCAACCAGACGACGACTGCTACGGGGCGACTCTCAAGCGACTCGCCGAACCTCCAGAACATCCCGATACGCACCGAGATGGGCACCCGCATCCGGGATGCTTTTACCGCCTCGCCGGGCCGCAGGCTCGTCATCGCCGACTACTCGCAGATAGAGCTCAGGATCCTCGCGCACATGACCGGCGAGCCGGCGCTGGTCGAGGCGTTCACCGGCGGGGAGGACGTCCATACCCGTACCGCAGCCGAGGTCTTCGACGTCAGGCCCGAGAGCGTGACGCCGGAGCTGCGCAGACGGGCGAAGATGGTGAACTTCGGGATCATGTACGGCATCTCGGGCTTCGGGCTGGCGACGCGGCTCGGGAACGTGCATCCGGCGGAGGCCGAGCGGTACATCAAGCGGTACCTCGAGCGCTACCCGAGGGTGACGGAGTTTATGCAGAGCACCTATGCGGAGGCCGAAGAGAGAGCCGCAAGAGAGGGCGGCGAGCCCTACGTGACCACCCTCTTCGGGCGTAGAAGGTATGTGAAAGAGCTAAGAGACCCGAACAAGAACGTCCGGAAGCTCGGGGAGCGGATAGCGTTCAACGCCCGGGTGCAGGGGACGGCCGCCGACATCATAAAGGTGGCGATGGTCGACCTGACCCCTAGACTTCGCGCCCTGAAAACAGACATGCTGATGCAGGTTCACGACGAGCTCGTCTTCGACGCAGACGAGAGCCGGGTTGAGGAGGTCGCGGCGCTCGCGACGGAGAGGATGGTGGCTGCATACGAGCTGTATCCGCCGCTGGAGGTCGAGGTCAAGGCCGGGGAGAGATGGGGGCGGGTGAGGCCCGTCTCCCGGTAGTAAATATACGTACGCGTGTATCTTGTATAATCACGATTTGGCAATCAAAAGACAAGGAAAGCAACTTCTACATGGCGAACACTACTGAGAACGCGTCCCGGACGCTTACCATGAAAGACTTCTTCAAGGAGGAGAACGGGGAGATCGTCCCTATAGACGATTCCGTCCTTATAGACTTCAAGGACGGTGATATCGTTGAGGGGGATGTTGTCCGCATAGACAAGGACGAGGTTCTCGTAGACATAGGCTACAAGTCCGAGGGGCTTATTCCCTCGAACGAGCTCTCTATCCGCAAGGGCGTGGACCCGCACGAGATCGTGGATCTCGGCCAGCACATAGAGGCGCTGGTCTTGCAGAAGGAGGACGCCGACGGGCGGCTCATCCTCTCGGCCAAGCGAGCCGCCTTTGAGAAGGCTTGGCAGCGGATCGAGGAGGCCCACCAGGATCAGCGCACAGTCGAGGGTCCGGTCATCGAGGTGGTGAAGGGTGGTCTGATCATCGATATCGGCCTGCGCGGCTTCTTGCCGGCGAGCCTCGTCGACATCCGGCGCGTCAGAAACCTCGACTCGTTTATGGGCCAGCGCCTTGAGTGCAAGGTCATCGAGCTGAACCGTAGCCGCAACAACGTGGTCTTGAGCCGCCGCGCCGTGCTAGAGGAGGAGCGCAAGGAGGAGCGCAACCGCATCCTCACGACGCTTCAGGAGGGCGATATCGTGCAGGGTACGGTCTCGAACCTCGTGGACTTCGGGGCGTTCGTAGACCTCGAAGGTATCGACGGGCTTATTCACATCTCCGAGCTCAGCTGGAACCACGTCGACCATCCGAGCGAGGTCGTCGAGGTAGGCGAAGACGTCGAGGTCAAGGTTTTGGAGGTGGACCGAGACCGAGAGAGGATCTCGTTAGGCCTCAAGCAGACGCGCAAGGACCCGTGGCAGGAGATCGTCGAGCAGGTCGAGGTCGGGGGGCAGATCCAGGGGCGCGTTACCAAGCTGGTCTCCTTCGGCGCCTTTGTCGAGGTCGCGGAAGGGGTCGAAGGGCTCATCCACATCTCCGAGCTCGCCGAGCACCACGTCGAGACGCCGGATGAGATCGTTCGCTCCGGCGACGAGGTGGACGCGCGCATCATCGACGTCGACGCGAAGCGCCGCCGTCTCTCCCTCTCTCTCCGCCCGAAGAAAGAGGAGCGCGAGGAGCAGGCCGACCGACCCGAGCGCACCGCCGAGCAGCGGGACGAACAAGGTGACGACCGCGGCGGCGACCGCGGCGGCGACCGCGGCGGCGACCGCGGCGGCGACCGCGGCGGCGACCGC
>DASQMR010000269.1:0-1973 GCA_035645375.1 Rubrobacteraceae bacterium
TAGATCCCTTGGCGCCCAGCCCGGGGCACGTGAAGAATCGACCTTCATTCTCTCATGGATTGAGTGGAGTACCTTCAACGGGGAGGGGTACTAGCTGTATGCCCTACGGGCATCAGCATACTGATCGGTACGGCCTCAATTGCCCCCACCCACGGAGCCGCACCTCCGTCAGTTTGGGTAACCAGCCTGTCTTTCGCGGTTGCCCGCCTTGCATGCCCCGCCTCGTGACGGGTTTTGCCCTTCTCGTAGCGCCCGGATGCACCGCGAAGCCATTAGACCATCAGAAAAGCACGGTCCGATGAACTGCGGATGAGTTCGAGAGGAGTGTGCGCTTTTTCTCGAAACTTTTGCGAGCGAGTGGCGAACTTCGGAGAATTCCTGTTCTACGTCGTTGGTGAATAAAGGCAAGAGGGAAGGCTGAGGCTAATAGACCCCGGTCCTAGCAAGGCGTTAGGAGAGACTACTCGCCCAGACCCAGTTGTCTACTGCGCGCTGGCCTAGACTACCGACAGCGAAAAGGCAAGTTGGGAGGCAATCAGTGCTCGGAACGGGAGAAAGGGAAACAAGCAAGGACAGGGACCGCATCGTCAACCTTAGCGATGGCGTCTTTGCTATCGCCCTGACCCTCTTGGTGCTCGACATACGGGTGCCCGACATACCGGAAAACCTGGTCGCCGCTGACCTACCGACCGCGTTACTCTCCTTGTGGCCCAAGTATCTTGGTTACTTCTTGAGCTTCGTGGGGATCGGCACCTTCTGGCTCATCCACCACAGCATCTTCCGCAACATAAGGAGCTATGATCGGGGCCTGCTCTGCCTCAACTTCCTGTTCCTCATGTTTGTGGCGTTCGTGCCCTTCCCCACCTCCCTGCTGGGCGAGTACGGCGACCACCGGCTTCCCGTAGCCGTCTACGCCGGGACACTCGCGGTGGGCAGGCTCCTGCTCACTGCCATCCACTGGCACACCACCAGGAATGACTGGATGGTAGACGAGGTCCAAGACCCTGCGACGATTCGGTTCTTCATAATCAGGGGCCTGACCATACCCGCCATCTTCCTGCTCTCTATAGGCATCTCCTTCTTCAGCATTCAAGCCGCCATCTACTCTTGGTTCATCATGCTCGTGGTCGACGCCGTCGTCCTGCGCAGGAGGATGTCCCGCTGAGCCTACGGGAGAGGCGCAGCCCCGCCCAGCCGCAGTAGAGGCGCAGGAGGAGGGCTCAGAGCAGCCCTGGTCTTAGTGGCAACGTATCATCTTCGGCGGATAGAACTGCCCTGCCATAGGGGTGTAGACAACCGGATTAGTAGTGTTATTAGTCCAGCGCTCACGTCGTCTAGCTAAAATATTCATGTGTGTTGGCCTAGTGTGGTGGGTTCGGTACTCGGGCGGAGGAATAGGGATGGTATGAGACTATCTCTGTATAAGGTTGCAACACCGTCCAACCGAATTTCCGAGAATTGGGGTACGGCAAACTTCGGAGAATTCCTGTTCCACGCACTCGGGTGAATAAGGGCAGAAGGAAGGGCCGGGACTGTTTAGCCTCCGGCCCCTTCACCTACGCTCTGCTTAAGGCTAGGTGTGACTGGCCGCCCCTGCGGAAGCCCCCACCGCCCGGTTGACCCGCTCGGCGACGCCCTCGGGGTCCTCGACCTCCACTACCAACCGCTCGCAGCTCTCCTCACGCAGCCGGATCACGATGGCCTTGTGCGCGCAAAAGTGGCGGGGATTGTAGAACCTCACCCCGGGCTCAGGGGTGCAATACTCGCCGTAGCACCCAAACACCCACGCCTTCCACAGCTTGCGCTCGATGTCCGGATCCGCTTCGGCACCTAAGACGTGATCGAGGGGGTACGTCAGGGTTGGCTTGAACATGGACGATCCATGCCTCTTGCTGACGTTGACCACTAGTTTTTCGCCGCGGATCTCGACGGTGTTCACCACCTCGATCGCTTTGGCCGGTGCTGCCATAACG
>DASQMR010000270.1:0-3018 GCA_035645375.1 Rubrobacteraceae bacterium
CTCATTACGAGTGAGACAATAGGCGTTGCAGGGGTTTGCTCAGGGTTGCAAATCCCGCATATTTAGGCGGTTTTCTCTTCTCCGGTTTGCCCTGCGTTGCACCGTATTGCGTTCCCGGTGGTGTCAGAGTGGTGTCAATATCATCCTCGTACTCACCTCACATCGACCGCTAGAATACCTCATGTTCGGTGGGGGTAAGCTATGTAGGAGGAGCCGACGCTCGGTCGATGATCCGAGTGCATACGAGAGAAGGGAGCAGGAGACGATGCCGATACACAAAGCGGAAGCCGCCTGGCACGGCACCTTCGCGACGGCGAAGGCAAGATGAGGTTGGGAAGCGGCGCCTTCGAAGGCGCCTACTCCTACCGCTCGCGCATGGAGGGCTCGGCTCCCGGTACGAACCCCGAGGAGCTGCTGGGCGCGGCGCACGCCGGCTGCTATTCGATGTCTCTGGCACGCAGGCTCCTGATGTTCGATGAGCATGACGCGGATCCGCGTCGCGAGATCTTCTCTCGGAATCCTATCCTGTCTGTGGTGCCGGAACCCGCAAGCGCACACTCGTCCCCTTCCCCACCTCGCTTTCGATCTCCAAATTGCCGTCGACGATAGCGGCCCGCTCTTGCATGCTGCTCAGACCTACGCCCGGGACGGCCTCCAGTTCGAATCCCTGTCCGTCGTCTGAGATCTCGGCAACCAAATCTCTCCCTTCTACCTTGAGGGTCGCCACGATGCTCTTTGCCCCCGAGTGGTACCGGGCGTTGGTGAACGCCTCCCGAATTACGTGCAACAGCTCCACGCCCACCTCTCCGAGAAACCCGTTCGGGAACCCTTCCTCGACTACCAGCACTATCTTGCAGTCGGGTGTCAACCGGCGGGTCAGATCCACCAACGATTCGACAGACTTTAGGAAGGGCTGCTCCTTTTCGCCCCTCAGGTCGTGAACAGCGTTTCTCAACCCCAAGGTCGCCCGCCCCAAAGCTTCCAGCTCCTCCTCGAGGTCCAGCCCTAATCCCGAGCCCTCGTTCTGCAGGTAGGTAAGCCTTAACGATTGGAGGACGCCCGCGAGGTCCTGGAGAACCATGTCGTGTAGATCTCGTGCTATCCTGCGGCGTTCCTCTTTCTGGGTGCGCGCCTCGATCTCTCGGGCGCGCAGACGATCCCGCTCCTCTTCCGCCCGTTTGCGCCCGGTTATGTCCCGGAAGTAGATTGCTAGGCCACCCTCGGAAGGATAGGCGTTGATCTCTACCCATATGTCCAGCCAAGGATTGAACTCCTCGAAATGGACGGAATTTCCCGACGTTATCGCTCGATGGTACTCTCGGTAGGCGGGCAATCCTACGGCTTCTGGGAACTCCTCCCACATGTTCTTTCCCACGAGTTCTTCGCGTGTTCTTTGCAGGGTAGTCAACGCTCGCTTATTGATGTAGGTAAAGCGCCACTGACGGTCCACGGCGACAAAGGCGTCGGTGATGCTTTCCAGGATGTTCGTGATGTGCTCGCCGGACTTCCGCAGCTCCTCCTCGGCCCGCTTGCGCTCGGTGATGTCTATTATGAATTCCACACCCTCCTCTTTATCAAGGCGCGTCGCGGCAAACAAAGCCCACCAGCGTGAGCCGTCTTTGCGGACGTATTCCTTCTCATAAGGGATAGTGCGACCGGTTGATTCAAACTCCTCGATGGCTTTGAGGGAATGCGGCATCCACTCCGGGGGTGTCATCTCGTCCCACCGCACCAGTCCTTCCGCCAAGTCCTCACGACTGTAGCCGCTCATGCGGAGAAAAGCGTCGTTGGCGTTGGTGATGCTGCCGTCGGTCTTGAAGAAGATGACGCCGACCGTTTCGATTTCGATTGCCCTGCGCAGACGCTCTTCGGATTCGCGCATTTTTTCGTCCGCCTGTTTGCGCTCGGTGACGTCGATCGAGGCACCATACATACGCACAGCCTTGCCCGATGCGTCCCTGCTCACCGCCCCGCGCGAATACAGCCAGCGTTGCGTCCCGTCCTTCAGCGTGATCCTGAACTCCAGATCGAAGGGCGCGTCACTCGCGATGGAGGGGGTAAGGGCGGACGACATCAAGGTCCGATCGTCGGGAACGATCGACTTCCGCCATTGAGCGCCCGGCACAGTGGTCTGCTCAGGAGAGAAGTCCATTAGCTCCGCCATTGTAGGCGAGATCAGGCACTCATCCGTCTGGAGGTCCAAGTCCCAGGTTCCGATCCGACCAGCTTCGACGGCTAAGCGGTGGAACTTCTCGCTCTCAGACATCGCCTCCCCCGTCAGCTTGTGCTCTCCTCCTAGGTGTTCTTCCCCAGCAGCTCTTCTTGGGAGGGGCCCCAGAGCTTTTGTGCACGCCGGTTAGTGTAGGTGAAGGGGCACCTCCGATCGACCGCATAGAAGGCATCGCTGAATTTTCCGAAGACCCCAACGATCCCCTCACATGAACTTGGGGCAGGCTACTCTCATTACCACGGTCGAATGGATCTAATCGCTGGTATTTATTTCGGGGGTCTTGCATGAAAACCGTCCAGGTTATCCAAATCCAAGCGCATCGAAGTCTAACATTCCGTATGGGAGAAGTTAGAGTTATGCTGAAAGCCTCTCTGATGTAGCGATCGCCCCCAATACCCTAACGGCATAACAGTCGCTACCGCACCTCGCCACAGATCGACAAGGCATTCGAAGGACATTAGTAGGGAGCGCAAATCTCTACTCATCAATTCGTACGAGTCAGCGAATAAATCGCGAAGCGTTGGCAGCATGCTAGCTCAGCCGGTTACTGTCACGTTACTGTAAAAGAACTCGCTACAGACTTCGATGTACCGACGACATTTTATGTTTTTCCTGCAATAGGGACAAAAATACAGAGCGACGAGCGGACTCGAACCGCTGACCTAATCTCATTACGAGTGAGCAGTTCGGAGTTGCCAAGCGTTGGACGGGCTTACAAATCCAGCATGAATCTGATGGCGCCTCAGAGGATCTTATGTGCCGAGGAGCACAAAATGCCGAGTGCCACC
>DASQMR010000271.1:0-6085 GCA_035645375.1 Rubrobacteraceae bacterium
GGAGCGTAACAGTCCCGGCTCTTTTTATGCCTCATGTCCCTGAGTTTCCGAGAAGACCCCTTTGCGGCAACTCGGTGAATACACAAGCACCTGCAGTCCCAAATCCTTGACAACCTCTCGGCATGCAGTCATTGTCACATTGAGGACAATATAAGTGGGTTGCCAGGGAAAGGAGTAGACGATCTATGTCGGAACAGAACAAGGCTATCGCACGACGGGCGATTGAGGAGGTTTTCAGCGCACAAGGGAACCTTGACGTAGCGGACGAGATTTTCGCTCCTAACTACGTACACCATGATCCTGCAAGTCCAGAGGATATACGCGGCCCTGAAGGCGCTAAAGAATTCGCTGGTATGTACCGCACCGCCTTCCCCGATGTACAGCTGAGCACCCAGGACCAGATAGCCGAAGGGGACATGGTGGCGACTCGCTGGGTAGCGAATGGTACCCACCAGGGTGAGATTATGGGCATCGCTCCTAGTGGCAACCGGGTGACGGTGGCAGGGACCAGTATTGATCGCATTGTCGACGGTAAGATCGAGGAAACCTGGGACAACTACGATGCGCTTGGCATGATGCAGCAGATAGGTGCCATCCCCTCCCCAGAGCAGCAGGCCCAAGCCTAAAGAAGCATGTGGCCTATTGTGGTTGCCGAAACGTAGCAAAGGGCCGAGGCTATGACGCTCCGGCCTTCTTATGCCTATACAGCCTTCGAATTTCCGAGAATCACTTACACCGGAAGCCCGGTTGCCGAGAGAACGTCTTCTCGGAGGCTCATATCCAGAATTGTCAACAGATCCGGCTTGAGAGCGCCCTAAACTCTGCGTTTTCCTCCCCTGGCGCTAAAGCATCACCACAACATATGGTTACACTGGATAAACATTCACTGCCGCGCCGAAGGAAAGGTCTAAAGGTACCCCGACCCTACTCTATTATTGGCGAGGAGTGCCAGGACCTATTCAAAGCCGCTTCAAAGGCCATTAAAGTCGCAGAGCTTACTCTTAGGTCCCCTGGGCGGTAAGAGGCTGCGAGCGCTCAGAACGGCTCCTAGAGCGACAGCTTTCCGAAGAAGTCCGAGCTAGAGGCTGAGCACTATGAAGATTTCGGCAGGTTGTTCGGAGATGAAACGGGGGCCACTTGGCCGAACGGCTCAAAGCGTTCCGGTATCCTAGGTTTACAGGTATAGTTGACTATAGCTTTAAAGGAGAACTTACAAGGAAAGGGGTGTAGAGATGGGCGTTAGGAGAACGTCAGGGGGAGACTACGACCTGTCCAACCCGCTCGAAAGCTTCGTAGGTACAGTACGCCAGGTGGTGCTTCAGCCGGTGGGGTTCTTCGCTGGGCTGCCCCGGCGCGGTAGCCTCCTCAACCCCCTCATTTTCGCATTGATCTGCACTGAGATATCCGCGATACTCGGAGGCGTCCTAAGGTTGGCCGGAGTAGGAGAGGGGTTCGTGGCGGGGTATGGCTTCCAGGTGCCCGAGAACCAGGGGTTCGGGGAATTCATAGGGTCCGTGATCCTCGCGCCTATAGGCGGCGTAATCGGGGTTTTTGTTGTGGCTGGGATCGCTCACTTGGTGATCATGCTGATTGTGGGGTCTACGCACTCAGGTTTTGGTTCCACTTTCCGAGTTGCTGCCTATGCATCAGTCACATCCTTGGTGAGCTGGATACCGATCATCGGAGGGCTTCTGGGGCTGTATGGAATCTACCTCGCCGCGGTAGGAATAAGAGAGATGCACAGTACAACCACGGGCAAGGCTGTGGTTGTGGTCCTGTTTCCGGTGATAGTGGTTCTGGTGCTGGCACTGCTGGGGTTACTGGTGGCCGGGACGGTATTCTTTAGTCGTATGACTTAAAGAGAGAGCTGAGTCAGTGGCACAAGCGTCGCTGCTGCTCGCTGGGCGTGTCAACGGGGGAGATCCAGCTTCCCGTAAGACGTTCTACAACACAGCTACTAGATCTTTGCCACTTATCCACGCCCTTTTACCTGAGTTGTCTAAGCCTAGTAAAATGCCCTCTTTCTAAATCTAAGGGAAGACCACCGAAACCGCGTAGGGGAGAGAAAGCCGCGAAGTATCGCCCTCACCGCCCGCAACCGCCTTACAGGAGGAAAAAGACCTGCAAAAGCGGTAATTCATGCACGGTCGATCTTCGGGCGGTACTTTACGCGGTCGATAATGGCCGACTTGCGGGCGATGATGAAGGAAAGTATCGACCGCGTAAAGTACCTGCAAATGGAAACATTCAGAGACATGCGGGCGATGCGGTCGATATTTTGCGGAGTTCTTCCGCAGGGTGTTGGAGGTCAGGCCACCTCCTTTCGAGAAACCCATCGGCGGGCTGGGAGCAGAACCTCCTCAAAGCCGCCTGAAGGGCCATTGAAGCCGTAGAGCTTACTCTTACGCGCCCTGAGCTCATAAACCTATAGCCGCTTAAAACGGCTTTTAGCAGCTTCCCCTTGTCGATGAAGTCAGCAGCGCTGATACGAGACACCGCGAGGTGCTTATCTTCGCCCTCCCGGTAAGCTGGTGATGCATGGATCCGCACCCCGAAAGACGTTTGCTCCTGGTTTCTATTCGAGCTTTGGCCTTTATCTATGGGGGTTAACCCCTAATACCCTCAAACACGTAGAACGCTTTGATTCTAAAGATAGAGATTATCGTGAGGCAGAAGTCCGCTCTTCTAATTAGGCTGCTGATCTATATTGGTGCTGTCGCAAGTAGAGTAGGATTCGATCAGTCTAGCGGCGAATGATTGTGGATGTAGAGTTTCGCTTCCAGCCGGTTATTCCGGTCACGTACGAATAGGGCCTAGAAACACCGTAAGTAAGCCGAAAGGATGACCGGCCTCCTCCCGGTCGCGGGGATAACCTCGCCGGTCAGTCATCATAGCTGTGAAGTCCGGGCAGAGTTGACCGGCGAGAACTAGACGCTGATCGGCGGAGCTCCAGTAAAGAAAAGGGCTTGTTCAAGCGTGAAAATACCTCTCGGGGGCGGTAACCGGCGCGACCGGTGGTTCGAAGTCGGTGAGGAGGACTTCTCGAAAGGTTGGAATAAATGCTGAGGAGAGGAGGAGACGTCATGGACGAGCATAATCT
Organism: Rubrobacteraceae bacterium; assembly: GCA_035645375.1. Lineage (GTDB taxonomy): Bacteria > Actinomycetota > Rubrobacteria > Rubrobacterales > Rubrobacteraceae > Rubrobacter_F. The sequence continues at coordinate 3,101 of DASQMR010000271.1, forward strand.
TGCCTGCTATGTCAGCACGCTAACGCCTGAGAAGCGCTTCTGCGGAGGTTGCGGCGACTCACTGACTAGCAGTGGGCATCTAATTCCCCACCGCGAGCATAGCCTAGTCCCGGTGAGAGCTGCGACCCGCTGCTAATACCCCTGAGCCCACGGTCGCGGAGTACCTGATCAGCTAGAGTCTGGAAGACGTGTCGGTCTAGGTGCAGGAAGATGACTTCGGGGGCCGAGGCGTCGCGTGACGAACGGTTCGGGCGTTCGGTATCGCAGGGCCGGCCGATAGGTAGAGACAGCGTTCCCGGTGGTGTTCCTGCAACCTCCCTCGCGAGTGTTGCAGCCTGTGATCGCTGCCGACCGGGCCTTTGCCCCGGCGTGAGGCACGAGGAAGCCCAGGTGGCGGCCGTCAAACCAAGCCCCACCGCTCCGATCCATCCCCGCGCGAGGTTAAGTAAGGCTCTTTCCGAGCGCCCTGGCTCCGCGCGTTTCTGAGCTTCCCTCCTCGGGTATGCAGATGTCTATTCTGGTCAAGCATGTGAGAAGGAGATTCATGGAAACGCGTAAACTCGGCAGCCAAGGTCTAGAGGTCTCCAAGCTCGGCCTCGGATGCATGGGCATGAGCGAGTTTTATGGCACGGGCGATGAGGATGAGTCCATAGCCACCATCCACCGCGCTACAGAACTGGGTATTACCTTCCTCGATACCGCCGATATGTATGGGCCATTTACCAACGAGAAACTCGTTGGCAAGGCTATCGCCGACCGGCGGGACCAGGTCACACTCGCCACCAAATTCGGCAACGAGCGGGGTGAGGATGGAGGCTTCCTCGGCGTGAACGGCAAGCCGGATTACGTGAGGAAGGCTTGCGATAATTCCTTGCAGCGGCTAGGGGTGGAACATATCGACCTCTACTACCAGCACCGGGTGGATACCGAGACCTCCATTGAGGAGACGTGGGGCGCAATGAAGGAGCTCGTCGAGGCTGGGAAGGTCCGTTACCTGGGCATCTCTGAGGCCGCGCCCGAGACCATCCGCAAGGCTCATCGGGTGCATCCCATCACCGCTCTTCAAACCGAGTACAGTCTGTGGAGCCGGGACGTCGAGGACGAGATACTGCCCACCATTCGGGAACTTGGCATAGGCTTCGTGGCATACAGTCCCCTCGGGCGCGGCTTCCTTACGGGACAGATCCAGAGCTTCGAGGACCTGCCGGAGGATGACTACCGGCGCAGCTCCCCCCGCTTCCAGGGTGAGAACTTTGAGAAGAACCTGGAGCTGGTCGAAAAAGTCCGGGAGATAGCAGACGAGAAGGGCATTGCGCCGAGCCAGTTGGCGCTTGCATGGCTTCTGCGGCAGGGAGAGGACATCGTCCCTATCCCCGGCACCAAGCGCCGCAAGTACCTGGAGGAGAACGCCGCTGCGACAGAGATAGAGCTGACGGACGAGGATCTTGTGCGCATCGACGAGGCCGCCCCGAGAGGCGTGGCCGCAGGCGAGCGTTACCCTAACATGAGCAGCGTCAACCGCTAGAGTTAGACACGAAAGACAGCGGCTGCAGGAAGCGCTCCGAGAAGTGGCCTTCCACGCGCTGCAGCCGCTGTGGTACCAGGTATAGCCTAGCTAATGATCGTCGCTGTTGGATGGACAGTCACAGGGCTCCTGATGATACTGATTGGCTTCTTGCTAACCGCGGTAACGCTCGCTCTGACCTTGGTTCTGTGGGCGGCCGACCTTCTAAAGGGTGGGGGGTGCAAGGCCCACTACCCACCCTAGTTCATCGAGTCGTCCGGAAGGAAAGGTTCCTTCGAAGCTTGCTGTTTTAGACGGAGTCCTTTAGAGAATTGCCCGCGCTGAAAGTGGGAACTCTCTGGGCCGGGATTCTCATCTTCTCCCCCGTCTGGGGGTTCCTGCCGTCCCGGGCCTTCTGCTCCCTTACGTAGAACTTCCCGAAGCCCGTGATCTGCACCTCATCGCCGCCCTTCAGTGCGTCGGTTACGACTTCCTCGAAGGCGTCGAAGTGCTTCTGGGCTTGACTCTTCGGCACGTCGGCCCTCTCGGCGATCGCCTCGATAAGCTCGGTTTTCTTCAAAGGTGCTCCTCCTTCTTCTTGGTCCGCCCCTTGCGCGGGGCTCTAGCCGTCTTCCCCCTGCTTGTACGTCGTGAGCCGCCTTATCCCAACCCCGAACCCGCGGCGCCACAAGATGTCGGGGTCGGCTTCCCCCCACGCCCCCAGGACGGACGAGGTGGGGCGGCACGTCTGCTGCCTAAAGTATTGAGACCTCAGATTGTCGGGCAGCTCCTTGTATGATGGGTCAATAGTGGACGAGGCGAATCGGGTGCTTACTGAGGCACCCGAGAGGCTTAAAGATTCGCACGGGGCATTCTACCGCTGCACACAAGCTGGGGAGTCTATAGCCTATGGATCGGGCGGCGAATTGCGGGTCGGTAGATGTGACCTTGGGGTGTTCGTCACCTCTTCCGAGACCAGCCGTCACTTGGAGGGGAGCTAGGGTCCAATGGGCAAGCTCTGGCGAGTGGACAAGGCCCTAGAGGATTCCGAGGGTTTGAGGTGGGTGCGCGAACGGCTAGCTGCTTACGACTGGTCCAAGGTCGACTGGGTAACGGTGCGGCGCGGACACAGCGAGGCGTGGGCGTTTAGGGGCGTATGCAAGTCGCCTCGGAAGGGGAGTGTTAGGTACCGGATCAACTGCAACGTGAGCAAACACGCGCGGTACCCGATTGCCTACTACATGCGTGTCTCCCCCTTGTACCGCAACCCCGACGGAACGTGGCCAAGGACACCCGACGGCCACAAGGTCGGCAATCATTACACGGCTACCCGCGATGGTAAGAGTGTCCAATGAAAGCGGTTGTACCGGCCCATGGAGCTCAGGAGCGAAGACGAGGTATTGGTGTTCTTGGTGGCGCACGAGGCCTTCCACTACCTCCGTAAGACGAAGCAGGTGGCGGGGCGTCACGGCGAGATAGAA
>DASQMR010000272.1:0-9101 GCA_035645375.1 Rubrobacteraceae bacterium
TGCGTGAAGGCCACGGTCCTCCGAGCAGGGAGACCTAGATCCACTCTCGATAGTCGAAGCACCTTTGTAGGTCGATCTCTATCCCGGGGTGGTGTGGCTCTTTAAACGATCCACCCGAGCAGAAACTGCGTCACCTAATAAAAGGAGACTGTTGCCATAGCAGCTGGGAATGCGCCTTACCGCCTCCTCGCCTGTCCCTACAACACCCACCTGGGTATGATGAAACCTGAAGTTCGCCACTATGCAACTATTGAGGACACGCGCCTCCGGCGCTGGATACTCCTTCTCGACTAAACTCTGCCCCGACCGTGAACGTCCAGGCGCGACGTGCATAAAGCGCGCCGCTAATCGAGCTTAGAGGGCACAGGTCCGAAAACCGGCGAAGATGTCGCGCCGGTCCGGGGTGGCGAAGTTGCGCCACGAGGTCCGGAGCATGCGAGAGCGGGTCGCCCAGGAGCCGCCGCGCAGGACCTTGTGATCGCCGAACCAGGGCTCGGAGTACTCCTTGTACGGGTCGCGCACGAAGCCGGGATACGGACCGAAGTCGTCCGAGCACCACTCCCAGACGTTCCCGATCATCTGCCGCAGCCCGAACGCGCTGTCCCCCTCCGGAAACGCCGCTACATCCACCGTCCCGAGCAGTCGCCCGTCGAGGTTGGCGTGACGCGGGCTCGGGGCTTCATCACCCCACGGATAGAGGCGCTTTCGACCGGTCACGCCTCCGCCCGGGGATGGCTCCGCCGAGGCGGCCATCTCCCACTCGGCCTCGGTCGGGAGACGCCGCTCCGCCCAGCGGCAGTAAGCCTGCGCCTCGTGACGGTTGACGTGGATGATCGCCGTCTGCGGCTGAAGGGATTCTACCTTGTCGAAGCGGCGAACGGCCCAGGAACCGTCGGTGTCCCGTGACCAGTAAACGGGGTGCCTGGCGCTCGACTCGTCGCGCCACTTCAAGCCCTCCTCGTCCCAGAGGTCGTCGCGCCTGTAGCCGCCGCTCTCCACGAAGACGGCGAACTGCTCGTTGGTGACGAGGGAGCGGGAGATTCTAAAAGGCGCTACCTCGACCCGGTGTGCCCACTTCTCGTTGTCGAAGACGAAGGGTATCTCCTCCGTCGCCCCGAGCATGAACCCGCCGCCGGGAACCTCGGTATCTCCCTCGAAGGAGCCGGTAGGCTGCCCCTCGAGGACCGAAGGGTCGTAGTCTGAGATAGGGGGAGCCGGCAACCCGTGCGTTTGCCGGGTGTACGTGAAGGCCTCGCCGTGCATGTCCTCGTGAAACGCGGCGAGCCGGATGAAGTAAGCGTTCTCCTGAGCGGGACCCTCGGCGTCGAGCTTGTGTAAAACAGCATCGAGAACACGCTGCATATAGTCGAGGGTCTCCGTGCGCGGGAGTAACGGCAGATCCCAGCGGGTATCGTGGTGAACCTCCATCGAGTCGTAGAGCTCGTCGCCCTGGGCAAGGATGGACGAGGGGCTGAACTCCTCGTTCGTGACACGTCTCAAGTTCCATCGCTCCTGAAACCAGGCTAGATGTCCTATCTCCCAGAGGGGCGGGTTGACTATGCGCAGTTGCGGTCCGAGCATCTGCTCGTCGTTCAAGTCGCTTATCAGCTCCAGGGTTCGTTTCCGCGTATCGGCCAGCATCTCGGCTAGCCGCCCTGAAAGGTTCCGAGTACTCCGCATAGAACTACCCCCGATCCTGATTCTTATCGACTATGAAAGAGGCTATTACTCAAAACCATACGGTTCATGGTACATAACGTGTAGGATTATGGCTCAAAGTATGTACTATAGCCGGTCTGCGGAGAGGAGCCGCCTAGCTTGAAGATCGTCCTGATAACCCCCGCCGGGCGTGATCTGCGCAACGGCAATCGGGCGACCGCCGAGCGGTGGGCCGGTTTGCTGCGTGAGCTGGGACACGAGGTCGTTCTGGAAGAGGTTTGGGACGGCGGGGAGCCGGACCTGATGCTCGTGTTGCACGCCCGCCGCAGCCACCCGTCCATAAAGCGCTACGCCGCCGCTTATCCTGAACGGCCCCTTATCGTCGCGCTCACCGGTACCGACCTCTACCGGGACATCCACTCCGACGAGACGGCCACGGAATCGCTAGAGCTAGCGACTGCCCTAATCGTCTTGCAGGACGTTGGCCTGCGCGAGCTTGACCCTCGTCATCGCTCGAAGGCTCGCGTTATCTACCAGTCCGCCGAACCGGTACACCTACAACAGCCGGATGACGAGTACTTCGATGTCTGCGTCCTCGGGCATCTCAGAGACGAGAAGGACCCGTTCCGGGTCGCTCTGGCTACCCGGCTGCTCTCCCCATCCTCTCGCGTCCGCGTCACCCACGCCGGGAGGCCTTGCAGCGATAAGTTTGAGAGAGAGGCCAGGCTGCACGCCGTGGCTCCCCGGTACCATTGGGTCGGGGAGTTACCCCGACGGGAGGCGCGCCGCCTCCTGGCCCGGTCTCGGTTACTTGCGCAAACCTCCATCGTGGAAGGCGGGGCAAACGCCGTCTCCGAGGCGCTCGCCTCCGGAGTTCCGGTCGTCGCCTCATACATCCCTGGCAACGTCGGCATGTTGGGCGAGCGTTACCCAGGCTACTACGAGGCGGGTGACGAGAACGCCCTGGCCCAGCTGCTCCATCGTGCAGAAACGGACGTCGCGTTCTATAAGACGCTAAGAGATCGATGCGAGGCACGCAGGCATCTGGTCCTTCCCGAGCGCGAGAAGGCGGCGTTGGATACCCTGGTAAGAGAGACCTTGCAGACCGAGCCGGAAGGATATAATCGAGTTATGGACGAAAAGACGCGTATAAGGCTTACGAAGTACTCGACGAAGGCTGGCTGAGCGGCCAAGTTCGCTCCAGGGGACCTGGAGCAAGTACTTAAGGGGCTCACCCCCGCCGCTGCAGAGGGTTTTGTGAGCGGAATGGACACGAAGGACGACGCGGGCTACGTGCCGTTCGGCGGCGGACTGCTCCTGCAGTCGGTCGACTTCTTCACGCCGATAGTCGACGATCCGTACAGGTTCGGCCAGATCGCCGCCGCCAACGCCCTCTCCGACATCTATGCGATGGGCGGCACGCCCCTGACGGCGATGAACCTCGTCGGCTTCCCCTGCTCGCTGAATCTCGGCATCTTGCGTGAGATCCTCGCCGGCGGCCAATCCAAGATCGAGGAGTCTGAAGCGCGCCTCTGCGGCGGTCACTCTATTCAGGACGAAGAACCCAAATACGGCCTCTCCGTTACCGGTTTCGTCGAGGAGGACCGCGTAGTCCGAAACGCCGGTGCGAGAGCGGGCGACGCCCTCGTGCTCACTAAGCCGCTCGGCATGGGTATCCTAACGACCGCCGTAAAGCGCGACATCCTCTCCGAGGCGGAGATAGACGACGCGCTCGAAGCGGCCGCCCACCTCAACAAGGGAGCCGCCGCCGCGATGCGCGACCTACCGGTCTCAGCAGCGACAGACGTGACAGGCTTTAGTTTCCTCGGACACCTCTCGGAGATGCTCGAAGCATCCAGCCTAGGCGCGGTCGTTCACCGGGGCGACGTACCGGTCTGGGAGAAGGCGGTCTCTCTATCCGCCGAAGGCTGCTACCCGGGCGGCCTGAACGACAACCGGGATTACCTGGGAGACAAGGTCAGCACAACCGGCTTGGAGGCGCCGGACCTTCTCCCCCTCTTCGACCCGCAGACGAGCGGAGGGTTACTCATCTCTATACCGGCCGAACACGCGAGTGCGCTCGTCGGCTACCTCGAAGAGCTAGGCACACCTGCCGCTGCGATCGTCGGCGAGGTCGTCGAAGGCTCTGGAGTTCGGGTCACGCCCTAGCTACCGTCTAGGGATCCTTCAGTTAACTTGGCGCCGTCGTCTCGACCGCAGATACTACAGGCGTGTTGTTCCGAACCTGTGTTCTCGCCGGCATAGTCCCCGGAAGTAGGTGGTTGCAAGACGTGCACGGATCGTAGTTTTGTCGGGTGTAGGAACCATACTTTGTTGACAAGAGAGACGTAGGCAGGGATCCGTTAAAAGCGGTAAAGCGTAAGGTCTACCTGCCCGCCATCGTTCTCGGCCTTCCCGCCGTGCTCCTGCTTCCGTCTCGGGTTTGCGCTGTTCGCCCTATGCTGTCTGGCTTGCGCGTGCGCGCTATGGAGACGAACCGTCTCGATCAGGCTGGTAGAGCGTGTAATGTTCGCGGGGGCGGCTAGTTTTGCCCTCGCCCAGCTAACCTACGCACTGTACGCAAGCGGCGATCTGGCCGCCGCCCGGACCACCATTATGGAGGTCTTCTACCTAACCTTGACCGTGCTCTACGTAGCGGCGCACCTAGTCTTCGACAGCCGCAACGCGCTTCGTATCTCCCTGGCGATCTACGCCTCCGGTATCGTCTCTCTCGCAGCAAACACCTCAGCCCGATCAAAATCACCCCGCACCATCGCTGTGATACGAGAATAACTACTTGCACCCTCTACGTAGCCTCCTGCTTTCTCCCCTCCTACTCCTAACCACTTTCGTTGAGGTTGACATCTCCTCAGAGGGATATAATATTAGTTAGCTGGCTAATTAAATTGGCCGTCAGGAGAAGCCACGCGCAGCTATACGAGGAGGTAGGGATGAACGGGAGACCCGATTGAGGGAGACGATCTCCGAGAGGCCGATCGGTGAGACTACCGGCTATCTGTTAGCGAGAGCCTGCAAGGCCCACCGTGGCAGTATCGGCAACACTCTGGGCGAGATCGGGCTGCACGTCGGCCAGGAAATGGTGCTCTCACAGCTTTGGGGCCAGGACGGTTTGACGCCGTCGGAGTTGGCCGGGGCTCTAGGCGTCGAGCCTCCGACGGTGACCAACATGCTCAGCCGCATGCAGAAAGCCGGGCTCCTGGAGAGATGCCGAGATCCAGAGGACGCCCGGTGTACGAGGGTCGTTCTCACGCAGAAGGGCCGGGAGCTGCGCGGGCCCGTAGAGCGCCGCTGGGCGACGGTCGAAGAGCGGGCGCTCGCAGGCATCACGGCGGAGGAAGAAGCACTTCTCAGGAGCCTGCTCGCCAGGGTGCAGTCCAACCTCAACCGAGGCTCCGCCGTTGAGGAGTAAGAAGAGCATCAGGCAGCTATCTCTTTAACCAAACTTCAGGAAGGAACTTTCATGAATTCAAACGGTAGAAAGCCTCACATCGTCGGGCTGGGAGGGACGTTGCGGGAAGACTCCACGAGCCTGCGGGCGCTCGAGGAGGCGCTCCAGGCGGCGTCGGAGGCAGGCGGCACTACGGAACTGCTGGACCTGCGCGAGCTTGCGCTGCCCATGTACGAGCCCGGCAGACCCTTCGAAGAGTATGGTGAAGGAGTAGAGAGGCTAGTTGAGTCGATGAGGGGCGCGGACGCGATGATCTGGAGCACCGCCGCCTATCACGGTACGCTCGCCGGCGTAACCAAGAACGCCCTGGACTTCGCGCAGTTTTTGGCGCGAGACGAGAGACCGTATCTTGAGGACAGAGTCGTGGGGCTCATCGCGACCGCCGGGGGGAGCATGGCGGCCGTCAACGCGGTAAACGCGATGACCAACGTCGTTCACGCCTTGCGCTGCGTCACGGCTCCGCTCTCTGTACCGGTTCCACAGTCGTGGAGAGTGTTCGACGAGGAAGGTAACCTCCGCGATGACGGAGTGGCCGGGCGGCTCGAGTCTCTAGGACGTCTCGTCGTCCAGATGGCGGAGAAGCTCGCGCCGGACGCCGGGAGGCACTCCGGGCGGGATCTGCGGAACATTGCCTGAGGAACAGATAAGCGTTAGGGAAGGAGCGAGAGAGGAGGAGGCGAGGTCGCGGCGGTCAAAGCGGTTGTTGCTCGCCGTCCTGATCTCGGCCGTATTCGTCTCGGTCCTGAACAGCTCGATGGTCAACGTGGTCGTGCCGAGTATCCAGACGGAATTCGGGGCCACCGAGGGGCAGGTCGGTTGGATCATCACCGGTTACCTCCTCATCTACGCCGTCGGTATCCCTCTCTACGGACGCGTCTCAGACCTCTTCAGCCTAAAACGGACCTTCGCGCTAGGCCTCCTCGTCTTCGCAGCCGGCTCGCTTTTCTGCGCCCTCGCCCCGAACCTCCTCTTCCTGGTTCTCGGACGCATCGTGCAGGCAGCGGGTGCGGCGGCGATACCGGCGCTGGCGAGCGCGTCGGTAGCCAAGGTGCTGCCGCCCGGAGAGCGCGGGACCGCTCTTGGTTTGATCTTTTCGAGCGTCGGGGTTGGCGCCGCGATTGGTCCGCCTCTAGGCGGAGCCGTGGACGCTCTCGCCGGCTGGCAGGCGCTCTTCTACGGAACTCTACTTCTAGCGCTCGTTCTGGTACCCATAACCCTCTACGAGCTACCAGAGACCGCGCCGTCTAAAGACCGCAGCTTCGATTTGCCTGGAGGCATACTGCTCGGGCTCGCCGCCGGGCTGTTTCTATTCGGCATAACCCAGGGCCAGGTCGCCGGGTTCGGCTCCGTAACCTCCTGGGGCAGCTTCCTGGGCGCGGCTCTCTCGGCGGTAGGTTTCGCGCGTCGTATCACCTCGGTGTCTCACCCGTTCGTCTCCCCGACGCTCTTCAATAACACGGGTTTCGTGGCGGCCGTGATCGTCGGGTTCTTCTCCATGCTCGCGAACGTCTCTAGCCTGGTCTTCGTCCCGCTCCTGATCTCCTCGGTCAACGGGCTGTCGAGCGGGGTCGCCGGGCTGGTATTGGCGCCGGGCGCCGTCGCCCTGGCCCTCCTCTCCCCCGTCGCCGGGCGTCTCTCCGACCGCGTCGGTGCGAGACCGCCTATCTTCGCCGGTCTTCTGGGTATGCTGCTCTCCATGCTCTTTCTCTCGACCTTCGGTGCCGGGGCGTCACCCGTTGTCGTCTCCCTGGGCATGCTCGGCATGGGTGCGGGGTTCGCCTTCGCCAACTCCCCCACCACCAACGCCGCCGCCGCAGCGCTCCCGCGAGAAGAGGTCGGCGTGGGGCTCGGCATCTACCAGGGCCTGTTCTTCCTCGGCGGCGGGACCGGTCCGGCGTTGATCGGCGCGTTCCTCGCGGCCAGGAGAGAGGCCGATACAGATGCCTTCAACCCTCTGTACTCATTGAGCGCCGCCTCATTCTCCGACGCTTTCCTGATGATCGGCGTAGCGCTCCTGATCGCCTTTGCCGCCTCTCTCAAGCTAGGAGGAATCAACATACCCTCTAAACCCGGCTCCCGCTGAGATAGCCCAGCGAACCTACAGATGAGGAAAGGAAGACCGGCATGAGCAGCAGCTACGGAACGAAGCTCGAGTTCGGCGCCAGCGTCGAGCCACTAGCGGACCCGCCGGATTGGGCGGAACGGATAGCGAGAGCAGCAGACAGGTCGGACCTCGACCTGGTGGGCATCCAGGATCATCCCTACCAGCGACGTTTCCTTGATTCGTGGACCCTGATCTCAACCCTCGTACCCGTCACCGAGAGGGTACGCTTCTTCCCGGACGTCGCGAACCTCCCCCTGCGTCCGCCCGCCATGCTGGCCAAGGCGGCTGCCAGCCTCGACGTACTCTCCGGCGGCCGCATAGAGATGGGTCTCGGCGCGGGGGCGTTCTGGGAGGCGATCGTGGCGATGAACGGCCCGCGCAGGAGCCCCCGTGAAGCGGTGCAGTCCGTCGAGGAGGCAATAGAAGTCATGCGGCTCGTTTGGAGCGACGAGCGCTCGCTCCACTTTGACGGAGAACTGTACTCACTCAAAGGGATGCGTCCCGGACCGCATCCGGCCCATCCCATCGGCATCTGGGTCGGCGCCTACGGACCACGTATGCTCGACCTCATCGGTCGTCTCGCCGACGGGTGGGTACCCTCGCTAGGCTACTCACCGCCGGAGAAGCTGCCCGAGCTACACAAGCGTATAGACGCGGGCGCGCAGAGAGCCGGTCGAGAGCCCGCGGAGATACGTCGCGCCTACAACCTGAACGGCAAGATCGGCGCGGAGGGCGGCGGTCTCCTGGAAGGCCCCGTCTCTAAGTGGGTCGACGCGCTCTCCCGGTTCGCCCTGGAGTTTGGGATCGACACCTTTATCTACTGGCCCTCGGAGGACCACGAACGCCAGGTCGAGCTCTTCGCCAATGAGGTCGTCCCCGCCGTGCGCGAAGCCGTGATCTCAGAACGCCCGCCGACACATCCAAAAACAACGTAACAGCGAGGCGCTACCAGTCCGGGCAACACCGGCCTGAGGCCCGAAGTACTCCGGCCGCAGCCAGAGAAGAGAATTAAAGGCAGATAATGCGCAAGGTTATGAAAGAGAGGATAGAACGCAATGAGGGCTTCGTCCTCGTCGGTACGCTATGGCCGAAGCACTACCAGGCCTCCCGTCTGCCAGACGCGATCAACCTGCACCCACGGGAGATAGGAGAATAATGAAAACGCAGAACCAGAATAGGATAATCCCCGGGAGCTACGAGGACCTGCTCGAGTCGACCGCTCTCGTCCTGGTCGCCACGATCAGTCCCGACGACGAGCCGCAGAATGACCCTGTGTGGTTAGGATGGGACGGAGAGCACCTGAAGTTCAGCCAGACCAAGACGCATCAGAAGTACCGCAACCTCCAGCGTGACCCGCGGATAGCCTTCTCCATAGTCGACCCGAAGAATTCCTACCGCTACCTAGAGATCAGGGGGGAGATCGTCCGTGTGGACGAGGACCCGCACCTGTACTTCATCAACTCCATGGCGAAGAAGTACCTCGGCCTGGATAAGCACCCGAACCACAAGCCCGGCGACGAGCGCGTCGTCGTCTTCGTCCGGCCTGAGCACACCACACAGATGGGCGGGTAGCGAGGTTGGATCGGCGGCGAGAAGAGAGGGCAGCCGGCGGAGAGACCGCCGTTAGCGGCAGCCTAAGAGCCGTCCGCCGTGCGCTGGCCTATCTGCGGTCGTACAAGCGTGAGGCAGCCGGGGCCTTCATAGCGCTGATCCTCTCTTCGGCGGCCACTTTGGCGACGCCCCAGTTGATCCGGGTGGCCATCGACGAAGGTATCGCGCCGCGCAGCCTGGACATCATCCTGCTCGCGGTAGGAGGGCTGGTTGGTGCGGCGCTCATGCGCGGGCTCTTCCAGTTCCTACAGGGGTATC
>DASQMR010000273.1:0-14992 GCA_035645375.1 Rubrobacteraceae bacterium
CCACTTCGGGTAAGTCCGTGTAGAGCCCCTCCCAACCGAAGAGGGAGCTGCCCCGGTAGAAGGCGGTACGGACCGCGAGGCCCGGCGCGAGCCCCTCGTAGAACGGGCATGAGCGGGTAAGGGCGACCAAGGCGGGGTCCAACGCCGTGCCCAGGTTGTAGAGGTTCAGCAGTTCCTCTCGCGCGGATTCGGGAGCGTCGCGGGAGACGATCTTGGCGGAAACTACGGTCCCTCTCGGTACCTCCAGATGCAGGTGGACGCCGGTGCATCGCGCGGCGTTGAGGAGGCGTTCGCGCCCGAGCGTGAGCGCCTGGAGCTCGTAGTTGAGATCCTTGCGGAGGGACGGCACTATCGGCAGGGGATAAGTCGCCAGCGGGTAGAGCCTGATGCCGAGCTCCTGCCCAACTTGTAGGGCCAAATCTACGCGCTCCAGGTACGCTTTAGCAAGCTCTTCAACGGAGTAGGCGGGAGGAGTGTTGATCTCTATCATCCCCCTCGCGCATTCGCCCGCGACGGCTTCCGGGTCCAGTTTCCGCTCTCTCCGTTAGCTCCCAGCAGCGCACGAGAAACTCATCCGCCCGGTCGGAGGGTACACCGTCCCCGTCTACCAGAAAGAACTCTTGCTCGAGCCCTACGCGTCGCTCCGTCAAGTATTCACCGGTCCCTAACCTAGCCCATGCGTTCAGTATGGACGTAGGCACGAAAGCCCGCAAATAGCCCGAGGGAGAGAGTTGCGCGCAGGTTTCGCAGCCACGTTTGGACGCGTGTAGGGGAAAATACTCCCCTGGAACGGTGCTTGTTCTAGTCTACCGCCGACGGGCGAGAGCGATCAGGTGATCGCTCTCGTCGGTGAAAGGCTCCCCTTCGAACCCGCCGTAGATAGCTTCGACCTCGAACCCCGCGAGCCGCAGCATCAACTCCAACTCCCCGCGCCCGACGACGCGGATGGCCAGCTCATGCTTCCGCTTGCTCTCTAGATTACCCTCTGGTCCGTACGTCTCGTAGAACAGTTGCATCACCAGTATCTGTGATGCTGCGTCGTAACGCGAGACGCTGAACCGCTCCAGCTTTCCCCGTGGCAACTCGCGGGTGAAGTCGTGGCGCAGACCGGGGTCGCGACCATCACTTAGCTCCTCCGGCCCGAATGCCGAGACCTCTATTCCGAGCAAGCCGCCGGGTGCGAGATGCTCCTTCGCGTTACGCAAGAAGGCCAGCGCTTCATCGAGGCTCAGGAGGCAGAGAAAGGAGTTGAAGGCGCAGATGGCGAGGTTGCAGCTTTCCTCGAGCTTCACGTTACGCATATCCCCCTGTATCCACTCGACCGCACCACTCTTGTTACGGCCTCTCTCCACCATCTCACCCGAGACCTCGACCGCCGCCACGCCGAAGCCCGATTCGGTGAGCGGGGCTGCCAGGCGCCCGGTCCCCGCGCCCCACTCGATCACGCGACCTCCCTCGCGTTCGGCCAGGGCGAGCCAGAAGGGGAGGTCGTAGTCGTGGCTGTACTCTAAGTCGTAGAGGTCTGCTAGAGGAGCGTACTCGGGCAAAGGCTTCTCCTTCATCGCCTGATGTAAAGAAAATTATCCACGATGGAGTGCTGCTCCACCGCTTCGACGTCCCGATATACTCGACGCCGAGGCTGATAGAGGTTAGAATACTCGCCGAATATTGCCGAATGGTGTAACGGCAGCACGAGTGACTCTGAATCACTTAGTCCTGGTTCGAATCCAGGTTCGGCAGCTTCGATGGAGCCCTTGCTTACGCGAGGGCTCTTTACGTTTATCCGGTAGCAGGGAAGGATCGGGGGACGTTTCTCAGCAGAGATGAGGGGCCCGACCTTACCTCGCGTGGTCGCTGGAAACGCGAAAAGGCGGCTTGGTGACAGGATCTGACCTGGAACGTCTATAAGAGAGGCGCCCGGGGCGCTCTGATGCATCGAAATAGAGTGTTTCTTACAAGATCGAGGTGACAGGATCGGCTTTTAAGATACGAATGATGAAATCAAGCTAGAGACGTGTCAATATAGGTGCTGACTTGGCGAGAGGAACGTCGACTTCAAGCGCGAAAGGGGAGTGAAGGTGGCGGAAGGGGCGAGGTACCAGACAAACATGCATCCAATGGAGCTTTGGAGGCAGTGGTACGAGACGAGCTCCAAGATGTGGTCGAACATGCTAGGAGGCGACAGAGAGGCCTACATGGACCCTTTCGGTCTTTACCGGCAGTGGTTCGGCAGCCTGGAGGGCGCGCAGAAGCCGTCGGAGGGGGCCGCGAGTTCTCAGGAGGTTTGGCGGCAGTGGACGGAGGCGACGACCGATGTCTGGCGCAGAGCCTTCGGTTTCGGGACGGTCCTGGCCGGGCTCGCCCCGCACTGGGCACAGATGTCCGAAGAGGTTCGGAAGCAGATGTTCCAGGGAGGTAACCTACCCACCGACCCGTTGGACTTTTACCTGAGGTTGTACAACTCTACGAGCGGTCCGCTCTCGAAGATGATCCGGGAGATCCTGGAGGATGAGTCATTTCTGGAGGACTCGCGCCGTTTCCTTGAGAGCTACGCGAGCTTCGAGAAAGTCTTTCAGGAGGCCGCCGAGGAGTACTTCGGTTATCTCCAGCTCTCCACCCGCTCCGACAGCTCCCGGGTAGCGGCGCTCGTCGTGGGCCTCGACGCCAAGGTCGACCGCGTGGAAGAGGCGTTCGAGGAGTTCGAACACGGCTACGCCAGACCGGCCACGGCTGAGAGCGTGGAAGCACTCGGGAGCCGCATGGAAGAGTTCGAGAAGAAGCTAGAGGGGAACCGCTCCGGTATCGAACGGGTTGAGGATAAGCTGGATCAGCTGCTCGCGGCCCTGGGCACTGCGGCCAACGGCGGCTCTGAAGCGGCAGGCTCGCAGGAGGAGATCGATGCAACCGACGCGGCCCGTCGTAAGGCCGAGGAGCTGGGCGTAAACCCCCGGGAGGTCCGGGGTAACGGACCTGGCGGTCGGATCACGGTGAACGACGTGCGCGAGGAAGGGGAAGCCACATGAGCGAGAGAAGCGTCGCGCCTGCGGGCGGCGAGGATCTGTTCGATAGGTATGCCCAAGGAATCAGGATAATCGTCGAGGGAGCCCAGATCGACACGGGCCAGACGCCCAAGGAGGTCGTCTGGACCAGGAACAAGGCCAAGCTCTACCGTTACCAGACCGAAGTCGAGAAGAAGCACCCTGTCCCCATCCTGTTTATCTACGCGTTGCTCAACCGTCCGTACTGCCTCGATCTCATGCCGGGCAACAGCTTCATCGAGTTTCTGGTAAACGAGGGTTTCGACGTGTATATGCTCGACTGGGGCATCCCGGGTCCCGAGGACAAGGACATGTCCTTCGAAGATTACGTCCTCGATTACATCCCTCGTGCGGTGCGTAAGGTATTGAGAAATTCCGGTACTGAGGAGCTAACCCTCTTCGGATACTGCCAGGGCGGCGTGATGGCCGCCATGTATGCTGCGCTCCTTCCCGAGGGGCTGAAGAACCTGATCCTGCTCGCCACGCCCATCGATTGCTCTCCGGAGAACTCGGGGCTCTATGGGCAGTGGTTCAGCGAAAAGAACCACGATCCCGACACCATCACGAACGCCTACGGAAACCTGCCGTCGAGGTTCGCTTATGCGGGAACGGCCATGCTCAACCCGGTAACCAATTACATCGGCAGTCACGTAACCATGTGGGACCTCTTGGCGCGGGACGGGCTCTCAGATTCCTGGCTGGCGATGAACAAGTGGGCCAACGACCCTATACCTATGCCCGGGGCAGCTTACAAGCAGTGGGTTCAGGACTTCTATCAGAACAACAAGCTCGTCAAGGGGGAGATCAAGCTGCGCGGCCGTCGCGTGGATCTCTCCAACATCAAGATGCCTGTGCTAAACCTCGCCGGAAAGAAGGATCACCTCGTCTTCCTGCCCCAGGCCGAGGCCGCGATGAACCTCATTGGCAGCGAAGATAAGGAGTTTATCGTCCTGGATGCCGGGCACGTGGGACTGCTGACCGGCCGTGGGGCCAGGAAGAACCTGTGGCCGCAGGTGAGCAACTGGCTGGAGCCTCGCTCGAAGTAAACAAGGACGTTGACAGAGGTCTTCGTCAATCCTGTGCGCGTTCAAGCGCCCTTCTCGAGCCGGTGAGGAGGGCTTCCTCCGCTCGCGCGAGAAGTGGCCTGTGAGATACTAAAGAAGATATAGGAGAAGGGCGTGGGGATCCTATTGCGACTAGCGAAGGCCGCGGTTGACGCCGTCAGCTACCGCTTACCGAACTAACGGTTGCCGCGGATAACGTAAAAGACCTGGGTAGCTCGCCCCGAGAGTTTGGGCTGTGAGGTTTTGGGCTAAGAATGTGTCGCAGGTTACGGGTAAGGAGTTGTTAAATGCAAGAATATCAGGAAAAGGTGTACCGGAATGAACTTACGCCGGTAAGCTTTCTCAGGCGGAGCGCCTACGTGTTTCCAGGGAAGGTCGCCATAGTGCATGGAGACCGACGTTATACCTACAGGGAGTTCGAAGAAAGGGTCAATCGTCTGGCTTCCAGGCTGCGCGACGCGGGGCTCCAGAAGGGGGACAGGGTAGCCTTTCTCGCCCCCAACATCCCCCCGCTTCTGGAGGCGCACTTCGCGGTGCCCGCCGCCGGGTACGTATTGGTACCCATAAACACGCGCCTGGGCTCCGAGGAGGTCGGTCATATTCTCGAGCATTCGGGCTCGAAGATGCTCTTTGTGGATGCGGAGTTGGAGAAGCTCGTGGAGCCGCTGGATACCTCAGGGATAGAGCTCGTGCGAATCGACGATACCGGTGAGCCCGGCGATCCCTACGAGGACTACTTGGCTGACGGCTCGCCCGAGGCTCTGCCCAGCGTTCTGGAGGACGAGGAAGAGACTATCGCGGTCAACTACACCTCGGGCACCACCGGGAAGCCCAAGGGCGCGATGTACAGTCACCGCGGCGCTTACCTCAACGCGCTGGGCGTGGCGACGGGGATAGAGATGAACTCCCGTTCGGTCTATCTCTGGATTCTCCCGATGTTTCACTGTGATGGGTGGTGCTTCCCCTGGGGCGTTACGTCGATGGCGGCGACGCACGTGTGTCTGCGCAAGGTCGAGCCGGGCAGGATCTGGGATCTCCTTGAAGCTGAGGGGGTCACCCACTACTGTGCGGCGCCCACCGTGCAGATCGGTATGGTGAATCACGAGAAGGCGCACCGGATGGACTGGGAGGTGGCTACCGCCATCGGGGGTGCGCCCCCGTCGCCAACGCTTCTCGGGCAGTTCCAGGACCTGAATATACGCCCCATTCACCTCTACGGGCTCACCGAGACCTACGGTCCAGCTACCATATGCGCCTGGCATGAGGAGTGGGACGAGCTATCTATCGAGGATCAGGCCGACATGCTCTCCCGCCAGGGGCAGGCCCACGTAGTATCCCACCTCGCGCGGGTGGTGGACGAGGAGATGAACGACGTCCCCCGCGACGGCGAGACCCTCGGAGAGATCGTAACCCGTGGCAACACCGTTATGAAGGGCTACCTCAATAACGAGGAGGCCACGCAAGAGGCGTTCAAGGGTGGCTGGTACCACTCCGGTGACGTGGCCGTCTGGCACCCGGACGGGTACGTCGAGATCCGGGACAGGAGCAAGGACGTTATCATCTCCGGCGGCGAGAACATCTCCTCGATAGAGATAGAGCAGGTGGTGGACAAACACCCCGCCGTCCTGGAGTGCGCCGTTGTCGCCATACCGGACGAGAAGTGGGGCGAGCGGCCGAAGGCGTTCGTTGCCCTCAAGGAGGGCAAGGATACAACCGAGCAAGAGATCATAGACTTCTGCAAGGAGCGCTTGGCACGCTTCAAGGCCCCGGCTGCCATAGAGTTTGGGGAATTGCCCAAGACCTCCACCGGCAAGGTGCAGAAATTCGTGCTGCGCGACAAGGAATGGGCAGGTCAAGCGAAGCGCGTCGGGTAACATCCGCGCGGGATCGGGCCGCTCTCGCGGAAGAGAGCGGTCCGCTTGAGGGGGCGTTGAGAAGCCATGTAGGGCGAGGCTGAGCGAAAGGCCCGGTACTACAGCGAGGACTTTCGTGGAGGTTGTAAGGGCGCTCCGAGTGGCTGCGAAAAGTTCAGGATGCTTAGAGAGCATACCGCGAAGATCCGGTGTGGGGAGTGAGAGCGCAATGAGCATAGCCAACGTACAGGGAAAAGCCGTGCTGGTGGTGGGCGGCACCCGCGGGATTGGCCGGGCGATCGGCGAGCGTTTTGCGGAACTGGGAGCCGAAGTCGGCTTGACGGGTCGGGATGCTGGCCAGGTTTCAGAGGTCGCGACGAACATCGCAGAGACCTACGGACAGCCGGTCAGCGGGCATGCTCTGGACGTCACGGATCGCGCCCAGATACGCGAGGCCGTTCAGGAATTCAAGTCTCAGCGGGGTACTGTAGATGTTTTGATCTACAATGCCGGGGTCAGCCCGGTGTATGCCTCGGCCGAGAAAATCGATGAGGAAGCCTGGGATTCCATCATCGCCACCAACCTTACCGGAGCATTTCTGGCGGCGCAGGCTTTCGCTCACCAGCTTATCGACGAGAGCAAGCCTGGCTCGGTCGTTTTCATAGGGTCTCTCAACAGCATCGTGGGTGACCCTCGTCTGGCGGCGTACACGGCGTCTAAGGCGGGATTAGCCGGGATGTCGAGAACGATGGCGTTGGATTGGGCCCGATACGATATCCGGGTCAATACCGTGGCGCCCGGTTACGTAACTACCGACCTTACGGCAGGTCTCCAGCAGAACGAGAAACTCCGGCAAGCTCTCACCGATCGTACTCCTTTAAACAGAATGGCGGAACCTGCGGAGATCGCGGATCTAGTAGTGTTTCTGGCTTCGGATAGTTCTAGCTTTATTACCGGAGGCGTCTACCCCGTCGACGGAGGATGGACCGCCTGGTAACGGAACGTTACTCAGTCTTCTTCGGGTAGAGCCAGAAGGAGAAGAGGCGTGTCATGCGGGGCATCACCACGTAGGTCATGAGCGAAACCATCGCTAGGGTAAAGATTAGCGTGCGTAGTATCACGGGAGACCCGCCGAGCAGGGGATCGAGCAACATAAACACCACGGTAGCGAGCGGAAAGACCGCTATCCAGGTGACGATCGCCATTTTGTAGCGCGGAGGGGGAGGGTTGCCTTCTTTGGAGGGGAGCGTGAACCAGGTCTCGAGGCCGGTAAGGATTCGTATTCTCGGCTCTTCCTTAATAAGGTCTCGTGATCTGTGGAGCCAGCGACGGCGTTCCTCGGACTTCTCCCAGTGTTTGAGGTTGCTCGCGTGATCGAACTTGAAAACGATCTGGTACTCGTCGTCTTCGGGGCCGCTCGGCCGGATGACGTTGGAGCCGAGATAGCCGGGGAACTCGTTCGCCGCGTCGAGGATGCCGGAGATCCAGACCTCGAACTCCTCCTCACAGCCCGGTTTCACCCGACGCGACGCTACCGCCGTGATAGGCGGATCGTCGCCATCTTTGGTTCTCTGATACTCAGTCAACTCGTCCAAAAGAGAGAGGTCAACGGATCCCATTGCAACACTTCTCTATTAAATCCCAAGTTCCCGGAAGAAACCACCCGACGCGTTAACAAACAATCCCGCGTCGAACAAACAGGAGACGGCATAACGAGGGAGAGAACGCGCTTATATAAGGTTTTTGTGCTCGTGACGACCGCCCCGCTTCGCCGTCACATATCCGACTTTGGGTTTACCGACCTTGAGTCTCGTTACCCTGAAAGCCGGCGTCATTAGACGGAGATAGAAGCCGTGGCGGAGGTGTTCTTGTAGACGCACTGCTCTTTGACTGAGTAGCGGGCGGCAAGGCGTCGCTCGTCACGCTGGAGCGATTGAAAGAACGGGGCCGCCTGGTATTCCTCACGCTGCCGAAAACTCGTAAGCTCGAAGAGTGTCGCGAAGAGGAGCAACGCTCGTGCGAGGCTCTCTGGGTTATCCTAAGGGCCGTCAGGGGAGGGAACTCGGGGGGACGTCTCTCGGCGAACGCGGCGAGGCCGGCCTGGTAGTATTCTGATGCGAGCGTGGCGCGTATAGCGGTCGTCTCGAACCGCAGGCCCTGCCCCAGAGAGGTTTTTATCGAGAGGTCCACCGCCGCGGTTAAGCGTTACCGTCGCCACCCGATTCTCTACAGAGACCTCTATCTGCTCGAAGTTGTCAAACACTTCGCTCCTCCCCAGCGTCGCCGACCCGGAACTCGTCAGCAATTCTCTATCAACCCGGTCAGCCGCACAAACCGGCCAAATTTCTCCACAGAGCCCTTGATCCTCACGCCGCGTGAGGTTGTACGCTATGTTTGTAGGCGATTAGGAGGAGAGGAGGAATTGCTTTGCGGCGTGCGAGCTGGAAGGTGGGTGAGTTGGCGCGGGAGGCCGGGTTGTCTGTTCGCACTCTTCACTACTACGAGGAGATCGGCTTGCTCTCGCCATCCTGCCGCACGGAGGCGGGGCACCGTCTGTACAAGGCAAGCGACCTCGCTCGCCTGCAGCAGATTAAATCGCTCCGCGCTTTAGGCTTCGGGCTAGCGGAGGTGCGAGACTGCCTGGACCGGCCAGGTTTCTCGGTGCAGCGCGTAATCGAGTTGCACATTGCGAGGTTGAGAGAGCAGATCAAACTCCAGCAAAAGCTGTGTAACAGCCTGGAGGCGGTAGCGGCGCGGCTTGACCCGGCGGGAGAGGTATCTGTCGAAGAGTGCGTAGAAACGATCATGGAGGTGATCAACATGTCAGAGAGGTTGGAGAAGTACTATGTTCCTGAACAGCTCGAGGAGTTGGAGCAGAGGAGAGGTATCCTGGGCGAGGAGAGGATCCGTCAGGCGGAGGCCGAGTGGGCGGAGCTCATGGAGCAGGTGCGTGCCGAGATGGAGAGGGGTACCGACCCGTCGAACGAACGGGTTCGACTCCTTGCTGGGCGCTGGATGGAGCTCGTCCACGAGTTTACCGGCGGCAACCCCGGGATCGAGCGCTCCGTTGGCAACATGTGGCAGCAGGAGGAGACCATCCACGGTATAGATACTCGTCAGATGCAGGATATGATGGAGTACGTCTCGAAGGCATCCACGGCTGTTCCGAAGCCGGAGTAGACGCGCTCAGAGGCGAGCCGCCCGGCGTACCGTTGTCTGGGCGGCCCGTCGGCCGTCGATCTGTATCGACCCCGCGCGGCCCTCTCTTGGAGCGCATCCTGATCTTCGCAACGACGTACCGGAAGCCGGGGCGTCCCTGCCCCTTGGCCCTTGCCTGCTACAGCGGACTAACCGTTGCGCCTTCGGGGCCGACCACAAGGACGCTCCGATCGGGAGCCGGTTGCCAGCCAGGGTCTCCGTCGAGACGCTCGGAGGCTATTATGACGGCGTTCGGGGAGGCTCCTCCGATCTCCATCAGGTACAGGGAGTTACCCGGTCCCTCCGTAGAGTAGCGAGTGAAGGCCATCGCCCGTCCGTCGGTCACCCCAATGTTCAAGGAAGCGTAGACTCCGAGCCTTGTGCAGAGGTCCGAGACGTGGCGCACGGTCTCGGCGGCCGCTTCGGCGAGGGTCTCGGCGTCACCTGTGCGAGCCTTTGCCCCGCGTAGCCGGTCTAAGAGGAGGGCGAAGACCGTCTCGGAGTCCGTAACGCCGAGGAGCCCAGAGTACGACTCATCGCTCAAAAGGTCGCGCAGGGGACGCATAGCGGTTGTGCGGAAGTCCTTTATCACGCCGTTGTGCGCGAACAGATAGTGGCCGGAGGAGAACGGGGGGACGCCGCTCTCCTCGGCGGGAAGACCCGGCGTCGCGCTGCGTACGGCGGCGAGGACTGTGGCGGAGGATGCTTTAGGCGCGATGCTGGCGAAGCTCCTGTCGGCCCAGATCGGGGCGTTCGACCGGTAAACGGCGGGCTCGCCATCCACCTCGGGGACGTACCAGCCGGCCCCGAACCCGTCCGCGTTCACCACCCCGCTCATCATCTCCTCGGGAGCGTAGCTCTGAACGAGCAGGGAGTGTTTCGGCTCCAGGATGAGAGAGGAGAGCGGCATCTTCCGCTCGCCGAGATACGCGACGATACGGCACATCTCTAGTAGTAAGCTTTCAGACAGGTCGTCGGTTTTGTAAGGACAATGTCTCGTATCACGAGGTAGAGCCTTTCTCCGGACTTGTTGGCGCCATGGTCTACTACGGAAGCCTCTCGAACATTCACGGCCTCTGAATCACTTCTTCTCTCTTAGCTATCTCTCACGCAACGAAACCCGACGAAGAGCTGACGCCTTATCGGGTAGTCCCAGTTGCGGAAAGTGTTGCGGATGGCGGCCGGCCGGGTGGCCCAGGAGCCGCCGCGCAAAACCTTTTGATTCGGGCCGAAGAAGACTTCGGAGTACTCCCTGTACGGAAAGGACTCGAAGCCGGGGTAGGCGTAGAAGTCGCTCGCGGTCCACTCCCACACGTCACCGATCATACCGAGAACGCCGTACGCGCTCGCCCCCTTGGGGTACGCCCCGGCCTCCGCCGCCCGGAAGGCGAGCTGGTCGAGGTTGGCCAACCTCCGCGTAGGCTCTTCATAGCCCCACGGATAAAGCCTCTTGATACCCTTCTCGGGGTCCCAAGAGGCTGCTTTCTCCCACTCTTCCTCCGTCGGGAGGCGCTTGCCGGCCCACCGAGCGTACGCGTCCGCCTCGTACCAGGAGACGTGCACGACCGGAGCCGAGAGGTTGAGAGGCTCGTCAAAGCCGAAGCGCTCCGTCCACCAGCTGTGCGGCTCGGGCTTATACCAGTGCTTCGGCGCGACTATCTCTACTTTCTCGATATACTCCCAGCCCTTCTCGCCCCAGAGCTCTCGCCTCTCGTACCCTCCGTCTTCGACGAACCGGAGAAAGGCCCCGTTGGTGACGGGAGTGGTGTCCATATAGAAGCCGGGCAGGTCCACGACGTGCGCGTTCCGCTCGTTGTCCAGGGCCTGTGAGCGGTCGTCGGTCCCCATGATGAACTCACTAGACGGGACGTGTACCATCTCCTTTCTCGGCTTGGCGCCGGACGGGAGTTGGATTTGCGCCTCGGGCTTGTAGCCGTCGCCGTTCATCAGCTGTAGGGTCTGGAGCATGGTCTCGTTATGCTGAGCCTCATGCTGAAGGATCATATTGTAGACGAAGCCGTCTACCAGCAGCGGATCGCCGCCTGCAAGGTCTGCGTCTCTGAGGGTTTTGAGTACCGCTTTGCGGACGGCGTCGAGGTAGAGGGCCGCGTCGTTACGGTCGAGCAGGTTCAGGGACGGGCGCTCCTCTCGCGGATGGAGGGAGGCGTCGTACATGTCGTAGAGCTCCCGATCCGAGAGCCTCTTGCCGTGAGCTCTCTGCAACAGCCACAGCTCCTCATAGTTGCCGATGTGACCGTAGTCCCAAATCAGAGGGCTCATGATCTGGTCGTGCTGCGCGGCCAGATCCTCATCGCTCACCGGCCCCAACAAGAGCCGCGTCCTCTCCCTGGCTTCCTCTAGCCTTTTGGCAAGAATATTTCTTGATACGGCGCCACGAGTTTTCATAGCGATAAATAGTATTTCTCTCCTCGCTACTGTCAAGGAGAGAGCCCGTATACACAGCTAGAGGGAACGCTATTTCGCTTCCTTAGCCGGGGCGTAGTCTGCCGATAGCAAGAGGCGTACCGGGGGAGCTAGAGATCCTCCGGTACGCCTCTAACCCTCCGCCACCCGCAACACGACCTTGCCGCGCCCGTGTCCGGAGTCGAGCCGCTCGTGCGCCTTGCCGACCTCGCTAAGATCTAGCGTCTCCTCCACGAGCGGCTTTATCTGTCCGCGCTCGAAGAGGCTGGCCATCTCGTCGAGCCTCGCCCGCTCGCGCAGGAGCAGGACCCCGTAGAGCGTCTGGTTGTTTACGTAGAGCGGCGTCAGGTCTCCTTGCGCGCCCAGGATGGTCGCGTGCCGGGCGAAGGGTCTGGCGGCCGGGATGCTGTTGACTACGGTGTCGCCGCCGACGGCATCTAAAACGGCGTCTACGCCCGCTCCTGCGGTCTCGTCGAGGGCTATCTGCACGAAGTCATCACGCGTATAGTCTATGGCTACGTCGGCGCCGAGCTGCTTCAGGGTCTGCTGGTTGTCGGTCCCGGCGGTGGCGAGGACGCGGGCGCCCGCCGCGCGAGCGATCTGGATGGCGAAGGAGCCTACGCCGCCCGCCCCGCCGTGTATCAGCACCGTCTCTCCGATCTTCAGCGATATCCGCCGTACCAGCGCTTCGTAGGCGGTGCCGCCGGCGAGAGGGACGGCGGCGGCCTCTTCGTAGGTTAGGGAGGCGGGCTTCCTGGCGACTATATTAGCGGCGGCGACGTTGTACTCGGCATAAGCCTGGTTGGAGCCGGGACCGAAGATCTCCGGAGTGTAGTACACCTCGTCTCCGGGGGAGAGGTCCGTCACGCCGGGGCCGACCTCCTCGATCACGCCGGAGACGTCGCACCCGAGGATGATCGGCGTCTCAAAGCCCATTGAAGAGCCGTTGGCTCGAAATTTAGCGTCTATAGGGTTGGTTCCGGCGACTATTACCCTTACTAGTACCTGCCCGGGACCGGGCGACGGCCTCTCCACGTCGCGCTCCTCGAAGAGATCAGGGCCTCCGAACTCCGGTATTACCATCGCTCTCATATGCATTCCTTTCTACGAAAAATTCGTCCATCCTCTCTATGCCACGTACGACGCAGATACAAACGGTAGTAACCGGGGGCCGATGGTATGCTGTGGCCCATACTGGTGGGGGGACCGGGGAGTTGAGCAGGCGGAGGAGGTTGAGCTTTATGCAGGAGACCAAGGAGAAGGGCCTGGGGGTCAGGAACCTCATCGGAGGGATCTGGGAGGAGGGTGGCGCCCGCGCCGCCGAGCCGGTCTACGACCCGGCGACGGGCGAGATCGTCGCCGAGACCCCCCTGAGCACCGCGGAGGACCTCGATAGGGCTGTAAAGGAGGCCAGGGCGGCGTTCCCGGGTTGGGCAGCGACGCCGGTGGTAGAGCGGGCGCGCGTGCTGTTCCGCTTCAAGATGCTGCTGGAGGAGCATTTCGGGGAGCTGCAAGAGTTGGTTACCCTTGAGAATGGCAAGGACGCGAAGGATGCGGGTGGGGAGGTCAGGCGCGGCATCGAGGTTGTCGAGTTCGCCTGCGGGATGCCTACCCTTATGATGGGCGAGACGGTGCGCGACGTGGCCCGCGGAGTGGATAACGTCTCCTACCGCTACCCCCTGGGGGTTGTAGCGGCGATCACGCCGTTCAACTTCCCGTGCATGGTGCCCCTCTGGACGCTGCCCGTAGCTATCGGGGCGGGGAACACATATATCCTGAAGCCCTCGGAGAGGACGCCTCTCTCCGCGGTGCGGCTCGGGGAGCTCTTGCAGGAGGCGGGGCTGCCGGAGGGGGTCTTCAGCATCGTTAACGGGGCGCGGGAGGCGGTGGACGCCATCCTCGAACATCCCGGCATAGAGGCTGTCTCCTTCGTCGGCTCGAAGCCCGTCGCCGAGCACGTCTACAGAGTTGGGGCAGCGCACGGCAAGAGGGTGCAGGCCCTGGCGGGGGCGAAGAACTCCATGATCGTGATGCCCGACGTAGTCATGGACAAGGCGGTGGAGAACATAATAGCCTCGGCCTACGGCAACGCCGGGGAGCGATGTCTCGCGGGCAGCGTGCTCGTCGCGGTCGGAGAGATCGCCGACCCGCTCGTCGAGGCGCTCAAGGAGAAGGCCCTGGCGATGAAGGTCGGGCCGGGCAAGGAGGAGGGGAGCGAGCTTACGCCCGTCATCCGGGACTCGCACCGCGAGAAGGTCAGGGAGTATATAGGCATCGGCGAAGAGGAGGGTGCCGAGGTCGTCCTCGACGGGCGCGAGGCGCCGCGGGAAGAGGGCTTCTTTATGGGGGCCACGATCCTCGACCGGGTGACCGGCGAGATGCGGGTGGGGCGCGAAGAGATCTTCGGCCCGGTGCTCTCCGTTATCCGTGTAGATACCCTCGACGAGGCTATAGAGTTCACTAACGCCTCCCCTTTCGGCAACGCCTGCTCCATCTATACCGAGAACGGTGCCGCCGTGAGACACTGGCGCGAGAGGGTTGAGGCCGGGATGCTAGGGGTGAACGTAGGAGTGGCGGCGCCCATGGCGTTCTTCCCTTTTAACGGCATAAAAGACTCGTTCTACGGCGACCTGCACGCCACCGGTAAGGACGGGGTGAGGTTCTTCACCGAGAACAAGGTGGAGATCGTACGCTACTACTCAGATCCGAACTACCCTGGCTCTGCAGTGGAGAGCAACATCGAAGCCGGAGGCTAGAATCAAAGAATTGGGCCAGGCCGCCTCGACGGGGATGGTGGCGAACGCGATCGAAGTATAACCCCGGCCGATCTCATAATCGGTGGCGGCACCGACGATACCCGGGGCCGCTTCGCCCAGAATATCGCTGGTACTGTCATGCTCGCTCTAGGCGTGCCCGCTCACTTAGCCTGCTACTCGTTCTCCGGAAGAGCTCTCTATAGGATACCTACGTAGGACACCTGCGTGCTCCAGGCTGATGGTGGATGCGGGTGTCACAAAGGAAGGTGGTGATCCGCGGTGGCAGATGGCCTGATGCGGGCGGCGGTTTTGGAGACCCCCGAGACTGCCCTAAAGATCGAGGAAATTCCTATCCCTGAACCCAAGGCGGGGGAGGTTCTGGTCAGGGTAACGGCTTGCGGGGTGTGTCACACTGACCTGCACGTGATCAAGAACGAGGTTGCCTTCCCGACGCCGGCGGTTCTTGGTCACGAGATCTCGGGGACCGTGGAAGCTGTGGGCCCTGGAGTCGAGAGGCTAGCGGTGGGCACCCCGGTTGTAGCGAGCTTCATCATGCCCTGCGGGGCTTGCCAGTACTGTGCTCGGGGCAGAGACGACGTGTGCGAGCGCTTCTTCGCGCTCAATCGCCTCAAGGGCGTGCTATACGACGGCAGCACCCG
>DASQMR010000274.1:0-1896 GCA_035645375.1 Rubrobacteraceae bacterium
CGAGCGGAAACGCTTGCTTGCCACGCTCAAGCTCGCGATCGACTTCCACACGTGGCGCTCGCTCGAGCGAGAGAGCGGCTTGAGTCGGGAAGAGGCTGTGGAGACGATGCTCGAGGCGGTGCGCTCGGCCGTCTCGCCCCCGGGAGCCCCGTAGCCGAACAACGGACGCATTTATCGGAGAAGCCAAAATGCAAGACGGCCGAACTTCGCAGAATTCGTCTTCCACGCACTCGGGTGAATAAGGGATGTTAGTCTACCTGTGCGGTCTGGGGGGTACCTGCGGTCGAATCCACAAGCCGACGTGCTCTGGCTGCATGGTGCTTCTAGCCACCCCCACAAGATCGTTGCCCAGCGCGTCGAGGTCCGTCTCGTCGCGCAACCGGGCGCCGAAGGCCTCGAGGGTCTTTCTAGCGTCGTACTTGCTGCGGTAAAAGCGTCTATCCACCAAAGACTGGATGCGGCGTCTGAGGGGGCTGAACAGGGCGGCTATCGCTAGCGTGGAGGCTACGACGGCCAGGGTGGATTCCTGCCCGGTGAAGACGCGAAAGACCGACTGCAGGCCGACCACGCCCCCGACGTAGACAAGAGCCAGCGTCACGGTGAGAGGTCCGTAGACGAGGGTGCGGTTGATGATGAGGTCTATATCGTAGAGGCGGTAGCGCAAGATGGCTATCCCCATAGAGATAGGGATGAACACCACACCAACGATGAAAGGCACAAAGCCGATCCACTTGAGCGACACCGAACCTATCGCTTCAGAAACAGGGAATGTAAGGACAGCTCCGCCGATCGCCAGCGCAATGGCGTATACAAACCATTTGATCTGTTGGCGCTCTAGCCCCCTCGCACGACGAAGCCTTATAAGCAGTGATATCACCGCTACGAGCATCAGCGTATTCACGACTTGCTCAACCATCTTGTAAACGTTTGGCAGGCTCTCAATTAGAGCCAGAGGGTTATGGATAGGGCCAAGAGCGATGATCGGTCCAGGAGTGAAAGCACACAAAAAAGCTCCCACTAGCCCCAAGAGCACGCTGAGCCGTACGAACCACCGCCAGCCCCTGCTCGGCAACCGACCATCGGGGAACAGGAGTACCACGAGCATAACGGAGCCGTTTTGTAGTATCCAAAGCCAAGAGGTAAGCCAGGCTGCCGCTTCACCGCCAGGAATCGGCGATCCGGGTACTGCTAGCAAGGTATAGATAGCATACTCGGCACTAAAGTGGGCTACCGCGAACAGCAGACCTGCTACGCAGAATAGCCAGCCTGTGGGGTTATGGGGCAGGGTGCGCGATGCTATCACGGCGCCAACGGTCGAGAAGCCTATCGCAGCCAGCGTACTGTCAAACCAATGGTCGAAGATATGTACGTTAGGGTGAGATAGGCTCAAGGCTAGAAGGAGCAGGCTGAGCGCCGTGAGCGCCAAAGAGAGCGCACACAGCGACCAGGCAAGCCACACGGCAGTAGGGCGGCTAATCCCACCGATGCCTCTGCCCCGATCCCTTGCCTCATCGGTCATAACGCTACCCTACAAGGCTACCGTCTCCCAAACGTTACTACAAACGTTACGAGGAAGGAGATCCGGTGCAAACTTCTGAGAACCCCCTAAAGCCGAAGTTCGCGGAACTCCCTTTCCACGCACTCGGGTGAATAAGGGCAATTAGGAAGGGCCGCACGCCGCGAGGTTTACATCGAACATATGTGTGGTAAGAATATAGCCGCAAACACTTACTAGCTACCACGGAGGTACACGGTGGAAGCCACCGCTAAGAACATCGACAAGACGGCCCGCACCGCCCGAGAGATGGCCGAGGCCCAGCGCGACTCCTTCGAGGCTTTGGCCGAGAACTTCGCCAGCGCCCAGCGCCGCAGCATGGGACTCGCCGAAAGCGGTCT
>DASQMR010000275.1:0-6061 GCA_035645375.1 Rubrobacteraceae bacterium
AGCGTACTGCCGGATAGGGGAGCGTAGCTCGCACACGTGGTTCGTGCTCAACTACCTGCTAGGCTACGAGAAGGTAAGGAACTACGACGGGTCGTGGACGGAGTGGGGCAACGCTGTTAGAGCCCCCATAGAGAGGTAGGGTAAGTCTTCCATTGGGTCGCCAACAGCAAATAGCGGTACTCGTGGAGCACTATCAGAATCCTCGTCATCGGGGGATACTCAAAGGCGCGGATGTGACGATCCCCGGCGGTAGCTCTGAGTGCGGGGGTTCGGTCGTGGTTTATCTGAAGGCCGGAAAGGAGGGGCGCATAGACGCCCTCTCCTTCACCGGCGAGGGTGACATCATCAGCCAGGCGTCGACGAGCATGGTCATGGATCAGGTAACGAACGACGGGCTCACGATGGACGAGGTCCTCGTACTCGACTACGATGCTTGGGTGGACCAAGTCGGACGAGAGGCGGTAGGCAGCCGTACGCGCAACGCCACCCTGGGCCTTAGCACCCTCAAGGCCGCCGTGAGAAAGTATCAGAGGGACAGTCTTCACGCCGACTCCGTTGCCGAGCCGGCCCGCAAAGCTGGATAGCGAACAGCTCGGAGTCTCTCCGTTAAACTGCCGCATGTGAGCGAGAGAGATAAAAACCATCTCTGGGGTGGGAGGTTCGCGGCCTCCCCAGCCGAGGCGTTCGAGAACCTGAACGCCTCCATCCCCTTCGACGTCCGGCTCGCCCCGTACGACATCCAGGGCTCCATCGCCCACGCGCGGATGCTCGGCGAGAGAGGAATCATCTCCAGTGAGGAGTCTGGAGAGCTCGCGCGAGGCCTAAAAGTGGTGCTAGAGGAGGTTGAGGAAGGGCGTTTGGATTGGACGCTCGCGGACGAGGACGTGCATACGGCCGTAGAGCGGCGGCTGCGCGAGGTTGTCGGGGATGTGGCGCTCAAGCTGCACACGGGCCGCAGCCGCAACGACCAGGTCGCCCTAGATCTTCACCTCTTCGTTCGGGACGTGACCGGGAGGATACGGGAGAGGCTGCTGGAGACGATGCGGGCGCTCGTAGAGGTTGCCGAGGATCACCGGGATCTCATCCTTCCAGGCTACACACACCTGCAACGGGCGCAGCCGATCCTGCTCTCTCACCACCTCCTCGCCCATTTCTGGTCGTTCGCGCGCGACTTGAAACGTTTCGATGCGGCACGGGAAGCGGCGAACGTCTCCCCGCTCGGCGCCGCGGCCCTGGGCGGCACCCCGCACCCGATAGCCCCGGTGCTCACGGCCGAAACCTTGAACATGCAGCCGCTCGTGAACTCGCTCGACGCCGTCTCGGAGAGGGACTTCGCGCTTGACTTGCTCTACGCCTGCGCCGTGCTCGGGGTGCACCTGAGCAGGCTCGGGGAGGAGTGGGTGTTGTGGACCTCTTCTGAGTTTGGGTTCGCGCGGCTCGACGACGCTTACTCTTCGGGCTCCTCGATTATGCCGCAGAAGAAGAACCCTGATGCCTACGAGCTTATGCGCGGGAAGGCCGGACGTCTCATCGGCAACCTGAACGCGCTACTGATCACCCTCAAGGGCCTGCCGTTGGGTTACTCGAAGGATCTTCAAGAGGATAAGGAACCGCTCTTCGACTCGGCTGACTCCATCCTCGCCGTGCTCGCGGTGCTGCCGGAGATGCTCCGAACTGCCCTCTTCGACGGTGCGCGCATGAGTGATGCGTCCGGCGGCTTCGCGCTCGCGACCGAGCTTGCGGACTTCTTGGCGGCGCGCGGGGTCCCGTTTCGAGAGGCCCACCGGGCTGTCGGCGTACTCGTTCGGCGGTGCGAGGAGGAAGGTATCTCCCTCGAAGAAGCTCCCCCCGAAGAGCTCTCCGCCATCCATCCCGCGCTCGCCGATCTGCCGCGTGATCTGCTCACCCCGGCGGGCAGCGTCGCGAACAAACAGTCTTCCGGCTCGACCTCCTCCGGCTCCGTCGAGGAACAGCTGAGAGAGGCCAGAGACTTTCTGAGCCTCTGAGAACCTGCGCATAACACAACAGGCATGGCGAGCTACAGAAGAATACAGGGCTTATCACAAACTTGCGCTGCTATGCTTGCTTCGGATTATTAGATGCGGTGTTTAGAGGAGGGGTCTGGATGTTTCGCAGGACACGAAGGAGCCTCGACAATAATAGGGGCGAACGTCGCCCTTGACGATAGGGTGGCTTCAATGCCCTCTGAGAGACGGATATAGAGATCGGCGACGATCTTACCTCTGCAGATGACATGGTCTTTTACGGTCCGCTGCGAACGGGCAACGGGATCACCGTCGTAGGCCGCTCGGCCGTCTTTCGGTCGTAGTCGAGGACAACGTCCAGATTGGTGAAGACGTTATACCGCCGGCCTCGCGGTCGAGGAAGGCGAGGAGCTCTCGTTCACCATCTCCGAAAGTACGGTAATTTCCGACGGCGCCATAATCACTGACGGGGAGAGCCTCCAGGCGATGCTCGACGCTTAGTAGGCGAGCCGCCTCTCGCGCTCGCAAGAGGGCATAATGTTCCCGAACCCAGAGAAGGGGGCAAGGAATGAAGATAGTCCAGATGTCGGACATACACGTGGGTTCGGGCCTCTTCAGGCCGGACCTCCTCTCCGCGGCTATAGAGGAGACGAACTCTCTAAAGCCTGACCTCGTAGCCGTAGTCGGAGATCTCACGATGGAGGGCTACCGGTGGGAGTTCGAGGAGGCGAAGGGGTATCTGGACCGCGTCGAGTGCGAGAACGTGGTCTACGCTATGGGCAACCACGATGCCAGGAGCGTCGGATACCGGCATTTCGAGGAGTTCTTCGGGATGCGCGAGGGGGCGTTCGTAGTATCGGTGCCGGAGGGAGAGGCGAAGATCGTGACGCTCGACTCGACCAAGCCGGACTTGGATGAGGGCGAGGTGGGGCGCGAACATTACGCCTGGCTCGACTCCGAGTTTCGAGGCTGGGATCGGGGACCGAAGATACTCATGATCCACCACCATATCCTCGCCGTTCCCGGTACGGGCCGCGACGTAAACAACCTGCGCGACGCAGGGGACGTGATGGCTATCTTGAGAGAGGTTGGAGTGGATATAGTCCTCTCCGGGCATCGCCACGTGCCGTACGTCTGGAGCATCTCCGGGGTGAGGATAGTTCACTCCGGCACGGCGTCTAGTGTGCGCGTCCGCGGCACCATGCCACCGTCCTACAACGTCATCGAGATCGACTCAACCCAGGTCCGTATCACGCTGCGCGAGCCCAGCAGGGGGGAGGGGGAGCCTCTAGCGTCGTTTTCGCGCAGCGCCGTCACCACGAGTGAGTTCTATCCTGACTTCGGCCGCTTCGTGAAGTACGACCGGCTGCCGTTCTTGCCAACAACCACAGACGAATCCTCCGGGTAAGCTCCCGACGCCACCGGCGGTCCGAAGCGGTAGGTTATCTGTATCTCGGTGCGGCCGTCTTCTGGGCGCTTGTCGGCCGAGATGGACTGCACGAGGAGCTTGACGAGCCGTCGGCGGGCCTGAAACGCATCCGGAGTGTCCTCTTCAACCTCGGCCAAGCGCTCGCGCAGCGTGTAGAGCCAGGCCTCGGTAGTGTCGGCGAGTTCCGCTTGCTCCCGCTTCTGGGATAGCTCGGTCTCGACCGACGCGAGAAGGAGCCGGAGGTTGTCCGTCTGGTTCTTCAGGTCCGCTAGGTAGACGGCCAGCTCCTCCTCGGATATGTGTCCCTGGGCGTATGTCCTGACATAGCGGTCCTTCTCGGCCTGTCTAGATGCGAGGCGCTTCGCCAGCTCCTCCCGACGGGCTTCAAGCTCTCCGCCGTCGTCTTCACTGCCGAGCTGCTTTCGCACCTGCTCCAAGATCTCTCCGGGGTTCTTCAGGAAGCGCCGCACGTCAGTCCACACGAGGTCCTCCAGCCATACGGCGTTCAGGTAGGGCGGCTTGTGAAGGCCGTCCCTGCCAGTGTAAGGTCTGCCAGCGCGGCACGTGTAGTAGTGGTAGGTCTTACCGTTCTTGCCCGCGGGATGTTCTGTGCAGGCGGCGCCGCACGCCGCGCACTTTACGAGGCCTCTCAGCAGGTACTTGCGGGCGTTCTTCCGGTCGGGATAGCGTTTGTTCTCCGTGAGAGCGATCTTGGCTCGTTCTTGGATCTCAGGCTCGACTACGGCTGTCACCGCCTGCTCTATGATGTCCTTACCGCCGTTGGTCTTTACCTTGTGTACGCCGGAGTAGGCGGACTGGTGGACTATGTTCGAGACTGTCCTCACAGACCAGCTCGAAGCGCCCGGCCGCTTCTTACGGCCGCCGTAGCGCCAGCCCGGGGTCGGAGTGCCGAGATCGTTGAGGCGCTTGGTCTCCGCGTAGAGCGATGAGCCTTCCGCCACGCGCACGATGATCTCTCGCACTATCTCCGCTTCCTCGGGAACGATTTGGAGATGCCCGTTATCGTCTGTGCGGTACCCGTACGGCACGGCCCCAAAGTGCTTGCCGCTCCTGTACGCTCGGTGTAGCCCTGCACGCGTCCTCTCCCGGATGGTCTCGCGCTCGTACTCGGCGAAGCTGGCGAGCATCTGGAAGATAAGCCGGCCGGATGGGGAAGAGGTGTCTATGGGCTCTGTGGCGGAACGCAGGGACACGCCGGAGGCCTGGAGGCGGTCGTGGGCGTCCACGATGACTAGCAGCGACCTCCCTAGCCGGTCCAAGCGGTAGACCAAGAGCGTGGTGAACACGCCTTCTCTGGCGTCTTCCAGGAGCTGGATACCCTCCGGCCGTTCGTGCAGGGGGATCGTGCCGGACACGCCATCGTCAGCGTACACCTTGGCGATCTCCAGCCCGTAGAGGCGGCAGTATTCGACCAGGAAGTCCCGCTGGATCTCGATGGTCTCCCGGTCCCGCTGCTCCTCGGAGCTCACCCGGAGGTACAGTCCCACACGCTCCGGCTGTACAGAGCCGCGTCCATTAGTGCTGGGCATGGCGTTACTCCGAGGGCGTGAGGGACGCGGGATTTACGGATAAAGCTTCCGCCAGTTTTCGGATGGTGCGCGGATGGACATCGACTGACCCCCCGCCTTCGATTCGCCACACCGTATTGTGGTTTAGCCCCGCTTTCTCGGCGAGCTCCCGTTGTGAGAGGAAAGTTTCCTCCCTAACAGCCCTGACTTTATCTCCGTCGATCCTCACGTCCGCGAGCATCCTACGCCTGCTCCTTTTTTTCGGCCAATATATAGGTTATTTAGGGACATTTTAAGACATAATTAGACAATATCAACCACATAGCGTACAATGACGTCAGATAAAGAAATGGCCCCGCAGGTGCGCCAACACCCCGGAGCCCGGCCCACAGCCATAACCTTAGGAGGTCACTGTGGACATCAAGAGTCTAGCGCATCCAGCGCACCCCAACCCCCGCGAGCGCGGCGCTTGCGCGACGTGCGGTACAACCACGAAGACGCTCCTGGCAACGATCCCGAACGCCAGAGACTATGAAGGGCCGATGTATTGCATGTCCTGCAATCCGCGCTTCTTCACGGTGGATATGCACTTCTCCTGCTTAGAGAGAATGGGCTAGTTTAGAGACGCTCGGGCCGAGATCTGTCGAGGCTCCGGTCCTTCTGTTGTTGCTAAGATTTCCGCTTGCTCCTCGCACGCTCTTTGCCCCCCGCATTAAGGTCATCCACAAGGTTTTCTAGTATCCATGAAGGTTTGAGTCTCCCGACTTCTCCCGGCGTCTGGAATATTCGAGCCCTATTATTCGTTAAACGAAGGTAAGTAAGCTGGGCCCTGTTACCAGAGACCCTGGTGCCACAAAAGCGGGACGGAGCCTCAATTCCTCTGCAACTTTATGCAGTACAACCAGATCTAGTGATGAGTACCATACTTAAAGAGTCGTCCACTGCTTTGTAAACGGGGTAGAAGCTACAACGCATTTAGAATCGTAGATAACGGTTTCCGAGAAGACCTCTTCTCGGCATCTCGGTGAATAGAGGCAACCATATTGACCGGCGTTCCCAAAGGTATTTACTATTCGCCTTGGAGAAAGGAGATGAGAAGCTTATGTTGCGTTCGTTAG
>DASQMR010000276.1:0-8350 GCA_035645375.1 Rubrobacteraceae bacterium
CGCGAGCGGTTTCCAAAAGTAGAAGCCTTGTGCTTCGTCGCATCCCATATCCCGCAGCCGCGCCAAGTGCTCTGCCGTCTCTACCCCTTCTGCGCAGGCCTGCATACCTAGCGCGTGTGCAAGGTCGATGACGAGCCGCACGATAGCCGTGCCCTGCTCACTTACTCCAAGCTCGTGAATAAAGGCTTTGTCGATCTTTATTTTGTCCATTGAGAATCGCCGCAGGAAGGCCAGCGAAGAGTATCCTGTACCGAAGTCGTCGAGCGCGAGCCTTATTCCTACACGTCCCAACTCTCCAAGTAGGCCAGTAGCATACTCGACGTCGTCCACGAAAACGCTCTCCGTGATCTCCAACTGCAAGCAGCGTGGGTCCAGCTCCTTTTCTCGCAGAAGCGCAGTCAGCTCGTGCACCAGGTAGGGCTCTTGGAACTGCTTCACGGACATGTTTACGCTCATAGTCAGAGGTAAGGCGACAGGATACTCTTTCGCCCACTCGCGTGCGTGATGGCACACTTCCCTGAGCGCCCACCGACCCAGGGGTATTATCAGCCCTGTTTCCTCGGCAAGAGGGACAAACTCCTCAGGCAGGAGCAGCCCACGCTCCGGATGCTCCCAGCGCACCAGGGCTTCCATGCCATTGATCCTGCCGGTGCTCAACGACACCGTGGGCTGATAATAGATCCTGAGCTCTGCATGCTCGATAGCCTGCCTGAGTTCATGCTCCAGCTCTAACCGCCTCAACGCTTGAGCATGCATAGCAGAGCTGAAGACCTTGCAGCGGGCCTTGCCCTCCTTTTTGGCCTCGTACATTGCTACGTCCGCGTTGCGCAGCAGTGTACTGGGCTGGGCGTCGGCACCTTCGCATACCGCGATACCCACGCTTGTGCTAATAGCTATCTGTCGTCCTTCGAGATCGATAGGCGCTTCTACAGCTTTGATGATTCGCTGAGCGATACGGACAGCATCGTTAACGTCCGGGAGGCCGTTGAGCAGAACTGTGAACTCGTCTCCCCCGAGACGGGCTGCGGTATCTCCGGATCGCAGACAGGCTTTGAGGCGACGCGCTACCTCGTTCAATAAACTATCGCCCACTCTGTGACCGAGGCTATCGTTTACGACCTTGAACTGGTCCAAGTCCATAAACATCACCATTGGAAGCGTCCCGTATCTGTCCGCATAAAGCAGGGCTTGTTGAAGACGATCGACGAACAGAGTACGGTTCGGCAGCCCGGTCAACTCGTCGTGAAGCGCCCTGTGACGGTTCTCGCGGTAAGCACGGTCTAAGCTGTTGGCAAACAGGTAGGCAAGAATAGTTATGAGAGCCAGGAAAAGCAACGAAAGGGAGGCGGTGCCGGAGACAACAGCACCAACGCTCATCAGCGCCGCCAGCACAAACCCGCTCCAAGGTACTAGCAGGTAACTAGCGACGAGTACAGGAATGATCATCGCGACGTACATCCCTACCAGACTTTCGTTTATCAGGAGGAAAGGCACCGTAGCGGTCATGGCCACGGTGATCAAGCTAGCGATGCGGGTTAAGCCGAACCGGTTAAGCATGTAAACGCCAAATATCAAGGAGATGAGAACGCTATTGGTAAAGTAGTGTTCCGTTGCCCCCTGAACAAGGTTGACGGTAGCGAGCACGATCATGGTCGCCTCCAGGCTCAAGAGTATGATAGCCAGGACGCGACCTTTGCGTTGAAGATCGGGGTCGTCGCTTTGAACTCTGAGCATTACGGAGTGGCTCCCCTAACACTTTGTCCATTCTTCGAGCAGAATACCCGCTCCCGCTGCCATTGAACGAGCAGTCTACCACCAACCCTTAACAATCACCCTTTAGTAGGGTTATAGTTACCGGATGATGAGTAGTAATCAATCTGCTTGGCGCGAGAATATTGAGCTTGGTAAGCTTTCAGAGGCGGAGCGTTGCACCTTTCGGCTCTTTGTGGGAAGTATATAATTGTTCGAAGCGAGCACCTAAAGTATTATTGGATCAATGATTCCTCGCAACACAGCGTCGGGGGTAACTAATTGATGCACCAAGTAGATAGTCTAGTGGCGACCACCGCTGGAGCAGGTATTATCGAGGAGGTACCTGGGAACCTGGATACGTCGCTCGGGCCGTCTTCTCTCCCCAAGTTGGTGGATTGGCTCAACTGGCCCCGGGAGCGGGTAGCGCGGTGGGTATCGGCTCAGCCGCAGCCCGTTGTGATAGGCTGGCCTTTCAACGGGACGCGACGCTGGTACCGGTTATACAAGCACGAGAATCCGGACGCTCAAGACTACGTTACCACCATAATTCGACATCAAGCAGAAAAACATCGTTTGGTCTTCGCTCATGGTGTCAAGGCGATACTAGCGCCGTGCTTCGGAGCCGAACTCCTTCAACGAGGTCCGGATTACACACAACGTGTTCTGGGCGGTTTGCTGAAATTAGGTGACGATGCGGTTAACCAAGAGATGTTCAATGCCGGAGTACGCCTCCGCTTTTATGGTAATTACGAAGAGATGTTAGACACGCCAGCTTTTCGTCCCCTGCTAAATGCCTGCGCGGAGCTAACTGCAGCCACCGTAAATGGAGACGGCCCGCTGCTGCTGATAGGCCTATTTGCCGACGATCCCTACCCAACCATAGCTCGCTTGAGTATCGAGTTCGCAAAGAAGCGGGGCTACCCACCGAACCGTCAAGAGCTGATCGAAGCCTATTACGGACTCGCGATCCCAGATCTCAGCTTGTACTTGGGCTTCGCCCAACCCGCGCTATTTGACATACCGCTGCTATCGGCCGGTGTAGAGGACTTGTACGCGACCCTCACCCCTTCACCAGAACTTACTGAGAGACAGTTGCGCGAGATACTATACGACCATCTGATAGTACGCCGCACCCCGGAGACCGATTATGAGGTGCTGTCCGACGAAGCGCAGGCGGCGCTTGCCGAGTACAATAGACGTTACCGGGGCGTCACGTTGGGAATAGGCCGCATCGATCCGCTCACTGGAGTATGGAACCCACTGCTACCCGACTTTAAGGAAGAAACGCAGCCAGCACAGCGGCTTATCTGAGCCGTACAAAATAAGCTTGCGGCAGGCGGCTACGTGGCGCTATCTTAGCCCGGAGCGGGTCTCCTGGAGCCGGTTAACGCTCGGGAACTATCCAGTCTAAGGCTGCTCAGATTCGCTGGGGTTTCCACAAGCAAACTGGACGAGATGGACAAGTAGATACCTTCAGCTGCGTGCTCCCGTTGATGTCATTGCACTTTCCCCTCTCGGCACGAAACCAGATCCGAAACTGATAGGATCTATCAATAGAATACGCAGCTTGCGAAACGCCATTTTGAAAGAAACCATCGCCCCCCCTTTGGTGCAGGAAGACCAGTTGCACCAATATTAGACATACAAGTTGGGTTCTGGTGCAAGGCCACGACTACAGAAGAAGCGGATTAGAGTCTAACTTTGAAGGAACCCCTCCGCGTTGCTACTGGTTGCTGCACGAGGCTTCGACGAAGTGACCAAGGACTTCGTTTCGTACACCAAACTTTACCTGCAAAACAAGAGATTTCTAAAGTGGGCCTGCCTGGACTCGAACCAGGGACCTCTTCCTTATCAGAGAAGTAAAGGCATTTCTGATGTGTTCTGCTCAGTCCGAATATCTAGCTTAGATACGCCGTTTTCGGCGCTCCCAACGCCACCGGTCTCCTGCTGCGTTCGGTTCCGTTCTGGCCGGGTTGCTGCACGGTTGCTGCACACGGCCCAGCCGCGAGCGCGGGGTTCGCGCCAAACCAAGGGTTGGGTCCCCTGCTAAGTAGCTCATCTCTTGCTTGTTAACCGAGTATCCGGGAATGCGCGTGCCTCCCGTTTATCGGACTCCCCCGCAACCCGATAGCACAACCACCGCTCCCACTACTGTAACCAAAAGAACTGCCGTTCGTCTCACTGGTTTTCCCCCATTCTCTACGGTTCTGTCCTCTTCTTAAGGTGTAATTACCTTCTTTGGCAATCCTTGCTGGGAGGCTCACAACCTACTTTGATTAATGTACTTAAGCCACACGACTGTTAACTGAGACCGAGGGTCCG
Organism: Rubrobacteraceae bacterium; assembly: GCA_035645375.1. Lineage (GTDB taxonomy): Bacteria > Actinomycetota > Rubrobacteria > Rubrobacterales > Rubrobacteraceae > Rubrobacter_F. The sequence goes on from DASQMR010000276.1 coordinate 4,075, forward strand.
GGCACGTTGTTCGTTTCGATCTTCTGTTGGACGAACGCTGCAAGTGTCTCTGTGTTTGTCGGGTTGTGTTTGCGCCATCCAAGCCTCATCGATTCGAAAGGGCGAGGGATTCACCCCGCTTGCCCCTTGCTCCAGTGAGTTTGTTAGCCAGGCTCACTAATGTGCAATGGGTTGTGGTATTTCGATGCCATACTTAGCCGCGATGGCCACGATCCTCTCCATGCGCGGCAGGGCTTCAGTGATCGACGGGCTGGCCTTGTCCGCTGCAGCTTCACCAAGCGCCTCGATAAACCGTTCGTGTGAGCCCCCTGGCGTCTGGCTTATCAGCATCCTACCGAGCCCCTCGCCCACATTCTTGTGAGTGTGCAGATTGCCCTTGGGGACGTAGATCAGAGATTTCGCACTCGCCCTTATGGTTCGCCCTTCTACCATAAACTCGTACTCTCCTTCGAGCACGTAGAAGGACTCGTCCTCCCAGTGCTGGACGTGAAGCGGCGGTCCGCTTCGTAGTGGCGTCTCCACCTCAAACAGCGAGTACGCCCCGCCGGTCTGCGAACTAGTTACCTTGTACGTCACCAGCTCGCCGAAAACCCGTAGCGATCTTTTGCCCTCGCCCGGCGGGATGTGAGCGACTCCCTTCTCTATCTTCTCCTCATTCACTGTACGGGTTTTGTAACTATGCGCAACCTCTACTCTATTGCTCATCTTAAATCTCCTCTCAGTCGTATACGCTAAGCTAATCCCAACACGACCCCGAGCACTAAGAAGGCGAAGAACACACTCTGTGCGGAGTGGAGGATGATAGACATCCATGTACTCCTATAGCGGTGGGCAGGGAAGGTGTACAAGAGACCGCTGAGGACCGATCCCAGTATTCCCCAGGGCTGGTGAACATGATAGAAACCAAAGAGTATGCCGTTCGCCACCCAGCTCCAGCCTCCAAACACGCCTTCCATCTTGGGCAGCAACACGCCCCGAAAGAGAAACTCCTCCCCCAAGATCGTGTTGAATACGACCTGAATCACGAACAAAGCGAAGAACCACCAGGCCCCCTCCAGTCGCACTAGGACTTCTTGCGATTGAAGGACCGCATCAAAACTGTAGCCTTGAGGCTCTGCAAAAAACGGAAAGACCGACACCCAAGCGCTTCGTATGGGAGAGGCTAGTACAACTTGTACCACCAAGAGCGCAGCAAGGAACGGTAGCACCCACAACCATAGCCTTGGGCGGGGTCGGCCGGTCGCTGGCTCCCGTGGGGTGTTGAGCCTCAGCCTCCGCTTGACCGTCGTCCAGCGCAGATCACCTTCCTCTCGATGAACGATAATCATGGAAAGGACGAATAACCAGACTAAACCCAGTGTGAATAGCACTAACCTCGTGACTCCCGCTCCGAGAGGATCTGACTTGAAATCGGGTGCCACTAGAGGAAAAACGATCCAGCTTAGGATGCCCATCGGGGCAGCTGCGAGTACCCAGATACCCAGGATCTTTGCAAGAGAATACTGGTCACTCAGCCTCTCCTCCCCGACCCACTTAGCAGTGTTCGCTGCAGACATAACAGTAGCTCCTTTCCCTTGCGTCTCACTTGGTAGCCCCGGATCGCCGCGCTTGTATCGAGGCACGGCGATCCGGAGGCGTTAGCTACTGCACCCTCGGTTGAGCTTGAGCGCCCACCGTCCCGGCGAAGGGTCGACGCAGGACGCTCCAGGCTATCCACCCCCCGCTTATCGCTATCAGCAACCCCCCCACGGGTTGCGTTGGCAGGCTGGCACCGGTAGTAAGTAGCCCGGCCACGGCCCCCAGCACATAGAACAACACTGCAGAGGTCACCCAGAGGCCTCCCGCCCACTTTGGCAGCATCCCTGAGCGCCAGACCGCTACACCGAGAAGCACGTTGCCCACGACCAAGAGCAGGACGGCCAGCGCGTAGATCACCATCATTGAAGAAGCGAATTCGAATGCTTCTATGATGTCCGTGGAGCCTGCCAGGTACGCCCGCCCGACGGCGTTCGAGGCGAAGGTGGATATTGCCCCGATCACCAAGCCCAAGGCGTGGCCCACCACCGTCATGACCATAGCCACCAACCCTAGGCGCCCGGCGCTACTACTTCTTGCGAGGTAGGCCCCAAGGGCGAAGACGCCCAAGATCGCGAGGACCGCGCCCCCGATGGCCCCGAATATGTGGTCCACCAGATAGGAGGTGGAGCCGACGAAGCGAGCCCACTCCTCGGGTTCCTTGACTTGGTCGGGCTGGGGGTCGAGAGTTGACCAGAAGGTCAGAAGCCCGTAGACCGGCAGGGTCAATAGCCCTACACGGATCCAGTTAAGGGTGTTCGGTGCGGACATATGGGTAGCTCCTTTGCTTTGGTTTTCGGTCGGTAGTCCCGGATCGCCGTGTAATAGCCGCGCACGGCGATCCGGAGATCTGGAGGTTGGTTATTGCACCCTTGGTTGGGCCGCTACTCCCATCGCCTCGGCCGGTCCCGGCGCTGCACGCTCGCGCTCGTAGGAGAGACGGCCCCTGGTGAAGAGAACGACGAGCACCGCCACCACTGCGAGCACCGCTAGGGGGATCCACATCGCCTCGGGTCCTGAGATTAACTCACCAGTGAACCTCATCCCCCCCGAGCCAGTCACCGAATTAAACGCGCTGTGAAAAAGCGCCACGATGAGCACGCTACGTCCGGCGCTGTTGTAGAGCCACATGATTACCACCCGAAGGAAGATCCCTAGTATCACTTGAACGCCGAGCAGAACAAACGCGAGGGTTATCTGAGGAGCTTCTAAGAGATTACTCATCAGGTGAAACAGGGCGAAAGCGGGCGCCACCATGAGGCTAGCCAGCAGAGGCCCGTGCCTCTCTTGCAGCGTGTCCTGCATGAACCCCGTCCAAGCGGTCTCCTCAAACAGCTGGATGAGCAGAACAGCTATTAAGATTTCCGGCAGGAACATCGTGAAGAAGAGCGGCCACTTCTCTACAAGCGTCTCAAGCGGTGTCAAGCTGGAGAACGCGCTCGCGCCTAGTAGCGTGACGACGAGAAGCCCGAGGAGCGCCAGCAAGTACCAGTGGATGCCCACCCTCCACCTGAGACACCGACCCAACAGGTCGCGCACTCCAGCCTTGCCGCTCACAGCTGCTGTCACCAGGAAGGCTGGCAGCGCCAACCCAAAGATCACGCCGATTGAGGAAGCAATTCGGAGTGACAAACCAAAATCGAAATAAACCCCAACAAACTGGATAGTCCACCCAAAGGTGAACGCCATGACTAGGAAGGCTGCCACCGGATGACGGGCCACCAGACCTTTGAGTGACGAGGAGCTTGTTTGTTGCTGACTCTCAGTAGCTGTGGGCATGATCGGTCTCCTTTCTCGGTAGCCTCAGATCGCCGTGCCTGAGTACGAGCACGGCGATCCAGGGGGTTGTTATTGGACCCTCGCTTGGGACTCACCGCTGGTGGCCGCTGGCAACACCTGTTTTTGCTTCCGTGAGAGATTTGTCGCTCCGTAAACGAGCACCACTACGATGGCCCCAACCCACAACAGCCCAGCTTGGATGAGGTAGACGTTCGTAGCGCTGACAGTGGTAGCCCCGTCAGGTATGGCCCTCCACAGTTGGCCGACCGAGTTCATGACAGCGTGAAGGATCATGACTATCAGCACACTTCCCCCCGTGCTGTTGAAGACCCAGGTATACAAGATTGCGAACGGGAGCAGGAATATCAGGAACACCCAAAAGGGCGTGTTGCTATAGCTAGTGGCGGGGTTGAAGAAGACCGGCAGGTGCCACAAGAACCAGACCGCGCCTACGAGCAAGCTAGAGACGAGAGCGCTGTAGCCTGCTTGCAGCTTGGGTAGGGCGTAGCCGCGCCAGCCTATCTCCTCGCCGATACCAACCTGGATGAGCATGTATAAAGATATAACCAGCACAGTAGGCAGCGTCCCAGCCATCGCCGAGAGGCTTGGTGGTTGGCCACCGAAGAGCACGAGCTGCAGCGACATAGCAACCAGCGTGAGCACGATCCGTCCCAGGAGTGCTACAGCGTACCAGAAGGGCGCTACGCGCCAGCGCACAACCCGGCCAAGCAAGGAGCGTAGGCCGGTTCGTCCACTCTCTTGGGCGGTGAGTACCACTGCCGCCAGCATGGGACCGAAAGCGCCGAGGAACAAGGCTGGTACGGGTAGCGAGGAGATCAGGCCACGCGCTTCGAGCGCGGCTAGCAACCAGAATGTCCAGGTGAAAGCGAATGCTAAGAGGACGAACTTCAGAGGGAAGGCA
>DASQMR010000277.1:0-27420 GCA_035645375.1 Rubrobacteraceae bacterium
TGGTCGTTGGGCAACTCATCCACGATCTCCAGACCTCCGTAGGAGGAGAGCAACTCAGCGATCCCGCGGCGAAACAGAGTATGGTCGTCGGCCAGGAGTACCCTTATGGATCGGTTCGTCATACGCCCTTCGTCTTCTTGCATGGGCACTTCTTCCCCTCCAGAACTCGCTAAGCATCGGAGCTTCCCTACACCTTGTTGTGCAGTATAGAGGGATGGGGAGCCCCTAGCCACCGAGTCGCCAGGGGGGAACAGGCTAGCGAAAGTTCGTCCGTGCGTAGTCTCCGTCTTCTCCAGTAGCCTTTGGTAAGTCGCCTTAAGCAGGAAGTTAGCTCGTCGGAGGACCGAGGACTAAGTTGCGAGCGTTCTATATATCGTGCTTACCCGGTCGAATTAAAGTATTGCGTAAGTTCGGACCGGGCTGCACTGTTGCCTCCTGCTAGAAGCCCAGCCTGGCACTTCTTAGCTGTGTTCAACGTTCTGCCGCTAAGGTACCCTTCGTAAACCCAGCCAACAAGGTTATCGCCAGGGTTTAGCTTCGGCTGCCAAAGAGCAACCTCAATAGATCTTGCTGGGTATCAGCACCTTGTTGGCGAGGTCGAAGGAGACAGTCTCGGCGCTGTCGAGCATCTTCAGTATAACCTTAGTGTCCGCTGCCGGGGGTCTGATGGCGTACTCTTCGGCGCCGTCGTCCAGGATCAGCTGAAGGGAGAATTTGCCGGGCTCCCCGCGCTCCTCCTCGTTCCAGTTCGCGTGCACGTTTGTGACCCGACGCACCTGGATCTGCTGCTCTACGTTCTGTTCCGCCATCGCGAGTCCTCCCGGTTGGGTTCTAACAAGCGGAGGGTTGTTACCCGCCCTAACCACGTTCGCAAACACCCACGCGTATCTCTGAACATGCGCTTGGAGCCGGAGATATTAGGCTAAGTTTCTATTTACCGGGCTGCAGAAGTTAGCTTCTCGGAGCTACTCTTTGCTTCGGTCTGATAGCCCCAAATACGGCAACTGTTGCCGCAAATCGTTGGCCTGATTCCCGTATCTCTAAGCACCGGTGATGTAACCACGAGATCCTCGTCAGTGTTTCTGCTCCTCTTGCACCATCACCGAGGCGATGCGAGCACCGTCCACCTCGTCCACGCGTAAGACGTGACCGTCGATGCGGACCTCGTCGCCAACCTCGGGGACGCGGGCCAGGCGGCCGAGAACCAGGCCGCCGATAGTGTCGAAGTCCTCGCTTTCGAATTCGGAGCCCAACGCCTCGTTGACGTCTCGTATCGGGACCCGTCCGTCTATCGCGTAGCCGCTATCGTATTCCCAAATAGCTATACCTTCCTCGTCGAACTCGTCTCTGATCTCGCCGACGATCTCTTCGACGATGTCTTCAAGCGTAAGAAGCCCCTCGAAGGAGCCCCATTCGTCTATGACGACGGCCATCTGAAGTCTCTGCGCACGAAGGTCCTTCAGAATCTTATCGACGCTCCTGTTCTCGGGTATCGTCAAGACGTCGCGCTTGAGGTCTCTGGCGGTAACGTCCGCCTCGAGGTTGCCAGCCTCGTTTGCGGCTCTGAGAACATCCTTTGCGTGGATCACCCCGACGATTCGCTCGCCGGCGTCGTCTTCGAAGATGGGGTAGCGGGTGTGCTCACCCTCCGCCACGACCGAGAAGAGGTCCTCTAGCCTCATCTCGGCGGGGATCGACTCGATGTTCGGTCTGGGCACCATGATCTCGCGGGCGTTCGTCTCCTCAAGTTGGATGATGGCCCTAAGCATCCCCTCTTCATCTTCCTTTAGCACTCCCTGCTCGGTTGACTGGCCGATGATGAGCCGCAGCTCCTCCTCGGAGTGAGCCTCCTCAGCCTCCGAGGCGGGCGGCACCCCGAACATCCTTACAAAGGCGTTGGCCGTACCGTTGAACACCCAGACGCCAGGCCAGAACGCATAGTAGAAGAGCTTCATAAACGGCGCCACGAGCAGGGAGGTACCCTCGGGTCTGGCGATGGCGAAGCTTTTCGCCGCCAACTCCCCAAACACCACGTGCAAAAACGTGATGATCCCAAAGGCCACCACGAAGGCCACGAAGTGCAAGGTGCCCTCGGAGATGCCAAACGGCTCAAGCAGAGGTTCGATCAGGGTGGCGATCGCGGGCTCACCCAGAGCTCCCAAGCCCAGCGACGCGATCGTGATCCCGAGTTGGCACACAGCGAGATATCCGTCGAGGTTGCCGATAGCCTCCTTGACGATACCCGCAGAGGTCTTGCCTTCCTTAACCATCTCCTCGACTTTGCTGGTCCTGATCTTCACGAACGCGAACTCCGCCGCCACGAATAGCCCGTTCAGGGCCACCAGGAGAAGCGCGGCGAAGAGTTGAAGGCCGGAGACAACTGTACTTTCCAAAGTCCTCCTTAAATTACCTGACGGATTGACTCGTCAAGGTTCAGATCAGAGAGGCCTACGGAGTGACGCTCCCCTTACTATAGATACTATTGCATAGAACTGAGTCGTAATCGTGAGATACCGTTTGTTAGCGGAAGTCGAAGCGCTGCTCACCGAACTGCCGCTAACAAGGCTTACCGAAAACTCAGCTGTCTGTGGATGCGTCGGCATCGCGGCGAGGCATATCGCTTAGAGTATCGCTCTCTCACGGGTAGATCTCGTGGGGGGAATGTTCTTTGAGATCAACGACCACTTGGGCGCCAGGGTCACGATGATCCTGGCAAGTACGATGAATCGGGGCGCATATCAGTTAAGATAGCTACTTGTATGAACCGCAAGACGCCAAGAAAATTCGCCACGACCCCCGGCACCCGAGACGTGCTGCCGCCGGAGTCCAGCCGGCTGCTAGACGTGCAGGCAAAGATTCGGGAGCGCTTCCGCCTCTTTGGCTACGGGGAGGTCATCACTCCAGCGCTCGAGTACTCGGAAGTTGTGGAGGAGCCGAGGCTCAGAGACGCCTCGTTCAAGCTCTTCGACGCCGACAACCAGATGCTCTTGCTCCGCCCGGAGATGACCACCCCAATATCCCGTCTCGTCGCTCAACGCCTGCGCAACTTCCCGCCGCCTCACAAGCTCTCCTATGTCCTGCCGGTCTATCGTAGGACTAGCGTAGGCCGCGGCCAGAGCGCCGAGCTCTACCAGGCGGGCGTAGAGGTCGTGGGCTCTGCGAGCCCGCAGGAGGACGCCGGAACCGTCGCCTTGCTCGTGGATGTGTTGAACTCTTTGGGGCTCGAAGCGACCGGAGACTTCGCGGTCGTGCTCGGCCAGAGCGCCTTCTATACCGCCTATCTGCGGCATGCCGCTCCCGAGGCCGCCCCGGCCCTGCTCGCGGCGCTCGCGGCCAAGGACCTCGTGCGCGTTGAAGAGATCTCCGCTGGGCTGCCCGGCGAAACCGCCGCCGGGGTCCGGAGGATACCGCGCCTCGTCGGGCCGGCTACCGACGGGGCCGTCCTCGAAGAGGCGGCTAGACTTGCCGGAGGCGCTCCAGAGGCGATATTGGCGCTGGAGAACCTGCGGGACGTACTGCGACACCTCGAAGCGCAAGGAGCACTGGAGGCGGTCATATTAGACCTTGGTCTGATCGGACGCCACAACTACTATACCGGGGCAGTCTTCGAGGCGTACTCTCCGAAGCTCGGGTTCACCATCGCGAACGGCGGGCGATACGACAACCTCCTCGCCCGCTTCGGCCGCGATCTCCCTGCGACCGGCTTCGCCATCTACCTCGAGCGCCTCCTCTCCGTGCTACCCGAGGACGACATCTCTCCGCTCCTGGTCCTCGCCGGCGGCGGCGTCGAGGGTACGAAGGCCGCCGGCGCTCTCCGCGCACAAGGCGTGCCGACCCTGCACATCTCCGAGGACCTGGACCCGGGCGCGGCTGTCGAGTACGCCGCCTCGGTGGATGCAGACTGGGTGTGCTACCCGTCCTCCGGCGGCGTGAAGCTCGCCCCGGCGGAGCGGGGAGCGCGGTTCGAGCTGGTGCGTATAGAGGAGGTAGCCGAGAGAATGTTCGGGAGGGAGCCGCAAGAGGTGGGACGATGAGCGCTAGAAGCAAGTTGCGGGTAGCGGTCCCGAAGGGCGCTATCTTCGAGGATGCGCTGCAGTCTTTGAGCAAGGCCGGGCTACCGGTGGAGGTTTTGCGGGAGAACGACCGCCGGCTTCTCTACGAGGCTGACGGTGTCGAGTTCATAGTCGGACGGCCGACGGACGTGCCGGTTTATGTAGAGTACGGAGCCGCAGACATCGGCATCGTCGGCAAGGATGTATTGGAGGAGGGGGAGCCAAACGTAGTGGAGCTCAGGGATCTGGGCACGGGGTGGTGCCGCATGGTCCTAGCCGCCCCCGGGGAGAGAGCCGGGGAGGTGCGGGAGGAGATCGGGCACGCGGAGGTCGTACGCGTGGCGACCAAGTATCCGCTCACAGCGCGGCGTTACTTCGAGAGGATAGGCCGCCAGGCAGAGATAATCGCGTTGCACGGATCCATAGAGCTTGCCCCGCTAGTAGAGCTGGCCGAGTGTATCGTAGATCTCACCGCCACCGGCACTACCCTACGCGAGAACAACTTAGTGATCCTCGAGGAGATCTCAACCTCCACCGCTCGTCTGATCGCGAACCGTGGCGCGTACCGGCTGCGCAACAAGGAGATCTCTGCGCTTGTAGATGCCATGCAGCATGTTGGGGTTCCGCTTGGTTAAGGTTCTCGACGTCCGTGAATCTGGCGCCAAAGAGATCGTCGCCCGGCTCCGCAGATCCGGAGGATTCCTCTCCGAGAAGGTCCGCGACGCCGCCCGCTGCATCGTCGGCGACGTGCGTGACAGGGGAGACGAAGCGCTCTTTGAGTACACCGAACGCTTCGATGGGGTCCGGCCCGATTCGATCAGGGTCTCCTCCGAGGAGATACGGAGCGCCCGCGAGTCTCTCGCTGCGGACGCCGAAGAGAGCTTCGATGTCGCGATAGAGAACGTGCGCTTCTTTCACGAGCGCGAGATGGACCGTGCTTGGGAGACGAGCCGGGGCGGCGCGACGATGGGCCAGAGGGTACGTCCTCTGCGGCGGGCCGGTTTATATGTTCCGGGCGGGCATGCCGCCTACCCGAGCACGCTGGTTATGTCCGCGGTCCCGGCGCAGGTCGCGGGGGTGGGGGAGATAGCGGTCTGCGCTCCGCCCGGCCCAGACGGTAAGGTGAGCCCTCACGTCCTCGCGGTCGCTGGTCTCTTGGGCCTCGACGAGGTCTACGCCGTTGGGGGGGCGCAGGCGGTCGGGGCTATGGCCTACGGTACGGCGAGCATTCCACCCGTAAACAAGATAGTCGGTCCAGGCAACGACTACGTCGTCGCCGCTAAACTGGAGGTCTTCGGCATCGTTGGCGTGGATGCTCCCGCGGGACCGAGCGAGGTCGTCGTCATTGCGGAGGCCGGCGCTTTCCCCGAACACGTCGCCTACGACTTGATGGCCCAGGCCGAGCACCTCTCCGGCGCCTCCGCCGTGTTGCTCACCCCATCCGAGGAGCTTATAGAGAGCATCAGGCCCCTTCTCTCCGGAGAGCCGGCTGAGCTTATAACGCTCGCGCGGACGCGCGACACGGCGCAGGCTGTGGAGATAACCAACGAATACGCCCCGGAACACGCGCACGTCATCTCCGAGGATCCAGAATCCATCCTTCAGGGGCTAGACCCGGTAGGCATGGTAGCCATAGGCGACTTCAGCCCCGTAGCTATGGGCGACTACGCCGCCGGTCCCTCTCACGCGCTTCCGACCGGGGGCGCGGCGGCCTGGGCCTCTGCTCTAGGCACCCGCGACTTCACCGCGAGGACCAACTACATCCACTGCACGCCCGAGGCTCTGCAAGAGCTAGGTCCCCATGTCGAGCGCCTCGCTCGTCTCGAAGGCTTTGAGAACCATGCCCGAAGCGTCGGGGTCCGGCTCGAGAAGAAGCCGTAAGCGTGGAGCACGAGGTTAGAGAAGCTCTCTCTAAAGGAGAGATAGAGGCAACCTTCCCGGTAATGAAGCAGCTACGGCCACATTTAAACGAGGGAGAATACCTCGAAAAGGTCAGGCGCATGCAGGGTACGGGGTACCGGATCGCCGCCCTGGTAGAAGATGGGCGTGTAGTGTGCGTTGCGGGATTTAGGATTCAAGAGTATCTCTACTGCGGCACGCATCTCTACGTGGACGATCTCGTAACCGACAGCCGCGCCCGCTCCCGAGCGTACGGCCAGCGTATGCTCGACTGGCTCAGCGACGAGGCGAGGAGATACGGGTGCGCAGAACTCCACCTCGACTCGGGTTTGCAACGGTCCGATGCTCACCGCTTCTACTCCCGAGAAGGATTCACCATCTTCGCCTACCACTTTCGTAAGGAGCTTTGATGACGACGAGGACCGGCACGGCAGAACGGCAAACAGGAGAGACTTTCGTCAGGGTGCGTCTCAAGCTCGACGGAGAGGGTAACGCGGAGGTGAACACGGGCGTCGGCTTCTTCGACCACGTCCTCCACCTCCTCGCCCACCACTCCGGCATAGATCTGGAGGTCGACGCGAAGGGCGACCTCCATGTTGATGACCACCACACCGTCGAAGATACTGGCCTTGTCCTCGGACGCGCCTTTGACGACGCTCTCGGCGACCGGGCCGGCTTGGTGCGCTTCGCCGACGCCAGCGCGCCTCTCATAGAGTCGCTCTCCACCGCTGTTGTGGATCTTGGGGGACGCAGCCACCTTACCTGTAACCTCGGACCTATGCCGGAGAAGATAGGGACGTTCGACGTCGAGCTCTTCCCAGAGTTCCTGCGCGCCTTCACCCAGTATGGTCGGTTCACCCTTCACCTCAACTGCCACTATGGCGAGAACGCCCACCACAAGGTGGAGTCCGGCGTCAAGGCGTTCGCGGTCGCCCTCCGCGAGGGAATCTCACAGAGGATCAGCGGTAGCGCCTCGACGAAAGGGGTAATCGATTGAACGTAGCGGTCGTCGACTACGATGCCGGGAACACTCTTTCGGTAACGCGAGCTTTAGAGAAGGTGGGGGCGCGCGTCGATCTTACGCCGGACCCGAAGAGAGTCCTCGCGGCGGATGCGGTGGTCTTGCCGGGCGTGGGAGCTTTCGGGGACTGTATGAGGAAGCTCAGGGAGAGGGGCATGGACGAGGCTTGCCTTGAGACCTATCGCTCCGGTAGGCCGTTCCTCGGAGTGTGCGTCGCGTTGCAGGCCTTCTTTGAAGGCTCGCAGGAGTCACCTGGGGAGGAGGGGCTCGGTATACTCCCCGGCACGGTGATCCGTTTCAAGGCCAACGGGCTCAAGGTGCCGCACATGGGCTGGAACGAGCTCTCGGTCGCGCGCTCGCACCCGGTCCTGGAGGGCTTGAACGGCGAGGACTTCTATTTCGTCCACTCCTACTACCCGGAGCCAGCCGAGCCGGACGATGTGCTCGGGATTTCCGAGTACGGGGAGCGGTTCTGCGCTGCAGCGGGCCGAGAGAACCTGGCAGCGGTACAATTTCATCCAGAGAAGAGCAGTCGCGCGGGCCTGAAGCTCTACAATAACTTCCTCTCCTGGGCAAAGAGCTTTTGACGGACTTCACCGTCTACCCGGCCATAGACCTGCGGAGCGGCCGCTGCGTCCGGCTCAAGCAGGGAGATTTCGGGCGAGTCAAAGAGTACGACGCGGATCCGATAGGGCGCGCCCGTGAGTGGGAACGGCGCGGGGCGCGAGCGATTCACATAGTGGATCTCGATGGAGCAAAAGAAGGCCGCCCTGTCCAACTCGACCTGATCCGCGAGATGACCGGAGCGGTGAGCATTCCCTTGCAGGTCGGGGGAGGCGTCCGCACGCTCGAAGCCTTGCGCGCCCTGCTGGAGTCGGGCGTCGGGAGGGTCGTGATAGGCACGGCGGCTGTTGAGGATAGGAACCTCCGCCTTCACGCTGTCGAAGAGGCGGGGGCGGCCTTTGTGGTGGCCGTCGACGCCCGTGATGGAGTCGTGGCGACTCACGGATGGGAGCGTTCGAGCGGCATCGATGTCCTGGAGCTCGGCGAAGAGCTCGCCGCAGACGGTGTGGCCTCCGTCCTCTACACCGACGTTGCCCGCGACGGCATGGACGCTGGCGCCGCCCTCGAAGGTACCGCAGAGCTGGCCACCATAGTCCCGACCATCGCCAGCGGAGGCGTCCGGGGTACGCAAGACGTGGCAGCCCTCGCGAAGCTCCCCGGTATCACCGGCGTAGTCGTGGGTACCGCTCTCTATGAAGGTCGCGTGACGCTTGAGGAGCTGCTGGAGGCTGCTGGCTAGAGACGCGCAGCCCCCGTCTCCCCCTCATTACAGGGCTAAAGCGCGGTCCCTCGGCGCGCCCTCCTCGTACTTGGCGGACTGTAGCGTCCTCCACGCGAGCTGGGTGAGCGACTCATCGGTAGGTTTGGAGGCAAGGTTCGGGGCGGCTTCAGCGATGGCGGCACGGGCCGTCTCGACGCAGGCGTCTAGCGCGGCGTTGATCTCATAGGCTCGTGCGGCCTGGTACTTCACCTGCAGGATCTTCGGCGGCGCGCCGTCTACCGCGAAGGAGAGCTCGTACTCCTCTGTGCGGCTCTCGTAGTCTCCGATTCGCCTCGCGCTGCATTGAAGCTCTGGCATAGGCAGAACCTTAGCATCGCTACTACCCGGACGCTTTCACAGGCAACCGCCTTGTACGTGCGGTATCTTAGGCGTACAAAATTAGAAGGAACGGTGGTCACAGGTGACAGATCAAGCGCAGAACGTACCGACACGCACCATCCGGGTCGCTCACAGCCCGGACTCCGACGATGCTTTTATGTTCTATGCCCTCGCGAAGAACAAGCTTGACACGGGGAACCTACGTTTCGAGCACGAGCTCTCTGACATCGAGAGCCTCAACCGCCGGGCGCTCACGGGGGAGCTGGAGGTCTCGGCGGTCTCGATCCACGCCTACGCGTACATCTCGAATAGGTACGCTCTCCTCTCCAGCGGTTCCTCGATGGGGGACAAGTACGGGCCGAGGCTCGTGTCTAAGGAGAGAATGGGGCGCGGGGACCTGAAGGGGAAGACCGTCGCGGTACCGGGGGAGTGGACAACGGCCTATCTCGCGCTCAAGCTCTACGAGCCGGAGGTAGAGCACGTCGTAGTGCCGTTCGATGAGATCATGGGCCGCGTTACGCGTGGCGAGGCGGACGTCGGCCTTATCATCCACGAGGGGCAGCTAACCCATGAGAGCGAGGGGCTGTACCTTATCGAAGATTTGGGCGAATGGTGGTATGGGGAGACCGACCTGCCCCTGCCCCTCGGCGGAAACGTGGTCCGGCGTGACCTTGGTGAGGAGACTACCCGCGAGGTCGCCCGCCTCTTGAAAGCGAGCATTCAGTACTCTTTGGACCATCGCGAGGAGGCGCTCGCCTACGCTCTGGACTACGCTCGCGACCTGCCCCCGGAGCTCGCCGACAAGTTCGTCTCTATGTACGTCAACGAGTGGACGGTCGACTACGGAGAGAGAGGACGGGAGGCCGTCCGGACGTTACTCGTGCGCGGGTATGAGGCGGGCGTCATACCGCATAAAGTGGAGGTGGAGTTCGTAGGGTAGAGGATGTTATAGAACCGGCAGCACAGAGCTCAGGTAGGTTAAACTGGCGCTAGAGATCTGTGGAGCAACTCTTCGAAACGAGCAAGAAGGCGCCTGGAAAGAGGCTTGCGGGCGGAGGCGGGAAGGTGCCCAAGAAGCCCATAGGCCGGACCCTGCGTCTCCTGCGATGGTGCTTCAACCTCATCCTGATCCTGGTCGCCGTGGCGCTCATCGCCGTATCGGGCATTTATCTTTACGTAACCTACGCCTACGACGACCAGCTTGACGAGCGTTACCCGGACCTCATCGAGAACTCAGCCGTCTATGACGTGGGCGGACAGCGTATCGCCGAGTTCAAGGCGGAGGAGAACCGGCGGACGGTCGGAGAAGACCAGCTAGGTGAGTATCTGCCACAGGCTGTCGTCGCCGTTGAAGACAGGCGTTTCCACGAGCATTACGGGGTCGACTTGAACGGCATCGGACGGGCGGCATGGGAGGACCTGCGGGCGTTTGGTTTCAGCCAGGGAGGGTCTACGATCACCGAGCAGCTAACCAAGAACCTCTACATCTCCCAGGAGCGGCGCGGCCACGTCTCGCCCTGGCGCAGGGCTAAGCAGGCCGCGCTCTCGGTGGCCTACGAACGCGGGCACACGAAAGAGGAGATCCTCACCGCCTACCTCAACACGGTCTACTTCGGCGACGGGGCGTACGGGGCCGAGGAGGCCGCCGAGACTTACTTCGGCAAGAGCGCCGCAGACCTGACCGTCGCAGAGGCCGCCGCGCTAGCGGGTTTCCTGCACGCACCTTCAACCTACCTCACAGCTGACGGCGAGGGCTCCGAGGCGGGCGCCGATCGGCGTGATGAAGTTTTGGGGCGGATGTGGAGCCAGGGTATGATCTCCGGCGAGGAGTTAGAGGAGGCCGAGGCAACCGCGCTAGAGTTCGCCGGAGACCAGCCGCTCGACAACCCGAATTACGGTCCCTTCGTCGAGGCCGTGCGCCGGGAGGCCGAGAGAGAACTTAGTACCGAAACCCTGGAGCATGGGGGGTTGCAGATTCACACTACCCTAGATCCCACCCTCCAGAAGGAAGCCGTAGACTCCATCGGGGAGGCCCTCTACGCCTCCGACGACCCGTCGGGGGCTGCCGTGAGCGTCGAGCCTCAGAACGGAGCCATAAGGGCTCTGGCCGGTCAGCAGGAGGACTTCAATCTGGCGCTCGACGCGAGGAGGCAGCCGGGGAGCGCTTTCAAACCGTTCGTGCTCGCGACCGCCCTGAAGGAGTTTGTCTCTCTGGAGAGCACCTACTACACCTCCCGCTCCTTGAGCCTCGACTACGGAGGGGAGCCCTACAGCGTCCAGAACTACGACGGCACAGAGAGAGGGAAGATCCCGCTGACCCGGGCCCTCGCCGAATCGGATAACACGGTCTTCGTACAGCTCGCCCTTGACCTCGGTTTGAACAACGTGGTTGAGACAGCGAGGCAGATGGGAGTGACCGCCCCGATTGATCCCTACCCTTCGATGGCCCTCGGGGGGCTCGGTACCGGCGTGAGCGTCCTCGAAATGGCCTCTGCCTACTCAACCTTCGCCGCGAGCGGTATTCACCGCGAACCCTACGCCCTGGAGCGGGCGGAACGTCTTAGCTTCGGCGAGAGCGAGCCTGTCTACGACCACAAGGTCGAGGGTGACCGCGTCCTCTCCAGCAACCAGGCCGCCGCCGCGAACGAGGCCATGAGAGGCGTCGTCCAGAGCGGCACGGCTAGCCTCTACCATGATCTCGATGTCGAGATAGGCCGTCCCTCTGCCGGGAAGACAGGCACGACCGATAACTTCGTGGACGCTTGGTATGTAGGCTACACACCCCGTCTCGCAACCGCCGTTTGGGTTGGTTACCCGGAGGGTCGGACGCCGATGCGCAACGTTCACGGGGAGTCGGTCGTTAACGGCGAGACGTTGCCGATGGACATCTGGTCCGCCTATATGGCCGAGGCGACCGCCGAAGATTCGGGCGTCGGCTTCTCGCGTCCTGACCGCGGCGAGTTCGTCTCGCTAAACAGGGGCTACGCCACCAGCCCGGCCCCCGCCCTGTCCGGCGCCGCCGCTACCCGTATTACTCCGCCGCCCCGTGAGAGGCGCTCCGATTAACATCTTGAGCCGAGCATCGACGTTGCCGGTGGAGCCGTAACCCGGCATGGATCTCGAAGGTCTATACGGCGCATCTTTCGTGGACTGGGAGGCCGTCTCGGCTTCGTGGACCAAACGCACCGTGGGGAGCAGGCTTCTCCTCTTTGCGGCCCGCCGTTACCTTGAGACCGGTCCCGGTGAAGCGAGGTCGGATCGCGTCGACTTTATAGAGCCCGCCAGGTTGGCCGAAGAGATAAAAATCGCATTCTCCTCACCGCCCGAGCCCGAAGAACCCTCCTCGACACTATGGGGAACGTTCGTAGACGCCGCCGCTGCGGCCGAGCTCGAGATGATTCCCTACGGCGAACGCCCAGTCCTACTGGGAGAGTTGCGCGCTGGCCTCACAAGGGCTGCCGAGGAGGCCGGTCCCGGTACCCCGTTAGCCCGCTGGTTTAGAGCCCGGCGCGACGCTCTTCCCGGCGAAGATCTCCCGGAGAACCCCGAGTACGTCCCGGTTTGACGGGCACAATAGAGCGGTGCGCGAGAAGTGGAGCCTCATGGTGCTGCTGTTCGCAAAAGCGTACAAAACAGGTCAGCGCGAGGGAGTCGTTACACCAAAAGCGCCAAAATGGTCTCTGCATCATGTTGTGCTGAGTGACCCGTCGAGGCTACAACTAGGTCAGGGTAGAGAGAAACACTATGAGCTGCATTAGAAGAGGCATTGTTAGACCAGCTGCACGGTCCTCGGCTGTTAGGGTAAGCAGAGAGCTAGAGTTGTGGGCGGTTGGAGTACTGACAAGTCGTTGGGCTACGAAATAGAATCCGTATCGATGACGAGCAATAGTATCTACGGGAAAGGGGCGCGGGAATAGTGGAGGCTATACCGAGCGCGAGCTATAGCATGACGTTAAGGGTTGAGTTTCCGAACCGTGGAGGGACGTTGGGCGCGATCCTGACGGCTGTCGGGGAGGCGGGGGGGATGGTAGGAGCGGTCGACATAGTCCGGATGCAGGCGGAGCGAAGCGTCCGAGACATCACCGTAAACGCCCGCGACTCGGAGCACGGTAGGAAGATCGTTGAGGTCGTCGAGGCAATGCCTAAGACACACGTCGCAAACATTTCTGACCGCACGTTCCTTATGCACCTCGGCGGTAAGATCGAGGTTCGCTCGAAGATGAAGCTCCGCACTCGCGATGATCTCTCGATGGCCTACACTCCCGGCGTCGCTCGAGTCTGTCGCGCTATCGCGGAGGAGCCCGAGCGGGCATTCAACCTCACAATAAAGCGAAACTGCGTAGCGGTCGTCTCCGACGGAACCGCAGTCCTAGGACTCGGAGACATAGGCCCACGGGCAGCGATGCCAGTGATGGAGGGCAAGGCGATGCTCTTTAAGGAGTTCGCTGAGGTGGATGCGTTTCCGATCTGCCTTGACACGAAGGATACCGATGAGATCGTGGAGACGGTGAAACGCCTGGCGCCAGGGTTTGGCGGCATAAACCTTGAAGACATCTCCGCGCCCCGGTGCTTCGAGATTGAGGAGCGCCTCAACCGTGACCTGGACATCCCGGTCTTCCACGACGACCAGCACGGGACGGCGGTCGTGGTCCTGGCGGCGCTCATCAACTCCTTGAAGATCGTCGGCAAGAAGATGGAGGACCTGGTGGTAGTGGTGAACGGGATCGGGGCGGCGGGCGTGGCCTGCGCGAAGATCATGCACGCTGCCGGGGTGCGGAACATTATCGGCTGCGACTCCCGGGGTACGGTTCACAAGGGCCGCGAGGACTTGAACGTCTCGAAACAGTGGTTTGCTGAGAATACGAACCCTGAGGGGCGCACCGGCGGTCTCGCCGAGGCCGTGAGGGGCGCGGATCTCTTCGTGGGGCTCTCCGTAGCCGGGGTATTAATGCCTGAGCACCTCGACTCTATGGCCGCTGATCCGATCATATTCGCGATGGCCAACCCCGTGCCGGAGATCATGCCGGAGCTCGCGATAGGGAAGGCCAGGATCATGGCGACGGGCCGCAGCGATTACCCGAACCAGATCAACAACGTCCTGTGTTTCCCGGGCATCTTCCGCGGTGCTCTCGACGTTCGCGCCCAAGAGATCAACGAAGAGATGAAGCTCGCCGCCGCCGAAGCCATCGCGGGCGTTATCTCCGAAGATACTCTCTCCGAGGACTACATTATCCCGAGCGTCTTCGACGAGCGTGTCGGTCCCGCCGTCGCCGAGACGGTCGCGAAGGCTGCCGAAGAAACCGGCATGGCCCGCCGCGTGAGCCAGAAGGAACAGGAGACCGGCATCTCGACACCGCTGTTGTTTTAGAGTAGTTCAGACTCGTTCATCACCAATGACACCTGGGTGGATAAAAGGGTCTCGCAGAATAGAATATTCCTGTGGGAACGCCGCGACAGATCTTCGTTTGCGCCACGCTCGGGGAGGGCAGGTGCGGAGAAAAAGGAGGAGGAGAGCTCTTCGAGGCTTTCCGCGAGGAGGTCTCACGGATAGGCCTCTCTCCTTCGACGGTGCTACGCAACGCCTGCACCCGCCGTCACGAGGAAGGGCCGGTCGTCTTCATCTTCCCAGATGACGTCTGGTATACCCGCGTACAGTCCGGGGACGTGCCGGAGATCGTGAAGAGACACCTCCTCCGTCAGACTACGGCGTAGAGGACGATCCCGCGACAGCTTATGGCTTCTTATTCGCTGTGGTTCGGTTGACGGGATAATCGAAGCCTACGCGGCCCAAGGCTCGCTCCATGGCCCAGTCCGCGCCCGTGAGGAGGCGCCCCCGGCGGCTCTTGATGAAGTAGAGCAGGACGCTTCGGTAGAGCGCCTGGGCTGCGCGGCCCCGCGTCCTGACCCCTAGCGGGTCCGCCACGCCGCTCTCGGGGCCTAGACTCACCGCGTAACCCCTGTCGAAGAATCGGAAGGGCGGCCGCCCTCGCCGCGAGGCCGCCCCCCGAAGCCTCCGCTTGAGGTCCCGTGCGACCCACGGACCCTGCTGCACCGCGACGGAGGCGGTAGGGGGCAGGGGACCTAACTCCAGATGCTCGTAGACGCCGGAATCACCGAGTACGTAGACGTTCGGTCGTCCGTGCAACGTCAGGTGCTCGTTCACCAGAGCCCGGCCGGCATCGTCGTGCTTCCCGGGCAGGCCGCGTATCAGCGGGTTCGCCTGGACGCCCGCTGCCCACACTCGTATCGCCGCCGGCAGCCACTCCTCTCCGGCCCGCACGCCAGCTCCGTTCGCTTCCCGTACAGGCGAGTTCAATCGCACATCGACGCCGAGCCTCCCGAGTTCTTCTAGGGCTACCTTGTGATAGTACGGGCCGAGCCAATCCATCAGCCGGTCCTTCGCCTCCAGAAGCACGACCTTTGGTTCTATTGCCAACCTACGGGCCGAGCGTTTTCGTAGATGGTCGAAGAGGGTGACAATCTCGCCGGCAAGCTCGACCCCAGTTGCCCCTCCGCCAACGATGGCTATGGTGAGACCGCCGGGAGGAGCGCCCCCATTCAGAGCTGCTGTCCAGGACGCGTTCAGCCTGCTTCGCAGACGGAGCGCGTCCTCCAGACTCCAGAAGGTCTGGAAATGCTCCTTTAGCTTCTCGGGGGGCGGGATCGCCACGCTGCCCGGCGCGAGGACGAGATAACGGTACTTTATGGGACCTGCGGAGGTGAGAAGGGCATCGTTCTCCAGGTCCAAGCCGGTCGCCTCCGCGCGTACGGTAGCGTAGGGGGCGTCATCGGGAGCGATCGGCACCCGGACGCTGTCGGGATGGACGCGACCGACTGCAACCTCGTGTATCAGAGGTATGAAGGCATACTCCCAGGCGCGGTCCACGAGGAGTGTCTCGCCGGGGCGCTGGAGGGCGGGAGGCAGGTGGCGTAGCAGGGAGCCCCCTGCGAATCCCGCTCCCACTATCACTAGCCGGGCTCCGGCGGGGGGAGTCTCTAATGCGTTACTCGGTCGCGTCACCTGTCTAGTCCTCCTGGCGCTCGAATGCGAGTATACCCTTCAAAACGAACGTTTTGTGCTTTACAAAACGTCTGGTGCTACGTAGACTCTACGCACGGGCCGGCTTAGGGGTTGCCGAGGCCGCAGGTGATAGGGGATTCAAAGGGAAAATCGTCTTACGGGGCTAGAAAGGGGCCGTGTTGGCGAAGGAGGAGTTAATGGGCGTCGAGGATATCATCCCGGGGCTCATCGTCAGGCATACCAATCGTAGGCTGGGGAGTTTGGAGGTCCCCGAAGCTTGTGAGCGTTTGATCTCCGGGAAGATCGCCTTCTCGGAGTTCGTGGATCAGGTCGGTGAAGGCTTCCGAGAGCTTCTGGATTTTATGACGGAGTATGACCTCCATCCGGGTCGCCCGGAGGAGGTGCTCTATTGCGTGGACTGCTACGCAAACCTCTGCCGACGCAGCGTTCTGCACGAGCAGCTCGGAAGACTGTACCGGCTGGGCGCTGCTACGTGCGAGAGAAAGGTCGGATAGTCTAGCTCGATACTCAACTTTAATAAGGGGTAGAATCCGCCACATGTGGATCGCCTGCGCGGTCCGAAGGTTGTGGAATCAGAACAATCAGGGAGGATGCGAGCATGGACGACGAGACGCAGAAAAGGGCGATAACGCTCCTTTCAACAGGTATCGCCTATTTCTTGGCGAGCCGCTTCGCAGACAGGTTCCTCGACGAGCCCGAGGAGCGCGGCGTAGCCGACGACGTAAAGGAGGCTCTAGTAAAGGCGAGCTTCTCGATCACCGCGACCATCCTCGCCTCCATAGTTATCCGGCGGGTCGTCGGCACTCGCTGGGGCGCCTGAGAAGAGGCATATAGAGGTTCTTTAGGCGGCTCGGGTGAGCACGAGCCTCCTTTCTTCGGCGCGGTTCGCGCTCGTGCTTGTGCTGCTTGCAGCAGCAGGGCTCTTGCTCTACGAGCTCGTCGGCGTCATCGAGGTCCTCGCCCTAGCGCTCCTCATTGCCCTGATCCTCGCCCCGGCTGTAGACCTCCTCGTTTATCTGAGGTTTCCGCGTATCCTGGCGCTTCTAGTCGTTCTAGCCGGGGTGGTCTTGGGTCTCGGGTTACTCGGTTACATAGTTGTCCCGATCATCACGGACCAGGGGGGCGATTTCCTGGCCCGGGTTCCCGGCGTGGTGCGTGGTATAGAGAGGTATGTCAGGGGCCTGGGTGAGCAGTACCCTGCCTTGCAGGGTTCCGGGGGCGGAGGAGTGGCGAGCCTCGACCTTACCGAGGCTGTCCAGCAGGTCATACAGAGAGCTGGGGAGCTTTACTCATTGACCACCCGAGGGGCGGGTCTGCTGTTGCAGGCTGTTGGAGCGGTGGTCATGGCCCTTTATATGGTTTCCAACCCGAGGCCGCTCGTTAACGGGGTACTCGCGCTGTTCCCGCTGGAGAGGCGGGGGAGGGTCGAGGAGATCCTCAAGCTTATAAGGAAGCGGGTGTCGGGATGGATCCTCGGCCAGCTCGCCGCGATGCTACTCATCTTCGTCCTGACCTGGATCGGGCTGGCCGCCCTCGGCGTCGAGTACGCGTTTACCTTTGCCGTCCTCACCGGCGCTCTGGAAATAATACCGTTCTTCGGCCCTATACTCGCTGCGTTGCCCCCGACCCTGGCAGCCTTTGCCGATTCTCCGACAAAGGCGCTCTTGGTCGTCGTGATCTACGTCGCCATACACCAGATAGAGGCTCAGATCGTCTCCCCCATGGTGATGGCGCGCAGCGTGCAGTTGCACCCGGTCGTTGTAATACTGGCCGTCCTCGCGATGGGCGACCTTTTGGGTCTCGCCGGGGTTATCTTGGCTGTCCCGACCGCCGCTATCCTCACCGTCCTCCTCGACGAACTCTACGTCAAGCCTCTTGGCGCGGCGCCGTCTTCGAGGGATGCCGGGCTTCCCGAGCAGAAGGAAGAGCGAGAAGAGGCGAGCCCGGCCCCACGCTCTTAGGCCGGTCTCATCAACTGTCCGGGGCTACGGCTTAGGTTATTATCTAGCCCATGAGTAGCGTTGTTATCATAATCCTGATCCTTGTGGCTGTGCTCGTTGTGGCCTCTGTCGTGCTAGGGAGGATGACGCAGCAGGTCCAGAGCGCCCGGGACACGGAGTACCTGGAGTTGGAGGGGCGCTGGATCCGTTACCGCGTCGATGGCGGGGGGGCGCCGGTCTTGCTCGTCCATGGCTGGCTCTCCTCCGGGGAGGTCTGGAAGCATCTTGCTGATCAGCTATCCCGCCGCTTCACTGTCTACAGCCTCGATCTAACCGGTTTTGGGGACTCAGACAAGCCCGTCTCCGGCTACGGGGTTCGCTATGGCAGCCGGCTATTGTACGCCTTCTGCGCTCACTTTGGCCTTGCGAGGACAGCCGTGATAGGACACGACGTCGGCGGAACGATGGCCGTGAAGCTAGCCGCGGACCACCCGGACGTGGTGGGACGACTCGTCCTCGTGGCCACGCCCGCCAATCAGGATCAGATAGACTTGCCGACCCCTCTATGGCTCGCTACTCTGCCGATCGTCGGGCCTCTGTTTTACATCCTGGGGCGCTATCTGCGCCCGTTGCGCAAACTCTGGATGCGCTCGTTTGTCTTCGACCCGCAAGATCTCTCTGGGGAAGTCATCGAGGCCGCCGGACAGTCCACCCCGGCGGCGGAAATCAAGACCCTGGATGTTACGCGGAGGGAGATCTCGCGCGGAAGGCTAGTGCGCCAAGCTGGCATCATAAAGATCCCCGTCCTCGCGATTGCTGGAGAAAATGACCAGATCGTGGACCCCGAGTCGACTACGGAGTGGGCCGGGGTCCTCTCGGCCGAAGCCGTGCTGCTGGACCGCTGTGGTCACCTGCCGATGCTTGAGCGTCCAGACGAGTTTGCTGCACAGATTCTCTCGTTCTTGACTGGAGACTCTAACTATCTGAGCGCGGCCCCAGCGGCCCCGGCGGAGGCACAAGAAGACATGTCCTTTGCCGAGACGTCCGACGAACCGGTTCTGTCCGAGCCGCTTGAAGCTGCCGAGGAGCAGGAGACCGGCGGAAAGCCGAAGGTCCACCGTAAACGAGGCGGAAGCTACTCGTCGTCCCGCCGGGAGCCTGAGGAAGGCCACGAGGAAGCTACGGACCCGGAAGAGGACCGGCGGACTAAAGAGTCGGGCGAACGGAGTGCGGACAAGGGCTCCGAAGAGAGCTCCATAGACCGTACGGTCCGCGACGGGGACGGCGCAAACATGTCCGAGTTGCCTAAAGACCTCTTCGACTGGCCGGACTCTATGAGTGAAACCCGACCCTGGACTCGCCCTCCCGAAGAGCAGCGTCAGATTCGAGATGAGCCTGGCTTAGACGCGGACCCGGAGAACCCGGAGAACCCGCGTCCCTGACCTCATGAAGAGAGTGTGCCAGATATTCGGCAAGTGCTTCCAGCTGTAGTACTGGCCTGGATTTTACTCCTGGCTCACGCCCTGCTCGTACTCACCACCAATTTTCGTCAAGCTCCTACACTCCGGCAAAGCCAGCTAGGCATACTGCTGAGCATACCAGTCGCACGGTACTGGAAAACGAGCGCGGGTCAACGCGTATCGCACTGCGCGCACCATCCTGCCGCTCGCCGGTCCGCCACTCATTGCTCGTTTCGCGTAAAGGTCGAGACATCCGCACTACAGGTGTTTCGCCCCCAGTTTTTCTAGGAGAGGAGCACTTGGAGGCCTAAGACGAAACGACAAGAGACCTCTAAACCCCCTTGATGCCAGCCCGCATCGATGGTGGTAGGAAAACAGGATGCCAAGAGTAGCAGCGACGGAGGCATAACATAAGAACATAAGCAGAATGGTTGATCGCGGATTCGATGCAAGCGCTCCTCGGCTCTCGCGGCGAGGGTTGGGCAACAGACGAAACGGACCAAGACCTGCGAAGGCGCAACTCAGAGCTCGGGACTAAACCAGAAAGCACGGCGAGAGTGAACGTTGAATGCTCAACTAGAGGACGCACCGTTCGAGGTGAGTTATCTTTCACGAATAGCTAAAACGGTCGCCGAGGTGTTTGCCTGTTCGACGGGCAGTGCAACGATGAACTTCGTCCCCAGACCACAGACTCTCTCGGCTGTTAAATCCCCGCCGTGCCGCTCTACTATCCTGCGGCAAATTGCCAACCCTATCCTAGTGCCGTTGTAGGTATCGCGCCCGTGCAACCGCTGAAACGGCGCGAAGATCTTCTCCAGGTACTCCTCGTCGAACCCTATTCCGTTGTCCTCTAAGACGATTTGGGCCTTGCTGCTCGCACGCTATTTCCCGTTGGAGTTATCCCCTCGCTCATCCAACGGTCCGCCGTAGACTCTGACGACAGGCGTTTCTCCCTCTTTGTGGAACTCGAGAGCGTTGCCAACAAGGTTCTGCAAGAGTTGATGAACCTGTGAGCGGTCGGCCTTTACTATGGGCAGCTTACCAACTTCCACCCGGCCTCCCGTTCTCTACACGTTTATCCCGAGGTCCGAGATCACTTTATCGTCCACCTCTTTGAGGTCCACCGCTGGTTCGAAGGGTTTGGCCTGCGTTGTGGTGACCCGCGAAAGGGCCAGCAGATCCTTCCTGAGATTTTGCATCCGGGCAAGTGCTCTCTCTATGCGCTCCAGGTAGTCTCGTCCTCGGTCGTCCAAGACGTCTAAGTACTTGCTTCTCATACGGTCTCCGAAAGTACGGACCTTTCTTGGAGGCTCTTGCAGGTCGTGGGAGGCTACTCGAACGAAGTCCCGCAGAACACGTTGCTACAACGGAGCAACGTGTTCTGCGTCTCCAGGCTTTCGATCCTGAACAACTCAGCGGACCGACGTGCCCGCTCGAACAACCAGAACAGCAGCCCTCTCAGGCAGGCTGCCAAGGTGTAAGCGAGTGCAGATCCCCAGTTGGCAAACCGGTTGTGCTGTTGGGCGTTGGCGCCGGCACTGTCACTGGCTCTCTGTAGCACCTCCTTAAGCTTCTCGGAGCTCGGGTCTACCCGCTCCTCGTCCATCTTCAGGGTTTGGTCTACTTGGCCTGTCGCAATCAGCCGCAGCTCTTCGTCCAGGGCTTCTTCGTAGATGACAAGCGCTTCATCGATCTCCTGCAAGGCGCTGCTCTCCGGCCTGTCAAGATGCTACTGCTCCAACTGTTACCGCGCGCTCCGCAATCGATCCTTTGCATCCTCCTTCACTTCGGCGAGTTCTGGGGTGATCTGGCTCTCAGCCACCGCCTGCAATTCTAGGCTGCTTAGCCGGTAGGATTGTGCCTCCAGCCTCGAAAACAATACCCTGGCTCGGTAGTCTTCGTCACCATGTTCGCGCAATACCGTAATGAGATAAGCGGGTACCAGCGCGACGAGAAGTGCCGCCGAAAAGACTATCCAGGTCCTGATAAAGTGCCTCCTTTCGAACGGTGGTTTCGCACTTCTCGTCCGTCTTCCTTCGTTCATGCCGCCCGTCGTTTACCAGACAGGCTTCCGCAACCTCTCTTAGTTACAGCCGCCTATTCCTTTTATCGGATCGCAGACGAGAATACTTCAAGGTTGCCGAAGACAAGAGTATTCTCGTTGTTTGATATTCCTGTTCTCAGCAACCTTGAGGACCAACCTAACATCAGCGTGCTAGTTGTACTGACGCTCCGGCCGAATATTTTTCGTCAGGAGGATGATTGCCGAAAGAGGCACTGCGTATACTGCAGGTCTGCGAGAAATATACCTCATCGCGTCCCCTGTAAGCTAGACGGTGGAACAGGTTGTGGGAGCACCAGTGCCCAGAGCTCGTCGGTGCGGAGGAGTGTGAAATTGGTTATGTTAGGCCTTCAGTTCTGGTTTGAGTTCGGTAGCACGTATTCGTACCTCTCGGCTTGCCGGGTACAAGATGCGGCTGCCGATGCGGGCGTGCCGGTCTCCTGGGAGCCGTTTCTTCTGAGCCCGATCTTCAAGGAGCAAGGCTGGGACGACTCACCGTTCAACCTCTACCCGGCGAAAGGCCGGTACATGTGGCGGGACCTGGAGCGTCTGTGTGCGGGGTACGGCATCCCGTTCGCTAAGCCGTCTCGCTTCCCGAGAAGCGGCCTGCTTGCTGCTCGGGTCGCGTGCCTTGCGAAGGCATCATCCGAGCCCTGGCTACCAAACTTTGTGTGGGAGGTCTACCGGGCCAACTTCGCCGATGACCGTGAGATCGGGGACGCCGCCGTGATCCGCTCGATACTCGACTCTTTAAATCTCTCCGGTGCGGAGCTGATCGACAAGGCAGGGACGATTGAAAACAAGCGGCTTCTGTACGAACAGACGCGGCGAGCCGGGAAACTCGGGATCTTCGGCGCCCCGAGCTTCGTGGTCGGGGGCGAACTTTTCTGGGGTGACGACCGGTTGAATCACGCCCTCGCGTGGGCACGCTCCAATTCTGCCGAGGACTCCAAAGATAGCTGGTGACAACGGAGAGCATAGAGGGCCCTCGTTACTGCTAGCGCTACTTGCAGATGAAATTCGAACGGCGAAAAGCTGGTAGAGCAACGAGCGCGTCTCGCAGCGTGGTTTGGTGAGTAATCTGAATCGAGAGGCCCGGCTGGAACATTCTTGAGGGGGGGTTAAAGTACTTTTTGAAGGTATAGCCATTCCTTGATGCCGAGGAAATAGCCGGTGAGGAAGGAACGTTGGCGGGAGATCTCCTCGTAACCGCAGGCTTCGTAGAGCTTGAGGGCAGGGAGGTTGTTGCCGCTGACGTGGAGACCAACGGTCTGTTTGCCCGAATCACGGGCCAGGTCCTCCGCCGCGTCGAGCATGGCACGGGCCACCCCTTGCCGGCGGTACTCACCGGCGACTACGAGACGCTCGATGTATGCCTCCGAGGAGGAAGCGGCGTAGCTAGGGTAGGAGAGCAGGGAGGCTGCCCAGGAAGCGTGGAAGAAGCCCAGACTCTGATGCAGGGTCTCCCAGATTGCGCGCGCAAGGGCCTCGTCGTCCGAGCTACCCGTGCGGATGCCAACGCTCGCAACGAGTTCCGGCGGTGAGACACCTTCAATCACCAATGAATCCACCCCGCCGAGCGAGTGCTCCAGCCGCACCCATCTCTTCATGATCTTTGTCGACTGCTCCATGCGTCTCCCAAAGATCGGTCGGAACTTGTCGAGAAACCCTTCGACGACGAGGTATGCGATAGACGACTCGTCTCGTTGCTCGGCCGGACGAACGACAAAAGTATTCTCCTGCATCAGCCAATCGTATCAAAGCAGCCCGCTATCAGCGCTCTGTCTTGTGACGGGTTAGATTTGGGTTTCTGGACCTATCCCGCTTTGCGCACTTCCGAGTAGGCTATGGGTAACGCTTATATGAGGTCACCCTGCAGCCGTAATCTGTGTGCTCGCGCCTTAGTCTTACGCCGAGCGCTGACCTTGCGAGCACGTATGGATCATCCAGATCCCTGCGATAGAGTCCCGTTCGTTCTGGGACGATCGAGAGATGGCCTTCCACAAGGACTCAGAAGTAATCTGGAGTAAGCGAGGACCTTTCCACAACATATTGATTGAGGCTTAAGCGTGAAGGATCGTACAAGCAAGCACTATCTTTCGCCCGGTCCGTAGGCCGGTATTCGGTAAGCAACTGTCGAAGGGCGCGCGTAACAAGGAGGCTATAATGGAGGACTTCACCCCGATCAGCGAACTTCTAAGCGGCCTGCTCAGTGGCCTGGCGGCCGCGATTCTGTTGCTGCTGAACGGTCTCATCAGCGGCATCGTCGGCGCTGGTTGACCCCGAGAAGCCAGCAGGTTAGGTGGCGCGTGCTGTTTGTCCTGGATTTCCTGGGCGGCGCCCTCGCTTACGAGTTGGCGGCGCGGCGCGGGTCCTTTGAGTATTCAGGTGGCTCTGCCGGTCCTACTGTTAGCTGGGCTCCTGGCAGGCTTCCGTACGCGCCTGGGCTCGGGCTGCACCAGCGGTCACGGGATTAGGTTACTCGTAGCGTTATTCGCGGGCGCGCTCTTCGGCTTGGGGCTCGCAGTCCCGGGGATATGAACCCTCAGAAGCTCATCGGTTTCCTCGACGTCACCGGAGACTGAGACCCGACCCTGATGTTCGTTATAGGCGGCGCCTTGCTCGTCACCGTCCCCGCGTTTCGTTTGATCCTGAAGCGCCTCGCCCGATACTGGCGGAGGGCTTCGCGTTGCCTACCAAGAGTGTCCCGGACGCGCGTTTGGTCGGGCGGCGGCGCTGTTCGGCGTTGGCTGGGGGGCTCTCGGGGTTCTGTTGCGGCCCGGCGGTGGCGGCCCTGGCAACGGGCCTCGTGCCAGTGTTCGCGTTCGTCGTGGCTATGATGGCCGGGATGATCTTCTACTGGTGGATTCTCGAGCGGCCGGTTCATGGCGGAGTCTTGACGGCACCCACCGGCTCACAGAGCTTTACTTCTTGCGAAAATCCTTCCTGAATGCCTGCCCCGTTACCAAGTAACTAATCTTTTCGGCGGCAGCCCGATCTTCAACCGCTCAGACAAAAGACTAAATCGCCTTTCGTCGCACGCTTATGAGGCGCGACACGGTTCCTAGAGCAGTGCGATTTCATAACCAGCAATCAGATACTAACTAACGAGCCTCTTCCGCATGAGTTGGATCGGGAGGAGCGAGAGCGCCGCTGTGAAGACTAGTATCCAGGCGACCTCCAAGAGCACGCTTGGGGAAGGGCCTGAGGCGAGTTGCCGGCATACGTTTACCGCATGATAGAGAGGATTCAACCAGGCTATCTGCGGCACCGGAGCCGGGAAGCCCTCGACGGGGAAGAAGATCCCCGAGAAGAGAAAGAGCGGGGTGATAACCAGGGTAAAGTAATAGGCGTAGAGGTCGATGCGCTGGATAAGGCTCGTGAAGAGTGTGCCCATGACGCTGAACATAAAGCCGATAACCAGCAGCACAGGCGGCAAGAGCAGCGCCCAGGGCGACGAGATGAGCGGGTTCTCCGGGGTAAAGACCAGCCCGAGCACCGTCAGGACCGCCAGGAATGCCGTTCCGTAGAGCGCGGCCCGGGTACCGGCCCATAGATACTCGCCGGCCACCACGTCTTCGGCGTTCACCGGGGTCGTAGTTATCGCTTCGTAGACCCGATCTATCTTGAGTTTGACGTATGTGTTGAACGTACTCTCGAACGAGGCCGCCCACATAGCGTTGCTCGCCAGGAGCCCCGGAGCTATGTACTGCAGATAGGTTTGGCCGTTGATCCCTCCCTCACGGATAAACGCCCCGAGCCCAAGCCCCAGAGCTCCCAAGTATAGGAGTGGATCTATGAAGTTCGGAGCCAGGATACTCTTCCAGTATTTGCGAAAGATTGTCGCGTTGCGCTGCCAGACCCTGAACGCCCCGCGCGCCGACGGTATCCTGACTCCGTTCATCAATCTACGAGCCTCCGCCCCGTGAGCTTCAAAAAAACATCCTCCAGCGTTCCCCGGCGGCGCAAAACATTGTCTACCTCGAAACCGGCTTCTCTGATTTTCTCCATTAGGACGTCTGCGTCCGGGGCGTATACGAGGAGCGCATCTCCGACCCGGTCCGTGTTGACGGAGATACCCTCGACTATCGATTCGAGCTTCTCTAGAACCTCGGGGGTAGTCCGCAACTCAAGGACCTCGGAGCTAACGTGCTCGGAGATGAGGTCTCGCGGGGCACCCTCCGAGATGATGCGCCCACCCTCCATGATACACAGACGATCGCATAGTTGTGCCGCCTCGTCCATGTAGTGCGTCGTGAGGATGAGAGTCTTACCTTCGCTCGCGAGCTCACGCAGCTTGTCCCAGACTAGGTGACGCGCCTGCGGGTCGAGCCCGGTGGTAGGTTCGTCCAGGACGACGAGGTCAGGGTCGTTGATAAGGGCACGGGCGATAAGGAGCCTGCGCTTCATCCCGCCGGAGAGCTGATCTACCATAGCCTCCGACTTCTCGGAGAGCTGCACGAACTCCAACAGCTCTTCGGCCCGCTGCGTTACGATCTTCTTCGGCAGGTCGAAGTAGCGGCCGTAGACGAGGAGGTTCTCTTTAACTTTGAGGTCCTCGTCGAGGTTGTTCTCCTGAGTTACGACGCCAATGCGGCGTTTGACGTCCCGCTCGTAACGCTTCACGTCGAGGCCCGTGACCTCCAGCTCACCGCTCGTAGGGATGGCGGCTCCGTAGATCATCTTCATCGTCGTGGTCTTGCCCGCGCCGTTGGGTCCGAGAAACCCGAAACACTCCCCCCGACGAACCTGAAAATCCACACCTCTTACGGCCTGAAAGTCGCCGTAGGTCTTCCGCAGGCCTCTAGCCATGAGCGTAACCCCACGGGCTTCTCTTTTTGCCCCGTCGTTCAAACTTCTACAGCTCCCGTTTCTTTGTCCAGCCGGAGTGCGGCCGCCTTTTCCCTCAAAGTCGAGAGCGCCCGGCCGAGGCGATCTTTGTTCTCTGGTATGTTGAGCCAGGTCGAGGCACCCGAAGGGTGAGGCAGGGGAATATATACTAACCCATCGCGCCGGAACGCTTTGCCCACGGCGTCCGAGAGCCGACCGATACCCAGAAGCTCCTTTATGGCTAGTCCCCCAACCGGTACTATTATTCTGGGCCGGAGAATTTGGAGCTCGCGCGCGAGGTGTGGACGGCAGGCCTGGATCATAGTTCGCGAGGGCACCTTGTCTCCACCGCCCCTGGCCTTGCCCGGGAAGCAGCGGCACAGTGCCGAGAGATATACCTCCTCCCGCGAGAGACCGGCCCGCTCGAACCATCCCATGAGTCTTTTTCCCGCCGGCCCGGTGAACGGCAGACGGGTCGTGACCTCCGTCGCCCCGGGAGCCTGCCCCACGAGGAGGATACCGGCCCGCTTCGGTAGGTCCACGACCGGCGCGTTGCATCCCGAAGGGAAGCAGATCGAGCAGGATTGCACTCGCTCCCGGTGTTCCTTCAACGTCGTCACGCAGACGATGCTACCTTCTCTACGAGACGCCT
Source organism: Rubrobacteraceae bacterium (assembly GCA_035645375.1). Taxonomy (GTDB): domain Bacteria; phylum Actinomycetota; class Rubrobacteria; order Rubrobacterales; family Rubrobacteraceae; genus Rubrobacter_F. The sequence continues at coordinate 26,622 of DASQMR010000277.1, forward strand.
CCCGTGTTCCGGCTCGCATCGAGATAATTTTCATAAATCTTAAAAAGAGCGCAAAAAAAGGTTCACCTATGCGGTATCGCTCTGCTATTATCTCGGGCATGGCATACGGAAGAAGGAATAGAAGAAAAAGAAGTAGTCAGCGCACGGGATTCTATGTATTCGCCGCGCTTGTAGTCCTGGCCGTTGGAGCGGTGGCATACGTAGGCGGTAGCTCGATAGTAGATACCACGCTTCGGTCTGACGTAGACAGCGTGCAGCGGGCCGATGATCCGACCGGCGCAGAGGCGCCGGAGCCGGTTTCCGACGAGGCCGCGGAGGAGGCGGTTGACAAGGCCGCCAAGGAGACCGCCGAGGCGCAGAACTCCGAGGACGAGGAGGAAGCTGCCGAGGCTGAGGCCGCTCAAGAGGAGGCTGCTCTCCTTGCGGAGGAGGAGGCTGTCCTTGAAGAGGAGCTTCCGACCGAGGAAGGGCTTTCGGACGAAGAGGTATCGGACGAAGAGATAGTTCCGCCGGGCGATCCCACGATGTACCTGAGCGTACCGAAGCTGGGCATCTCTGGCGCCGTAGTAGCCGGGGGTGAGGCTGGTCTGGAGTTGGGCGCACAGCTCGTGTCAGGAGCTCCCTGGGTGCCGGGCGCCAACACCTATATCGCTGGGCACCGCGTTGGCTTCCCTGGTACTGGCAGCGACCGCATCTTCTACGATTTGCCTTCCATGGCAGCGGGGGACACGATTACGCTCTATGACTCGCTCGGCCAGGAGTACACGTACCAGGTGAGCGAAGTGTTTGCCGTTACGCC
>DASQMR010000278.1:0-8371 GCA_035645375.1 Rubrobacteraceae bacterium
GGACGAGCTCTCAAACTGGTACGTCCGGCGCAGCCGCAGGCGCTTTTGGAAGGGCGAAGACGACCTGGACAAGAAGTCGGCTCACTCCACCCTGTATGAGTGCCTGGTGGCGGTCGCGAAGCTCTCCGCCCCCTTTACCCCGTTCGTGTCCGAGACGCTCTACCAGAATCTCGTCGTGAACGCAGCCGACGACGCGCCGGAGAGCGTACACCTTGCAGACTGGCCGGAGGTCGACGGGGCGCTCGTGAATGAGAGGCTCTCAAAGCACATGGCCGCGGCACGACGGGTCGTGAACCTGGGGCGGGCGGCGCGAAACGCGGCGGCTATAAAGACCCGGCAGCCTCTGCGCGAGGTGGTGGTTGTGCCGGAGGCGGCGGAGGGATCTCCGGAGTTCCGGGAAGGTGTTGAGAGCCTCAAAGAGATCGTGCTGGACGAGCTGAACGTCAAGGAGCTCCGTTTCGGAGAAGCTGAGAGTATATTAGCGTACGATCTCAAGCCGAACCTCTCGGTCGTGGGGCCGAAGTACGGGAGGCTGGTGCCGGAGCTTAGAAGGGCGCTCGCCGATGCGCCACCCGAGGCCGGTGAGCAAGCTGCCAGGGGTGAAGAGATACTTGTAAGCGCGGACGGCCAGGAGATTTGGCTTGGGTCGGAGGAGTTGCTAGTCGAGCCTAAAGAGAGGCCAGGGTACGCGCTCGTGCGCGAGGGAGAGCTCGCGGTCGCTCTGAGGACGGAGCTGGATCAAAAGTTGTTGGACGAGGGACTCGTGCGAGAGCTCATCCACAAGGTACAGAATCTCCGGCGCGCGAAAGGCTTCGAGATCGAGGAGACCATCCTGGTGGCGCTCAAGGGTAGTGCGCGCGTCACGGAGCTGCTCGAGGGTCAATGGGGCGGCTACTTCAAGTCCGAGGTCCTCGCGCGCGAGCTTTGGTTTGGAGATAGGGCGGACAGTATAGAGTTTGAGAGCGCCCAGGTGGACGGGGAGGAGCTGTTCGTAAGGATAGAGAGGCTGAGGGAGTCTGGCCTCGGGTAGAGGCGCGGCGAAAACGGGTATAGTGTACGGGTTAGAGTAGGTCGTCGGGAAGAGGGAGGTCCAGTTGTTCGGAAGAAGATCACGGGCGGAGAAGATGAAAAAGGAAGCCCGAAACAAGTCGCTGGGGTCCGGCCTCGCGCTGGCAGGCGCTTTTAGTGGCGCTAGGCCTGTCGCCGAAAGGCTGCTCTACGACGACGACCTTAGAGACAATATCCGTACCTTGCTCGAAGCCGGCCGTAAGATCGTCGATGAGATCTCCGACGAAGATCCGACCGACATCGTCGCGAGGCTCTGGGACGACCCGAAGCTGCGCCGGGAGGTTGAGGCGGCGGCCGAGGCGGCTCAGGAGGGCTTCAAACGGGTACGCGGACAGAGGGTCAGGAGTAGCGGCGGTGGCTCCAGAAGGCTATTACTGATCCTGGTGCTCGCCGGCGGTTTCCTCTTTCTCAACCCGAGAACCGGCCCCGAGGCGCGCAGGATCGCAGGCGACCTGATCTCATCCCTCCGCTCCGGGAACTAGCTTCCGGACTTTGCTAGTCGAGGTCGCCAGAAGGTCGGTGCAGCGCGAATGCCGGACACAGGAACATGACCACGCGGTCGAAGACGGCGTTCGCACCCTCTCCCCCATCGGCGGCCTCGACGAAGGAAGCTCGCAGAGCGGCGAGGCCAGCGACGACCTCTCCACGCGCCCGCTCCGCGCGGTTGCGAGCGCTCTCACTAGGGGTACCATCCCTCTCAAGTCGCTCGGCCTTCTTACAGAGCCTGACGTGCCGCTCGACTATCCCGGCGTGGGAGGCGAGGTACTCGCGCACAGCGAGATCCGCCCGGTAATCGAGCCCCTGCGCCTTAGAGGGCTTAACGACGCTTTTGGACCCTCTCACGCGCGTGTAGAAACCGGCCAAGGTTTCTTTCAGGCGTGCCGTACGTAGGGACCTCGAAAGGAGACGAAACCCTGTCTTATCGAAATTCGGTAAACTGCTCTCACTCATGCTGCGTATTCTAATCCGCCCGGTAAACCTCGTTGTAATAACGCTCGCACTGTCCCTGGCGGTCGGATGCTCCGGCTCGCGCGAACAGGCAGACAGCTCCATCGCTGAGGCTAACGCGGCTATCGCTGAGCACAACCAGCTCTTCGAGGAGGCCCGAAGCGCCTACGATGAAGCTAAAGAGACCATCGAATCCGGCACAGCATCCACCGGCGAAAGCACCTCCATAGGGGGCACTACCTCTGAAACAGACACTGCTCAGGAGGTTGAGCAGATCGGTCAGGCGCGGGAGACCATGCAAGAGGCAAGAGAGAGGCTAAGAGATGCTCGAGATCCTCTCGCCGAGGTACAAGACCTGAATGTCGAGCAGGAGATCATAGACTACACTGCTCTACTCTCGGAGGCGGTAGAGGCGCAAATCTCGGCCGAGGAGCGGGAGATAGCCTACTACGAGATTCTAGAGCGAGACCCGCCCCTAAGCGAGAACCGTGAAGAAGCTCTAAATCTTCTCAGCGAAGCTGGCAGCGGTTATACGGAAGCTAGAGGCGCCTACGAACGTGCTCAGGAGGTCGCTGACGCCAACCCGGAGCTTCTTCCCGAGCGATAGCTCTCTAGCCTGTCGGAGAACGTTCCGCAGCCCCTGACAGTCTCCCGTAATTCGTTCACTCGTTCAGGCCCACCGGGTAAGCCGCCTTTCCACGGTACGCGGGCTAGTAAACCGGCTGGCAGGTCGAGCATACGTGGGTGCCACGTCCGGCGACGCGAGACTTCTTTATCTCCGTCCCGCACACCGGACATGGCTCGCCCGCGCGGGTGAAGACCTTGAGCCGATGCTGGTACTTGCCCGTCTCCCCGAAGGCGTCGTGGTAGGAGTCGAAGGTCGTGCCGCGCATCTCGATAGCATCAAGCAAGATGTCGCGGGCGGCGGAGTGGATCTGTTTTATCTCCCAGGAGCCCAGGGTGTCAGCCTTGCGCATAGGATGGACCCTAGCGGCAAAGAGCACCTCATCCACATAGATGTTGCCCAGGCCCGCGACGACCGACTGGTCGAGTAGCAAACCCTTGATATTCGCCTTGCGTTTGAAGGCATCCGCCAGATACTCAACCGTAAAATCCTCAGAGAAAGGGTCGGGGCCAAGGCGTGAGATCAGGGGATGCTCATCGACGCGCTCGGGCTCGTACAGATCGAAGTAGCCGAGCCAGAGCTTCGTGAAGGCGAGCACAGGCCCGCCTTCGAACTCGACGATAGCGGTATGTATCTTATCCGGCTCTCGCCAGGCGGGGAGTTGTACGACGCGCCCGGAGATAACGAGATGTACCAACCCCACCACCTCTCCGAAGTCCAGCGTAATGATCTTGCCGCGCCGTCCCGTATGTTCCAACGTCCTGCCCAAGAGCTTCATCGGGAAGCCCGCGACCCCGGCGTTGGAGACGTCGTCCCGGAAGATCTCCGCCCGGACTACCTCCTTGCCCGCGGCCAGATCCCGGAGATCCTCGGAGATTACTGTGACTTCGGGCAACTCCGGCACCTAGGAGGCCTCCTCGACAAGACGACTCACGAACGAGGCGACGCCGTCTTCGTTTACCGGCGGCGCCACGGCGTCCGCCGCGGCACGGACCTCCTCGGTCATCCCGCCAACTACTACCCCCAACCCCGCAAAGGAGAGCATGTCTATATCATTGTCCGCATCGCCGAAGGCGATGGTGCGCGCGGGGTCTATACCCCACCGCCCGCACAAGAACTCCAGAGCAGAAGACTTGGTGCCTTCCAGGCCGCCGACCTCGACGTAGTGCGGGAGGCTCCGGGTAACGTGCAGACGACCGGAGAACACGCGCTGAGCCTCGTCCAACCAAGTCGGGATCTCGTCCGGATGATCCACGATGACGAGCTTCGTCGGCTCCTCGCCGCCGTCACGGAGCCAGTTAGCCGGTGAAGATACGACCTCCACGTCCGCCTTATCCCGCCTAGAGAGGTGTTCAAGCGCCGCCGGGGTCTCAGGGGAGACTACGATCCCGGCATCCGTAAAGATCCGGGCGTGGAGATCCCGGCTCGCGGCCCACTCAAGCACTTCGACGCTCACATTCCTGCCAAGCGTGCGATGCAAGAGCGTCTCGCCGTTCATCCGGCGTACCATCGAGCCGCCGTAGCAGATGACAGGGTCCTCTCCCTCAAAACCGAGACGCCCCGCGTGGTCGCGGGCCCCCTCGAAGCGCCGTCCCGTCGCCACCACAAGCCGCATCCCCCGTTCCCTCAACGTATTCAAAGCTCTCACCGTCGCCTCCGTGATCCGCAGATCCCGGCGCAACACCGTACCGTCGAGGTCGAAGGCCGCAAGGTCGAATGGCAACCGGCCTTTCTCCGCGTTGTAGGACGTCTCGAACAAATTACCTCTCGCGATCCATCAAGGCCTAGAGCTCTATGAGCTCTGGCTACGATACGTAACAGTCAATCGATTCATTCTAGCCCGTTTCAATGCACTCGTCGGTCTGGCACGTTTGCAAAATTTCGAGTGTTACAGGAAACACTTCTACGCTGCACTCCAGCCCTTGAACGTCTTACCTCGGTATGCTTACAAGCCAGGCAAGCATAAGCTTGGAAGCGCTCTTACAAAGACTCGCGTAGAGCGCCGCTCTCAGGTCAAGGGGCAGTACGGGTCTGGATCAACACCTCCGACTCAAGCGTGCGATGGACCGGGCAGCGGTCGGCCATCTCCCGGAGCCGTTGGCGCTGCTCATCGTCAAGCGGTCCCTTCAAGTCAAGCTCGAGCTCGATGTGATCAAGCCTGCCGCTCTTCGTCTCGCACTCCTCGCAGTCTTTCGCGTGTATCCGCCCGTGCCCCAGCCGGACCGTCACCGACTCCAGCGGCCAACCCTTGCGGTCGGCGTACATACGCACCGTTATAGCGGTGCAACTACCTAGCGCGGCCAGCAGGTAATCGTAAGGGGTTGGTCCAGCCCCCGTGCCCCCGAGATCGGGCGGCTCGTCGGCTACCAGGGCGTGTCCGTTCACCGTCACCTCAGAACAGATGCCCTCCGCCGTGCATACAATCACTTGGCTATTGTCCATACTCACCTTCTCTGTCCTCCTTCCCAAGCTCTGCTCGATAATGTCAGTATCGTGAAACCAGCGGCGGTTGTCTACGACGCTCGCGATAAGGCCGGCTCTCCGGCACGTCACACTGTTGATAGCCGCCATATTCGAGATAAGTGGGCGGCCTTCTCTTGCTTACACAGCCGTTTGCATACCAGCGCATGGTACAGTTTCCTTTGAGGAACGAGGTGCGAAGGGTTTCTAATCCCGTAGGATTCTGCTGATGCACCGGGAGGCAAGGCCGGGCAAGCAGGATACCGTCGGATAAGCCCCGTCAGCCCGGTGCTCCATTATCACGTGCCGCGGCGGATGCTCGCCCTGGTTCCGTGAGGTTTCTTGCTGATCCAGGCGACGAACCTCTCCACTTTAGGGTGGGATCTCAGGGCGTCAAGCGTGTTGTACTCGCGCTCAAGCTCCTTATTGTCAAGGATAACGTGTATGTGCCGGTGGCAAGGCGAACAGAGGCCGACCGTGAAGTGAATCTCCTGACGGTCAAAAGTCTTTTTGTTCCGCTTGTTCTTGTGACGCGTCCTGGGAACGAGGTGGTGCCGGGTCAACCTCTGCACCTCCCGGGAACAGAGCTCGCAGTCTCCTCCCCTTGCGTCGCGTTTCGTCTTGCTCACCTTCCAAATGCTAACATCCCCCCAACCGCTGCTTAGTGAACCGGTTAGCGTCAGGAGAGGTAGATAGCGGTCAGAGTGCGCTTTCTAAGCCTAACCTGAAGTGAACCAGTCCGTGGCCTCGCGCCCGATCATGGGCGGGACTACGTGAGGGCCGTCGAACTCTCTATAAGTCACGTCGTACCCGGCGCTCTTAAGTTGGGGTACGATCCTGCGACTGCACCGCTCGATAGGGAGCCAGCGGTCGCGAGCGCCGTGAGATACAAAGATTTGGGGCGAGCCTACCTGCATTGCCGGGGCCATGAAGCCCGGCGAGAAAGCCATTATGTGCGTAAACAGGTCCCCGTTCATGATTCCGAGCGAGAGCGCGTAAGAAGCTCCGTCAGAGTAGCCTCCTACCGCAACATACGCAGGGTCTACCGCGTAGGAAGAGAACGTCTCCTCCAGAGCCCGGTCGATAGCAGTGATGTCAGGACCGTACCCGCCCCTCACGAAGTCCCAAGTAGGTCCGCGTGAGTTCGGCGCGATCAGGATGAGACCGGCCTCGTCAGCCCGAGCTCGGAGCAGGGCCAGGCTGTCGCGCGCATCCTCACCCGCACCGTGCAACAGAACCGCTAGCGGGGCGGGCCGTCCTGGCCGATAGCCCGCCGGCACATAAAGATAGCCTTCACGCGCGCCATCCAACCCAAGCATCCGTAGACCAACAGACGCGGCTCTATCGGATGCCCCCGTCGGGCGTGCTCGCATCCGCCCTTTCTTGTCTCTACCTTCTCCCATAAGCTTCTATCTCTCCTCCCCACCTCGCCTGTCCACACCTGTAGACGCGAACGACAAAACGACCGTGCTTACGAGACTAGGCGATGCTAGGATTCGGTGCAACCGGAAGAGAGAGGCGTATGGACCGGGATCGTTTGCTGAACAATCTCAGATGGCTCGCGGAGGGTAACCCGCAGTACGCGGGCACCGACGAAGAAGGCCGGCAGAACGCAAGGGTCGCCCTCCTGATGGCCGACGACTTTTTACTGAGTTATATAGACGATCTGGAAGTTACTAACCTCTTCAACAGGATACGCGAGAAGATTTTGGAAGGTCTCGATTGAAGGGCGTCTACTACAAAACCAAGAATGCGCTAACTTCGTTTCCCTCCCCGCTTGCTTCTCAGGCCGATACAAGAAGACATAAAGGTCTACTATTTTCTGACTGCCCGGCGTCCCGCACGTCCTCCGCCGCTCGGAGGGTTACGGATACGACGACTGCATAAAAAGATGTATATGTGCCGGTTCAGCAGTATGAGACTATAACGGCAGGATAAACGCGATCACGGAGGTGAGATGAGATGAAGGCTGTTGCATGGCACGGCAAGCGCGACGTGCGGGTCGACAACGTGCCCGACCCGGTAATTCAGGAGTCCGACGACGCTATTGTGCGAATCACCACGACGGCGATCTGCGGCTCCGACCTGCACCTCTACGAGGTACTCGGCCCGTTCATGGGGGAGGGTGACGTCCTCGGCCACGAGTCCATGGGCATCGTGGAAGAGGTCGGCTCGGAGGTCACCCACGTCAAGCCCGGCGACCGGGTCGTGCTCCCGTTCACCATCTGCTGCGGGTCCTGCTTCATGTGTGATCAGGGCTTCCACTCGCAATGTGAGACCACGCAGGTACGGGATCAGGGCATGGGCGCCTCCCTGTTCGGTTTCTCCAAGCTTTATGGGGAGGTGGCTGGAGGGCAGGCTGAGTTTCTGCGCGTCCCGTTGGCAAACTACATGCCGATCAAGATGCCGGAGGAGGCCGAAGGCATGCCCGACGAGCGCTTCGTCTACCTCTCCGACGTGCTGCCTACCTCCTGGCAAGCGGTCGAGTACGCCAGCATCCCCGAAGGCGGAAGCGTGGCGGTATTTGGGCTCGGCCCGATCGGTCAGATGAGCTCGCGCATCGCCCGGCACAAGGGTTACCGGGTCATCGCCGTCGACCTCGTTCCCGAGCGGATCGAGATGGCGCGCCGCCACGGGATCGAGGTTCTCGACGCCAATGACCACGACGACGTCCCTCAGGCGATGCGCGAGATAACCGACGGTCGGGGACCGGACTCGGTTATCGACGCGGTCGGGATGGAGGCGCACGGCTCGCCCGCCACCGGGCTCACGCAGCAGATCGCGGGTCTCCTACCCGACAAAGCCGCGCAAAGCGTCTTCCAGGAGGCCGGGGTAGACCGTATGAACGTCTTGTACCAGGCGATCGAAGCGGTGCGCCGGGGCGGCACGATCTCCCTTATCGGCCTCTACGGCGGAATGGCGGACCCGATTCCTATGCTGACGCTCTTCGACAAGCAGATTCAGTTGCGCATGGGTCAGGCCAACGTAAAGCACTGGGTGGACGACATCATGCCGCTGCTCACCGACGCCGCCGATCCACTGGGCGTCGAGGATCTCGCCACTCACAAGCTGCCGCTAGATCAGGCGCCGCACGGGTACGAGATCTTTCAGAAGAAGCAGGACAACGCGATAAAGGTTCTGCTCACCCCCTGACCCTGCTGAAGCGACCACGCCTCCGGGCCGTAGACGCGGAGCCTGCCTTCGCGAGGAACTTCCTCAGGCCCGGGGGCGCCGTACTTGTGAAGCGTCCAACCTAATACAAGGCAATCC
>DASQMR010000279.1:0-4948 GCA_035645375.1 Rubrobacteraceae bacterium
GCCGCAACTACGATCGCTAAGAGGATGTTCAAGGCCAGAAGTTCTTTCAGCTTTCCTCACCTCCCCCGACTGAACTCTAAAGCTGCTCCTTGTGAGCATGAAGACGGCTACTCCTAAGGAAGCAGAGGGTTCGTGCATCTAGGACGATTTTACGCTCTTATGCAGGCCGGGTTTCTGAGAAAACGTCTTCCCGGCATTTGATGACTAGAGGCAACTCCAGGCAGCCTCTATGCTTGACGTATTCGTTATTTGCGGTCATGGTCTTAGTAGATGCAACAAGTCGGGGTGAGGAGGCTCGCTCTTCTAAGGGGAGGACGCATCAACATGACAACCGTAGATAATGCTGACCAACCGCTACGCGCTGCTTCTGATGGCCTGCTCGCCCGTCATCCGCTGGTCTTCTACTTCCTTATCGCCTTCGCCTTCTCCTGGCTTATGTTTCTACCCGGTGTGCTCACCTATTATGGAGTCCTCAATATAAGTCCTTCGATAATTGGCTTGATGGGTATCGCTGGTTTGCTGGGACCGAGCTTGTCCGGGTTCATCATGACGGGCATTACCGAAGGGAGGGCGGGCATACGCCGCTTGCTGCGTCGGATTGTGCTGTGGCGGGTCGGGCTTCTGTGGTACCTGTTCGCTCTCATCGGCATCCCGATGGTTATGGTGCTCGCCACGATAATCTTCCGGCCCGGAGCCGTGGAATCGTTCCAAACGCTCGCTCCTCTGTCCGTGCTGCCCTATCTCAGCGCCTTCGTCTTTATGGTTCTCATCGGAGGACCACTGTTCGAGGAACCAGGGTGGAGCGGTTTCGCGCAGCCACGTTTGCAGCGGCTATATAGTCCTTTAATTGGGGGCCTCATCTTGGGGAGCTTGTGGGCCCTCTGGCACTTACCCGGGTTCTTGATTCCCTCTCAGGATCTTACGGACATACCGCCGAGGGGTAGCGTCCTTGACTTCGTTGTGTTTGCCATCGCTCTGATCGCCCTGCGGCTCATCATGCAGTGGGTCTTCAACAACACGAAGGGCAGCGTGCTCATAGCCATCTTGGTACACGCTTCGTGGAACACCTTTTATAGTGCAGCCCTCATCCAGCTCTTTCCCGCCCCCAGCGTGCTCGGTAGCTACTTGAACCTTACGATCGCCGCGGGAGCGGTGGCGGTGGTACTTATCGTCCTGACCCGAGGCCGCCTAGGCTACCGAAACTACCGGCAAAAGGATCCGGATCCGGCGACGGCCCTAACCTGAGTAACAGCTTCCGAGAACCTCGTACACCGGAAGCCGTATTTCCGAGAATTTCTATTCTGAGACTGTTTGAAAAATCGGAACGGGCGCTGTTCTGGGTTCTGATGAGCGGCTTCACGCCCCCGCGGGGTCATCTTCACAAGCTTCGCACGACGATGGTAGAAGTGTATAGAGATTCTGTCTGGCCATTCTCCAAGCGTAAGAACCTGCCAAATGCCGTAATCGGACCTTCGAATTCGGTAGATGATTTTAGATCCTACTCAAGTAAAATCACCCAAGAACCTAGGGATGATCTAGTAGCAGGAGAGGAAGATCATGTGCGGAAGATACACCTTGAGGACACCCGTCGATCCTTTGTTGGAGGCTTTCGAAATCGACGAATACCCATCCTCCCTCATCCCTAACTACAACGTTGCCCCCACCCAGGAAGTGGCTGCTGTGGTCGAGGAGGATGAAAAGAGGAAGCTAGAGATGTTCCACTGGGGTCTGATCCCGTCCTGGGCGAAAGATCCTGCCATAGGAAACAAGATGATCAACGCAAGGGCAGAGACAGTCTTCGAAAAACCATCCTTCCGCAGTGCCTTCAAGAGGCGTAGGTGCCTGATACTCGCTGACGGGTTCTACGAGTGGAAGAAAACGGATGATGGTAAACAGCCCTATCACATCAAGATGCAGGACGAGTCACCCTTCGCCTTTGCGGGATTATGGGAGACTTGGCAAGACGGAGAAGAGATTCGCTCCTGCACTATCATCACTACTGATGCCAACCACTTGATGAGTGAAATTCACCATCGTATGCCGGTTATTCTCCAGCCCGAGAACTATGGAATATGGCTGGATCCAGGTTTCGACGAGAGAGAAGCGTTAACGTCTCTGCTGAGGCCCTACCCCGCCGATGCTATGGAGGCTTATCGGGTGAGCAGGAGGGTCAATAAGCCCTCCAACAACGAACCCAGCGTCTTGGAACCAGCAGCCTAGCTGTAGGGGCACGGTGTCTTTTGGTTCTGGACTATGGAATAGGGAGAGCATATGTGTCGAAACATCAAGACCCTGTTCAATTTCGAACCACCCGTTAACGACGAAGAAGTCCGCGCCGCAGCGTTACAATACGTGCGTAAGATCAGCGGCTTCAACGAGCCATCCAAAGCCAACGAAGTCGCCTTTTATACCGCCGTTGAGGAGATAGCGGCAGCCTCAAGTAGACTGCTTGCCTCAATGGCAACCAACGCGCCGCGTAGAAACCGCGAAGTAGAGGCGGCAAAGGCGCGGGCGCGTGCCGTACGGAGATTTGCCAGCTGATCCGGTGGTTCTGTCATCCCTGCGGGAGACAGCATTGAATTTGTTGATCCTGTTTACAGGATCCTCGTTTACCTCCTGCGTTGCTGCACAAAGACCCCACCAGCAATTAGTACGTCCCGTTTTGGCGTAGACTTTCCCTGCAAAACGGCGTATTCCGACAGTGGAGCCGAGGGGATTCGAACCCCTGACCCCCGCCGTGCAAAGGCGGCACAGCACTTTTCTGGGGCTTTCTATAGCTTGCAAAATCTCAGCAAAAGCGCGTATTTTTTCATAACGCTTTTCTGAAAATTTCAGAATCATCACCCAGGTTGCTGCACGGTTGCTGCATACATAGTGCTCCCGTCAGCGTGGCTGTACGCCACTATAATACGTAGGGCTTCTCCTTTGGCTTCGGAGACCATAGAGGCGAGGAGGTGGTGCCCGATAGCTACTCGGCACACCTAGCTCCTGTTTACTAGATTGCTGACAAGAGTCAGCTTCACCTTGTATGTCCTGTGGGCAGGTGTAACCTTCTCTTTAAGGGCCGGACACCATCTGTTTAGTGGCCGCATCTGGTACATGTTCCCCTGTTTGTTCTCTTTAACCGGCCTTAACTATTGTCCTCCGACTGCGGCGTCAGGCCGAGCTGCTGCATGAGGCGCGAAGAGCAGGGACAGTCCAGGACGAGGAGATCCCGCCGTCCGTGATCCGATAAACCAACTTACAACGTTCTGAAGGTCGGCTTCTCCGCTACGCTGGGCAAGGATTCAGAGATTGAGCTGTCTCGCGCCTGACATGGTCCTCTAGTTACTCTGATTCTTCTATCCTCGTACTCCAGTGAATAGCCGGAAGCGTAGCGAGTTGTGGTCTGCTTAGCACTACGCAGATCTGCAGACGCTACTTGCGCTTCGGGTAGAGCCAGAAGGAAAACAGGCGCGTCATCCGGGGCATCACGACGTAGGTCATAAGCGAAACCATGATCACGGTCAGCACCAGCGAGCGCAACATTAAGGGAAGCTGGTTGAGTAAGGGTCCGAGCGCCAAGAAGATCGCCGTGATGAGCGGAAAGACCGCGAGCCAGGTCACCATCGCCATCTTGTAGCGGGGTGGTGGCGGCTCCGCGAATCTCGCGGGCAGCGTGAACCAGGTCTCGAGGCCCGTGAGGACGCTAACCTTTTCCTCCTCTTTCAGTAGAGGCCTGACCCTTCTGAGCCAGCGGCGGCGTTCCTCGGAGGTCTCCCAGGTGTGCAAGTTACTTTCGTGGTCGAACCGGAAGATGATCCTGTACTCGTCGTCCTTGGGGCCACTGGGACGGAATACGTCCGAGCCAAGGTAGCCGGGGAATTTGTTAGCAGCGCTAAAGATATCGTGAGCCCATTCCTCAAACTTCCGCTCACGTCCGGGCTTGACTCGCCGTGACGCCACCGCGGTAGCGGGCGGGTCTTCCCCGAGACCTACGTTTTGACCTTCAATAGAATTCTCCACAACAAGTACTCCAGAATCGAACTAAATCATGATATTAGTATATGTGATTTGCATATAGAGGATGTTCGTATCACGTGTGCGCATTCACCTGTGTTCGCCGTTGTTTATAGCGGGTTGGTGTGCTGTTGTACGTCGCTCTTGAGATGCTGGTATTCAGCGCTAATAAAGAAGGTTCTACTGATCTGTAATCGCACCCAACTTACAGGCACGTCCCATACCGTCTTGTGCCCCCTTATCTCTAGTCGTACCCTCGGAGCTACTGTCCAGAGAGCGATAGTGATAAGGCACTCTGGTGACCACGCGGATACTTGCCCGGCAGTTACCGCCCAACCTCGTTAGCATGCTCACTGCTCGTCTTTCTGACTGACGGCCTCCGCAGCCAGCGCAGGAATACACCCCTCGAAGGGTCCATTGCCGCAGTCAGCGCACCATTCTGTACATCGCCGCTTGCCGGCCTGGCGGACTGGCACAACTCAACGATCACAATACGGGTGAGGTTCCGTTACACAAATCTTGGAGCATCTTCAAGAGTAGGTTCACGAAAACGATGAACGTACCCGCGTCTTACGGCGTCGGGTCCGCGAGGCGATAGGCATAAGGGTTACGGACCGCCCCGACTACTCCCGCGTACAGGTCCCTGTGCCCTTAACGTTCTGAGTCATGCGCGAACAAGTTCGCAAAAGAGCCGTCACCGTTGAGCTACTCTGCTAGCACCTAGGAGAGACCGTTACCATAGGAAATGTTGATCGAGAAGATAAACTTCCTCGATCGAGGGTACCTTCTACTCATCCTCCTGCATCGAGTCGCGGGGTCCCATATCCTGAGGCTCGAGTTCCTGCTTCAGGTGTTCTAGCTGCCGCTCCATCTGCTTGCGCTCCGTAATGTTCTCGTGGGCTACTATCGCTTGCGGAGAACTACCGTTCGAAAACGGCATCACTCGTCC
>DASQMR010000280.1:0-2302 GCA_035645375.1 Rubrobacteraceae bacterium
GACCTGACCGGGCTACGCTATACGGAAGGCTACGGGCTCTCGGAGACCATAAGCCAAACCCACTTCAACCCGCCCGACAGGCCGAAGCTCCAGTGCCTTGGCGTCCCCTCGTTCGATGTCGACTCGCGCATAGTTAACTCCGAAACGCTCGAAGAGGTCGGCGTTGGAGAGGAGGGTGAGATCGTATCGAGCGGCCCGCAGGTGATGAGAGGCTACTGGAACCGTTCGGAGGCAGACGAGGAGTCCTTCTTCGAGCGGGACGGCAGGCGTTTCTTCAGGACCGGCGATATCGCGACGGTGGACGAAGAGGGCTACTTCTTCATGGTGGACCGGCTAAAGCGCATGATTAACGTCTCCGGCTACAAGGTCTGGCCCGCCGAGGTCGAGAGCTCCCTCTACAAACACCCGGCCATCCAGGAGGCGGTCATCATCGGCGTCCCCGACGAGCGCAGCGGCGAGGCCGCGAAGGCTATGATCGTCCTGCGCGAGGGAGAGGAGATCACGGAGGAGGAGATCGTGGAGTGGTCGAAGGGCCAGATGGCCGCCTACAAGTACCCGCGCTCTGTTGAGTTCATAGACGAGTTGCCTAAGAGCGGGTCCGGCAAGATCCTCTGGCGCGAGCTCCAGGAGAGAGAGCAGGAGAAAACAGCGAAGGCTTAGTAAACCGGGAAGAGACACAGAGCGAGGCCGGAAAAGACCGGCCCCGTCCCCTTTGGGAGGTTTTTGAGATGACGCCAACTAGCATGACGGCGGCCCGCTTCCACGAGGTGAACGAGCCGCTGCAGATGGAAGAGGTGCCCGTACCGGAGATCCAGGAAGACGAGGTGCTCGTGCAGGTAAGGGCTGTGGGGATCTGCGGCTCGGACGTACACATCGTCTTCGAAGGCGTGACGCCGACCCCGTTCAAACCCATAACTCTGGGTCACGAGCCTGCGGGCGTGGTGGCGGCGACAGGTGCGAGGGTCGAGGGCTGGGAAGAGGGCGACCGGGTCTCCGTGACGCCGCTGCTCTTCTGCTCTTCGTGCCGGAACTGCATCACCGGCCACACCAACGTCTGTCTGGAGCGCAAGATCTTGGGTATCCAGACCAACGGGGCTCTGGCTGACTATATAGCTGTCCCCGCCAAGAACCTGGTCCGGCTCCCTGAGGAGGTGCCGTTTACGGTCGGCGCTATCATCACCGACGCGGTCGCCACCCCTTTCCAGACGATGGCCGAGCGGGCGGGATTGCGGGCCGGGGAGACCGTGGCTATATATGGAGCAGGTGGCTTGGGGCTGCACGCCGTGCAGATCTGCAGGCTCTTGGGGGCACAGAAGATAATCGTCGTGGATACCCGCGAAGGGCAGCTCGAACGGGCCAGGGAGATGGGCGCGGATCTGACAGTCAACCCGCAACAGACGTCGCCGGTGGACGCTATTTTGGAGGCGACCGGGGGGCTGGGGGTCGATGTGGCGGCGGAGTTCGTCGGGCTCCAGCAGACCATCTCGCAGTGTGTGGAGTCCGTGGCGAGGGGGGGCAGGGTCGTGGTCGCGGGGCTAGGAGCCGACCCGATCAACATAGTACCTCCGACGGTCTTCGTGCGCGACGGGATCTCCCTCTTGGGCTCCTACGGCTTCACGAAGCGCAACATCGAGCAGCTCGTCGAGCTCGCCGCCGCCGGCCGCCTGAACCTCGAGGAGTCGATCACCCATACATTCTCCCTGGACGAGGTGAACACAGCACTCAAGTACCTGCACGAGAAGATAGAGAACCCCATCCGCGTTGCGGTGACGCTATAGCAATCGGCGAGCAGCTCCCGGCCAGACGCTCTACTGCCTGGTCCGGGTACCGGAGCCACGGTCCCGTCTCTGCCGAGAGCTAATGACGGCGCGACGCGAAACGGAACGCGTCCGGCGGCACTACGACCGGAACGCGGAGAGCTACGATCAGCTTATCGACCCTTTCGAGAGGGTGCTCTTCGGCGGAGGCCGTGAGTGGGTCTGCTCGCGGGCGCAAGGTGAGGTACTGGAGATCGCCGCGGGTACCGGCCGGAACCTCCCCTTCTACCCCGAAGGCGTACGCCTTACGGCTGTCGAGTTGAGCCCCGGGATGTTAGAGATCGCCCGCCGCCGCGCCCAGGAGCTTGGCGTTCAGGCCGAGCTGCGCGTGGGCGACGCTCACGACCTCCCCTTCCCGGACGCCTCCTTCGACACTGTGGTCGCCACGCTCGCGCTCTGCACGATTCCCGACGATAGCCGGGCCGTAGCCGAAGCGGCGAGGGTACTGCGTCCCGGCGGGCTTCTGCTCCTTTTGGAGCACGTTC
>DASQMR010000281.1:0-8305 GCA_035645375.1 Rubrobacteraceae bacterium
TAGTAGGAAGGGGTGCAAGCAGATGCGCTATTTAACCCTAGGGGTAAGGGGAGTGTGGCGTAGAAGCGGAAGCCGATTACTAGGTAGGGGAATACGCCTCGGCTCATTTGTGCTCGTTCTTGGCGTTTGTTCCATGATAGCAATCGCCTGCGGTGGCCAAGGCGGAGGGGGCGGAGGTGGTGGAGGGGCGCAAACTCTACGTCTAATCAGCTTCATTCCTAGTAACGACATTCTCTCGAGGGATGTTGTGCCTATGTGGATCGATAGGGTAGAAGAGGGTACTGGCGGAGAGGTCACGATAGAGTGGATCGGCGGGCCCGAGTCCATTCCTCAGCCGGATCAGTTCGCAGCCGTAAGAGACGGGCTTGTTGATATCAACTTCAATGTTGCTCCGTATTACACCAACGAGGTTCCGGGAATACTTTCCGTGCTTCTTTCCCCGCATACCCCCTCCGAGGAAAGGGAGAACGGTTATTTTGACTATTTGGATCAGCGTCACGAAGAAGCGGGCGTTGTTTACCTTGGTAGATGGTTGAGCGGTTTACCTTTTTACTTCTGGAGCAACGAAGAGTTCCAGACGCTTGAAGACTTTAATGGCAAAAGCATACGTTCTAATCCTCAGTACCATCCGGTGCTGTTAGCGTTGGACGCCTCACCTGTAGACGTTGGTCAATCAGACGTGTACACAGCCCTTGAACGCGGGGTGGTGCAGGGGTTCAGCTGGCCCATACTTGGTCCGCAGGAATACGGATGGACGGAGGTATCGCCTTTTCTGATTGACGAACCGTTCATGGCTGAAAGCGGAACGATAACGATGAACCCCGATACTTTTCAATCTCTATCTCCAGAGAACCAAGAAGTTATCAGGGAGGTTACCGCTGAGTTTGAGACCGAGATGAGAGACTTCTTTATTGAGCAGGAGCAACAACAGCGGGAATCGCTCGCAGATGCCGGTGTCGAGGCTGTCACACTCTCTCCTGAAGACAGCGAGCGGTTCCAGGAAGTGTGGAAAGAGGCACACTGGCAGAGCTTAGCAGAGGCCGCCCCGGATGAGGTCGATGAACTGAGAAGCCTTCTGAATAGTTCAGAAGCTGACGAGGAGTCAGATTGGGTGATACCTACCCAGAACCGGGCGGCCAGTTAAAAGCGGTCTTGCGGCGGGAACGTGTTTATACGTCGCGGCTAACCGACTAATCATCCAGGCCGTCTTTATGCGCCCTTGGCACGAACTCACGGAACCGGGTCAGGAGTTGGCCTGAAGCAAACGTCAGAGCTCTAGCGGAATGTAATTCCGAGCGCAGGAAGGAAACCGGCATATGACGCGCATCCTAGGAAAGAGCCTCGATCGTATAGAGGATATTTTTGCTTTCCTTGGCGGTATTCTCCTTGTTGTCGCGGTCTTCAGCGTAGTTTTCCAGGTTATCGCTCGCTACTTTTTTGGCCTATCTTTTATCTGGATCAATGAGGTCAACGAGTATATTTTGCTTTATGTGCCCTTCTTAGGCGCAGCTTGGCTCTTGCGCCACAATGGCCATGTTACCGTAGATCTCCTTGTACGAGTGCTGCCTCCTCGAATAAAGAAAGCTTCGAACATTCTGGTAGCGGCGCTAGGTATCATAATTAGCGCTGTTCTGGTCTGGTATGGAACGTCGGTCACTATGGAGGCCTACGCACGCGGTACTGTTAGCACTACCTCCACCCAACTTCCACTGGTTTATCTCTTGGTCGTTATTCCGGTCGGCTCGCTCCTTCTTCTGTTCGAATTTATTCGCAAGGCGTTCAACAGCGGTACCGGAGCGGAACCCGATGAGTACGATAGGCCGCTGGCGGAGTAAAGGACGACCTCATGGCCAACGTATCGCTAGAAGGCGGTCTCAGAGGTACATTTTGGCAATGCCGATCTGCATGAGCAATCTAGCGAAGAAGTTGAAGTTCGGAAGAGGCAGCAAGCGCAAATCCCTTGAGAAAACTGCGGTAAAGCTTCCTTCAGGAAAGCGGGAACATCACATTGCCTGCCGTTGAGACAGGAGACGACACGGAGAGGAGCCCGTAGTATGGAGTGGTGGCAAATATTGTTGCTCATGGTATCCGGCATCCTCGCGCTAATGTTGCTTCGCGTGCCCGTTGCGTTTGCTTTCCTGGCGGTCAACATCGGAGCTTATATACTTCTGTTGGGAGGAGGGCGAGGGCTAGAGCAGCTTATGAGGAACATCGACAACGCGCTAACGTCGTTCGCCCTCACTCCCATCCCGTTCTTTATACTGATGGGTGAAATCGCGTTTCACTCGGGCACAGCTCCAAAGATGATCGATGCTCTCGATAAGTGGTTTGGGCGTATCCCCGCACGCTTGAGTCTGCTCTCAGTCGGGGGCGGAACCGCGCTCGCTACGCTCACAGGATCCAGTATCTCCAGTATTGCCGTACTCGGGTCTACACTACTACCCGATATGGAGCGCCGTGGATACAAAAAACCACTGTCGATGGGACCGATTTTGGGTGCTGGAGGATTGGCGGTATTGATCCCACCGAGCGCACTCGGCGTATTGCTGGCATCTTTGGCCCAGATTTCTGTCGGGCAGTTCTTAATCGCCATAGTTGTTCCTGGTCTTTTGACGGCTGCATTACTTGTGCTTTATGTCATCGCGCGAAGCGTGATAAGTCCCGAACTGGCGCCCAAATATGATCCAGGATCAGTGTCGTTGGCCGAAAAATTGAGGCTTACGGCGCGGTATATTCTGCCATTAAGCATAATCGTCTTCCTGGTAATCGGGTTGATAATCCTCGGTGTAGCAACACCAACGGAGGCTGCAGCGATGGGCGTCGTCGGTAGTCTGCTTCTAGCCGCTCTTGACGGAGAGCTTAACAAGCGAACCATCACTAAGTCGCTTAGTGAAACGATGAAGATAACAACTATGATACTTTTTATAGTGGCTGGTTCTGCGGCTTTTAGCCAAATTCTTGCTTTTACGGGCGCGGCGAATCAGCTTGTGCGGTTTGTTAGTGGGATCGACGCTTCTTCTCTCATGATCTTGATCGCAATGCAACTCATAGTCCTCGTTATGGGAACGTTCATGGAGCCGATCTCGATCATGTTGATCTCACTCCCTATCTTCATGCCGATCGCGCAAGTTCTGGAATTTGATTTGCTCTGGTTCGCGACCCTGCTGCTCATAAACATAGAGGTCGGTCTGATTTCGCCACCCTTCGGGTTGGGGCTATTCGCCATGAAGGCCGTCGCACCTGAAGACACCACGATGGCGCAAGTGTACTCCGCCGCAATCCCTATTGTCTTGTTGTACATAGCTGTGATGGGTCTTCTAATCGTGATACCCGGGTTAGTAACGTGGCTACCGAGCCTAATGGCTGCGTGAGCCTCCGCGTGATTAGGGAAAGCATAGTCGCCGCTACTACTACGACGCTAGCCCCGGTAGAGCTATTTCAAAGGGCATACATCGCGCCTTATCTCAAGGCGCTGCCACAGGACATGCCGCTACCACAACTGATTTCCCGAGATCGCACTTCCCTGGAGATGCAACCCTTGAGCACGAGCAGAATTTCAGCGAACCTAGCACGTCATCGGCGAAGCTTCCCTTCTGCTGAACTGGCGCTTCAGAGGCAACCGCAACTCCAAGAGCGCCGGCGATCGCCGGTACAAGGACCTTTAGTTATCCCGCGTCATGTCCTGTCGAGCGGTTCTGCAAGCTTACGTGTAAGGAGAGTGAAAGAATGAAGGTGTACGAAGCGGTTGGTGAGACTCTGAGGCGCTTTGAGGTCGACACAGTCTTCGGGCTGATCGGTAGCGGAAACTTCAAGCTTGTCAACTACATGGTAGAGAACTGCGGTGTGACACATCATGCTTCTCGCCACGAGGAAGCGGGCGTCGCTATGACGGACGGCTACGCTCGTGTAAGCGGGAAATTAGGGGTTTGCACCGTCCATCAGGGGCCAGGAGTGACGAACACGCTCACCGCCCTGACGGAGGCCGTGAAGAGCCATACCCCGCTGCTCCTGCTGGCAGGCGACACCGCAACCACCGCGCTGCACCAGAACCTGGATATCGATCAAGACGCGGTAGTCAGCTCGGTAGGGGCTGGCGTCGAGAGGATCCGCAGAGCAGAGACAGCGGTTGAGGATATTGCTCGCGCGGTGCGGCGGGCTGAGATCGAGCGTCGCCCGATCGTGGTCTCCCTTCCCATCGACATCCAAGAGCAACCTTGTGAGGCGCAAGATCCACCCGCATTCGTAGAGGATTCAATCCTGGACCCTCGTCCGTCCGAAGAGGCCGTCTCCCGGATTGTCGATCTGCTCGGGTCGGCGCGTCGCCCGGTGATCATTGCCGGCCGGGGTGCAGTCCTATCAGCGGCGCGCCCGCAGCTGGAGGCGCTAGGAGACCAGATCGGAGCACTCTTCGCCACGTCCGCGGTGGCCAAAGGATTCTTCACCGGGAACCCCTTTGACCTAGGGGTCTCTGGGGGATTCTCTTCCCCGCTCGCGGTGCAACTCATAGGCGATGCTGATGTCGTGCTCTGCTTCGGCGCCAGCCTCAATATATGGACTATAAAGCACGGCAACCTGTTTTCCCCGTCGGCGCGGATCATCCACTGCGACAACGAAGCGTCGGCGATAGGCCGTATCCAGCCCGTCACCCTAGGCGTAGTCGGCGATGTGGCGCAGACCGCCTCGGCTTTGATCGACGAACTCGTCCGCTGGGATATGCGCTTCGAAGGCTTCAGAACGGATGCCGTTGTGCAAACTATAGAAGAGTTTCGCTGGGAAGATGAGTTTGAAGATTCGTCCACCGATACCTCAGTTGATCCGCGCTCGTTACTCCTCGCGCTCGACAAAGTAATTCCGAACGAGCGCACGATCGCCGTCGACTGCGGACACTTTCAGGGGTTCCCCTCGTTGCACCTCTCAGTGCCGGACCCAGCGGGCTTCGTCCCTGCTTGGGCCTTCCAGTCGGTGGGGCTCGGCATGGGGGCGGGGATGGGGGCCGCCGTCGCCCGTCCCGACCGCCTGGCCGTGGTCGTGTTAGGGGATGGCGGTCTGCTCATGAGCCTCGGCGAGATCGATGCCGCGATTCATCTCGGACTTCCCATGCTCATCGTCGTTATGAACGACGCTGCCTACGGCGCCGAGGTCCACCACTTCCGTTCCCTCGGCCTGCCCACCGACCTCGCCCGCTTTAAGGGTAGCGACTTTGCCGCGATCGCGACCGCGATGGGCGCGAAGGGGCTTGTCGTGCGCGGCACAGGGGATCTGGAACGGCTAAAGGAGTGGATTGAAGCCCCCGAAGGGGTTATGGTCGTGGACTGCAAAGTCAATCCCCAATTGGAAGGAGAATTCTTGAAGGAAGCTTTCGTCGCCGAGGCATAAAAGTGGTGCGTTCGGTAGTGTCGAACGCACCACTTACCGCAAGCAACGAGCGCATAGGTAGATAGAGAGGTGAGTTATGCGCGTATCTGAAGCGATCGGGCGGACGCTAGCTGACCGCGGGGTCGAGGTGTTCTTCGGGCTTGTCGGTAGCGGCAACTTCACCGTCACGAATGAGCTGTATGCGGCAGGTGCTGCGTTTTACTCCGCCCGTCATGAGGGCGGCGCGATCACGATGGCCGATGGCTATGCACGCGCATGCGGGAAGGTCGGGGTCTGTAGCGTTCATCAGGGTCCAGGCTTCACTAATACGCTTACCGGGTTGACGGAGGCTGCAAAGAGTCGCACGCCGCTGCTCGTGCTCGCTGCGGATACACCGGCCGAGGCGCTCTGGTCGAACTTCAAGATAGACCAGGCTGCTCTGGCGGCGACCACCGGTGCTATCGCCGAACGTGTACGCGGGCCGGAGACCGCCGCCGAGGACGCCGCACGGGCGTTGCGTAGGGCAGAGGTCGAACGACGCCCAGTTGTTCTCAACATACCGATCAACATGGTGGAGATGTCTACTGATCCGCTGGCCATCCCTGACCGGCTGGCGCTGGAGCCGCCACGCCCGTCGGACCGCTCGGTCGCCGAGGTTGCGGACCTGCTCGCTTCTTCGAGTCGGCCGGTTGTCGTCGCGGGGCGCGGCGCCGCCCTCGCCGGGGCGCGAGAGGCGCTGGAAGCTCTCGGAGATCGGGTAGGGGCGCTCTTGGCGACGAGCGCGGTGGGACACGGGCTCTTCACCGACCATCCTTACGCCATCGGTATTGCAGGTGGCTTCTCTCCACCGCTCGCCGTCAAGCTGCTCGCGCAGGCGGACGTCGTGCTCGCGTTCGGCGCGTCACTGAACCACTGGACCATGCGCCACGGCAGGCTCTTCTCGACCGCCGCGCGCGTGGTGCAGGTCGACTTGGACGAGGAGGTAATCGGGGCGCTTCACCGCGTCGACGTCGGCGTAGTTGGCGATGCGACTCAGGCCGCGTGGGCCATCGTCGAGGAGTTGGAGCGGCGGGGCGTGAGCGGGGAAGGATTCCACACTAAGGAACTTGCGCATGAGATCTCCATCCGCCGCTGGCGTGACGAGCCTTACGAAGACATGGGCACCGCCGAGTACATAGATCCGCGCACCTTGAGCATTGCGCTTAACGATCTGCTGCCGGAGGAGCGCACGGTCTCTACCGACTCCGGACACTTCCTTGGCTACCCTTCTATGTACCTTGCGGTACCCGACCAGCAGGGCTTTGTCTTCCCGCAGGCCTTCCAGTCGGTGGGCCTGGGGCTCGCCAGCGCAATAGGAGCCGCTGTCGCGCGCCCCGATAGGCTCTCCGTTGGAGCTATAGGTGATGGCGGCGCTTTAATGGCTCTAGGTGAGCTGGAGACGGCCGCCCGCTACCGGTTGCCGATGCTCATAGTGGTCTACAACGACGCGGCCTACGGGGCGGAGGTGCATCACTTCGGCCCGATGGGACATTCGGTAGACTTCGCGCGCTTCCCCGACACCGACTTTGCCGCTTTAGCGCGGGCGGCGGGGGCGGAAGGCATCACGGTACGCAACAAAGCGGACCTCGTTCCGGTTGAGGATTGGCTGGGGCGGCGCGAAGGGTCGCTCGTCATCGACGCGAAGGTCAACCCTGAGGTGCGGGCTGAGTGGTTGGAAGAAGCGTTTCGCTCTCATTGAGGGTGTGGCTGCGCCAGAAATACGACAAGGAGGAAACGCATGACTCTATCCCGAGATCCCGTCGCATCTCTCGTCGGGGCGCTTGGCAGCGGCGCCGTCGAGATCGTAGACCTCACCCAGCCCTTGAGCGAGCGTACGCCGGTCATTCAGCTCCCCGAGCAGTTCGCCCAGACGCCGGGGTTGAAGGTACACGAGATCAGCCGCTACGACGAGCGCGGACCCGCCTGGGCGTGGAACTGGCTCGAGATCGGTGAGCACGTTGGCACGCACTTCGACGCTCCGGTACATTGGATCTCCGGCCGCGACGGTCTGGACGTCTCACAGGTACCGCCCCGCCACCTCGTGGCGCCGGCGGTAGTGATCGACAGGTCCGAAGAGAGCGCTGCAGACCCCGATTACCTACTCACCATCGAGGACATAAGGAAGTTCGAGGCCGAGTACGGGCTGTTGCCCGAGGGCGGCTGGCTGTTGCTGCGCACCGGCTGGGACGCGCGCGCCCAGGACGCTGAGGCCTTCCTCAACGCCTGGGACGGTCGTCCTCGCTCGCCCGGCTTCGACGCCGCGTGCTCCCGCTGGATCGCCGAGGAGTCGCCGCTGGTCGGCGTGGGCGTAGAGACCGTCGGCATCGACGCGGGCGCGGCGGGCGGCTTCGAACCGCCCTTCCCGCTTCACTACTACCTGCTCGGGGCGGGGAAGTACGGTCTCACGCAGCTTGCGAACCTCGGCTCGCTGCCGCCGACCGGGGCGCTGCTCGTCGTAGCGCCGCTGAAGCTCGTCGGCGGAACCGGAAGCCCGGTGCGGGCGCTCGCGCTCGTGCCGCGTGGCTGATCGCTAACGGTCTCACAACTCTCTACAACCCTGAGCCCCTTGTCCTACCCGCAACTGGCGAACCGTTTCCTAACGCCTCGCGCCGTGAGACCGAAAACGTTCGGGGCTGACCTTCGGGGCCTCCTTATGATTGATTCAAGCCTTGCAAGCTAAATAGTTTAAAGTTAAAATAATTAAGGTGGATCAAGGAAAGGAGGAATGAAGTCTATGAAGATCGTTTGCATCGGTGCTGGGCCTGCGGGGCTCTACTTCGCCATCTCGATGAAGCTGCGCAATCCGGACCACGATATCACGGTGGTCGAACGGAATCCCGCTGGGGTCACGTTTGGTTGGGGCGTGGTGTTCTCCGACCAGACGCTTGGCAATTTGCACGACAACGACCCT
>DASQMR010000282.1:0-6210 GCA_035645375.1 Rubrobacteraceae bacterium
TTGTCGAAGGCGTCGACGAGCCGCGGGTCCACTGGCGCGCCGTAGAAGAACGGATAGGAGGTCCGGTAGTAGTTAGAGGCGCGCAGGTAGGCTTCACGTGCGCTGACCTTATGGCCTTTAGCCTCGCTCGCCTCGCCGATCGCGGAGACCCGGTCGGCCGTCGCGTTCCATTCCCGGTACCAGCTGTCGGCGTCGCCTATAGCGACCCGACCCGCGGTCGTCGTACATTCCCCGAAGTCTGCGCCACCGTATAAGGCGTGGGCAAGGGCCCGGCTTGTCCATTCGTCGAACATCGGTTTGTCGAACACGGTTTTCACAGCTTCTCCCTTTGTTGCAGCGACGTTTGGATAGCATAAACGCATCCGTTGGCCGTTATCTGCCCTTAGAGTCAAATTTTTCAGTCTCCAAGAAGGCTTCTTAGCGGCAACCCGGTGAATAGGGGCGACGAGGCAGCGCAGATCTAGAGAAAAGTTTTGTTCTGCCGTAGGTGCTCACTGTTCGTAGCCTCGTGAAGCCTCTCCTTGCTGCGAGGCATCCTGTTGCAGGATGGCAGAGATGTCAGCCAGATCGTCGAATACCTGGAGGGCGCCGTCTATGTCTTGCACCGCAGCACCGTTGACTACCAGATAGAATACGTGGAAGCGGCCGGGTTCTGCCTCTAGGTACCCACCCAAGGACTCGGCTTCGATTAGGCGGTCGTTTACGGGGTCTGGCAGCGCGACCGTACCGGTCTTGGCAAAGACCTTCCCGTTTGCTGGACAGTCTTCGCACGCGTTCGCAAGGCTACCATCGACGCCTAGCTCAGGGAGCATCATACGAAAAGTCTCTGCCTGGGGTTGTTCTAGCCAGTAGCTCAGGAGATCCGTCGCTGCTTGCGGGGTGAACCGGTCTGCGGGGTTGCCCCCTCTGCCATCTGCCAGGGCCACCTGGGCTGTGTCGACGCCCGCCTTCTCAAAGAAGGATTTCATTGCTGGGAAGCCGTCATTGCAGTCCGTGCTACCTGCGTTAACCGCTATCAAGCAAACATTCAGGTTTGCGCCGTAGTTGTGACTCACCTTAAGGATCAGCTTGGCGTACTCGCTAAAGGGCGGAGACTCGTAAGCTGCAACCTCGGCGTTGGCGTCGTAGGACCTCTTCTCGGGTAATTCGGAGGCCGGGTTAGAGCCGGTGGAAGAGGCGCTGACGGAGACTCCGGCACGCTCTAGCGCCTCGATCAGCGCCGTGCGCGCGAAGGCAGCGGGATCTTCTATGGGCACAACCCGTAGCAGCTTGCCTGCGTCGGCAGCTATGTTGCCGCTGACGACTATACCGCCGTCGGATGCGGCGCTTACGCTCACGGTATTCGGTTCGCCTGCAGCAACCGTCTCCGCCTGTACGTCGATCTCGTAGGGGGCGACTTGGGGTCGCCAAGTCACCGATTCTGGCGCCTCTCCGACCTCCCCCGGCGTAATCTCCACGTCTATGACGTTGTCGTTTATTGTGATCGGGCTCGGCCAGGGATCGAGGTTCGGCGGTTCGGCCTCTGCGCTCGGGGGCGGATCAAAGAGTCGATCGTCAATGATAACGTCGCCATCTACGCTCGTAATGCCGGACTTGTATATCTGATCAGCGATCTCGTCGAGCCCCGCGAGCGGATCCTCGGAGGTGAGTGTCGCGCCCGGTACGTCGTTCGCGTAGGTGTGGTCAACTGAGGTGAAGGCGACGCTGCCGTCGGTGGTGGTGCGCCCGCCCATAGTCAGGTCGCCGCTGGCGACGAGCACCAGGTCTCCGGTGAGCGTCTCGTCTGTGATTTCTCCCTGCGCGTAGACCGGCGTCTCGAAGCGGTGGTCGAAACCGAGGTTGTCAAGCGCTGTGGAGACGCTGAAGAGCTTGGCCGCCGAGCCAGGAATGTACAGGCGATCCGGCGGAGCCAGCGCGCGGACGGTGCTACCGTTTGAGGGATCCACCTCAAGGTATCCCCACTCGCCGTACTGGTAGAACGAGGAGCCCATGATCTTCGCGACCTCTGGACCAAGCTTTTCCTGCGCTTCAGAAGGTTCGTCGCCCTGAGTCTGCGCCGTATCCTCGGAGGTTTGACCTTGGGTTGTGGTCTCCGGCGATCTAGTTTCCTCTTGTCCCCTGGCCTGACCGCCGTAAAGAAACGCCAGGACCAAGAGCCCCAGCACAATGGACAACGACCATCTGCTCGCAAGGCTCAGCGTTTCTATGAGTCACTCCTTTTTCCGCACACTCGCACAGCACACTACACAAGTACAAACAACCTATACGAAAGACACGGACTGGGCTTTTAGGAGGGGAGTAATATCGCCAGCCTGTCTAAATCTACTCAGTACTGTAACAACCTGGGTGTGGTACTTCTATAGAATATTTGTACTATCGCTTTTCGGTACTGTCACTGGGCCGGAGTTTAGATACCGGCCCTCTTTCTCTCCACCCTAATACCTCTAAGTTTCCGCGAATACCTCTTAGCGACAATTTGGTGAATAGAAGCAGCCCATCCCTTAGGGTGACGCAACGTTTCTCAGGCCAGAACTAACGAGTCGTCTCTTCTTGCTCGGGATCAGTACTCGGTCGCCACCGGCTCTCTTTTCATGCCAATGAGTTTCCGAGAAGGCACCTTCTAAGCAGCTGATGCCCTAGAGTCCATGGCAGCAGTATGGCAGCAGTAGGGATAGAACAGAGCCGAACGCATTAGGAAACTCACTCGCTACAAAGCTGCATTTTTCGCTTGAATAAGCGCAATTCACTGGCAGGCTAGGACCAGCTAGAACTTACCAATTAAGACTACGAATCAGAAGGTCGCAGGTTCGAGTCCTGCCGAGCGCGCCCCTAAAAGTCTTTGTCTTGCAGGAAAAACTGGAGCACAGGAAAAGGGCCAGGACAACTCTCGGCCCTTTTGTACACCAACCTGTACACTAATACCAAGGCGCTACCGCAACGCGATCTCCATTGCGCTAATCGCTCCGTCCTGCATATCTGGCAACACGTGGCTATATGTGTCCATAGCCTGAGAGATATTCGCGTGCCCCAGCATCTCCTGCACCACTTTGGGGTGCCCGTTGGGCATCATCAGGGTGGCGAAGGTGTGCCGGAGGCAGTGGAAGGGTAGCTGCGGAAGCCCTGCACCCTTTAGGAGAGGCTTGTACGACCTCTTGACGAAGTTGTCCGGATTCATCGGCGTCCCGACTGTGGAGCAGAATACCAGGCCATAATCCCGCCACAGGCTCCCCCGCTCTAACCTTTCCTCGTTCTGGGCTATCCTGTGCCTCCTAATGGCCCCCAACGCATCGGGCGTAAGTCGTATCCTTCGGCGTCCCTTGGCAGTCTTGGGCTGACTAAAGGATTTACCATCGGGCGCTAATGCTTGCCTGATATGCAGCAACCCTTGGTCGAGGTCTACGTCTTCCCATCTGAGTCCCAGCAGTTCGCCCCTGCGCATCTCGGTCTGGATTACCAGGATGTACAGTGCCTCAAACCGATCCTGTCTGGCGGCCTCCAGGAAAAGGCGGGCCTGCTCCCGGGTGAGAGTTGGGCGTTCTCTCTTCTCGGGACGCGGTGGATCCACGCTTTCCGTCACGTTGCGAGGCACCAAGCCCCACCTCACCGCCTGTTTGAGCGCCGCGTGCAGCACTGTATGCAGGTACTCGACCGTCCGCTTGGACAGGCCCGATTCGAGCTTGGCACCGACAGCCATGTGGCGATGAACTGCAAGAAAACCAGCACAGCGAAGGCGAGCATACCTTCCGCTAGCGAGACGCTCTTCGAGAGGAGGACCGTTGCAAACGTCGATCCCAAGGCGATAGTAATCACCAGATCGAATGCGTTCATCTTCGAGAGGGTGCGCTTGCCAGAGACCCGCAGCAAGAAGACCAGCCCGATTTAAGCGAGAACTCCCACCACGACGATACGACCTAAAGCAGCTTATCTCTGTATCGTCGGTTCTTTTTGTCTGGAAGTCGTATACCCAATGGGCGGTCCTGATACTCTTCAGTTGCACGAATAAGGAGTCAAAGGGCAGAGCGCCTGCACCCCGTAGTCCTAAGCCCTTTAGAGCGAGTCAAACCACCGCGCGGCAGGCAACGGGGGCAATGGGTAGCTGACGATGCTAGGCAACCTTTTCTCCGTTTAAGCCGGTGCGCTTGCCCGAGTACCTAGAGACGGTTACGAGATGCGCTCTACACCGTCTCACTCGTCCCTTTCACCAGACGAAAGAAGACCTCGTCGAAGGAAGGCTTGGGGACATCTAGGGAGCGCATGTCTACTCCGTTAAGTACCTCCATCACCTTAGGCAGCGCCACGTCGGCGTCCTCGACAACGAGCCGAATGCGGCTTACAGCTTCCTCTGTCTCTTCGTCTTGCCTGATCTCCACCACGTGACCGACGTTTTCCAAGCCTTCTAGATGCTTGCCCAAGTGACCCGGGTCTCCGCCGAGGACCAGTTGTATAAGCTCGCCGTCGAAGGCCCGGCGCCGTAGCTCATCCGGGGTGCCTACGGCGACAAGGGCGCCGCCGGAGAGAAGCCCTACCCGGTCGCACAGCTCGGCTTCACCGACGTACTGGGTCGTGACGAAGAGCGTGTGATTGCTTTGGCTTAGTTGCCTGAACTCCTCCCAGAACCGGCGGCGGAGGATAGGGTCGAGGTTGGCTGTGGGCTCGTCGACAAAGAGGAGTTCGGGCTCGTGGACTAGCGCCGACGCGAGCTGCAGCCGCCGCTGCATGCCGCCGGAGATGTTCGCAGCAGTTTTGTGCCGGTGCTCCCAGAGCTCTACGAACTCGAGAACCTCGCGCACCCGCCGGCGGCGCTCCCTGAACCTCAGGCCGTAAAGACCTGCGACGAAGTTTAGGTTCTGGCGAACGGAGAGCTCCCCGTAGAGGACAAATCCCTGCGGCATGAAGCCTATCCGACGCCGGTCTTTGGGCGTGAAATCTGAAGGAGGTTTTCCCAATACCTCGGCCTCCCCTTCTGAGGGTGTCAGGTAGCCGGTGAGGATCCTTAGTAAGGTGCTCTTGCCCGAACCCGACGGGCCTATTAGACCGAAGATCCCTCCTTCGTTCACTGTCATATTCAGGTCCGCCAGAATTTGCTCGGCCCCAAAGCGCTTCGTCAAGTTTTTTACTCTGATGGCCGTCACTAGCGCTTCTTTCTGTGCATAAGATAGCGAGCCAAACCCAGGCAAGCCAAGGAGATAACCAGCAGCCCAGCCAGGTCGAAGTAAGAGATGCCTTCGCCACGGATCATAATGTCCTGTAGGCTCCTGATGCCGTAGGTGGCCGGCAGCAGGTAGGAGATGGCGAGCGCTGGGCCCTGTATATCGCTCAAGGGAAACGCGAAGCCCGCGAAGAGCACGCTTGCTATAAGCATCAGCATGGAGACCTGGACGGCTTGCAGCTCGCTCCTGGCGAGCGCAGAGATAAAGAACCCCACTCCCAGAGAAGCAACGGTCAGTAGCGCCATTCCTAGGACCATGCTCCATACTCCGCCTACTATGGGAATGCCAAGGAAAACGGCGAGGACGGCCGCTACCGCCAGGTTCGCTCCGAGCACGAGTCCGAAGTAAGTCAGAAATTTCCCGAAGAGAAGTTCCCCGGGGCCCAGGGGTGAGACCTCGAAAAATTCGTAGGCTCCGCTGAGACGTTCGCGGATCACGGCCAGGGAAGCCAAGCTTACGGCGATGTGCTGTACTAGCAGGCCTAGAACGGCCGGCGCGTAGAAGCCCAGGATGTCTGGCGGGGAGGCCAAGTTCTCGAGTTCCAGCCGGAACGGGTTGGCTAGGACCCGCGGCGAGGTTTCGGTCGGCACCTCGGCGAAGCTGTCTTGCAGGTTCGTCAGGGTTCGGTCGAGCTCCGAGATGCCGGTCCGGTCCCTTATCTCCTCGGCTCCGTCCTCCTGTGCCTCGCGCACCTCATCCAGCTGCTCGCGAGTATCCCGGACCTGCTCAAGCGTCGTCGACGCCTCTTCTCCGGTCTCTCCTGGAGCATCCTGCAGGGTCTCCAGAGAGCCTTCGAGTTCGGCTAGTGTTTCGTCCAGGTCCGCTGTGGTCTCCTGGCCCTCCTCGGAGGCTAGGGTCTCGGCGGCGAGGTTCACCTCCTCGAGTTGGCGGTTCAGCTCGTCTATCTGCTCCTGCGCCAAGCGGACGTCCCCAATGTTGTTGGAGATAGTCTCCTGAACGATGCTCTGGTTCAGGTCCAAGAGCAAGCTGTAGGAGCGGT
>DASQMR010000283.1:0-1953 GCA_035645375.1 Rubrobacteraceae bacterium
GGGCGGAGGAGGCGTTGCGTGAAAGCGAAACCGCGCTTAATACCATACTCCACAACCTTGAGGAAGGCGTCTTGGTGACCGATTCACGAGGGTGTGTGTCGTTCGCCAACCCGTCCGCCCGCGCTATGCTGGGTACAACAAGCGAGAAGCTCTTTGAAGAGCTTCCGAATCCGTGGGAGGACTTCCATTTACCGAGGGCAGTAGCTTACTGCGCCCGAAACAGAGAGAGCGTAGAGGCTCGGGTAAGCAACGGTGAGAGCTATTTTCGAGTTAGGCTCGAATGCCTAGCGAAAGACGAACGAGGTGACGTCCTGATGGTTATTCAGGACCTTTCAGAAGGACGAAGGTTGGAGGCCAACCAGCAGCGGTTTCTGGCTAACGCTGCCCATCAACTCAGCACGCCTATTATGGCTATCATGGGTGCTGCAGAACTCCTGGCTACCGGAGACGATGCGGACCCTACCACCCGGCATCGCTTCTTGACCCATATCGCCTCCGAAAGTCGCCGGATGCAGCGGCTATCTGATGCTTTGCTGCGCTTAGCACGCGTGGGTTGGGATCTGCGAGAACCCAACCTGGACGTTGTCGACTTAAAAGCAGCGGGGCATCAAGCAGCTCAGGCGATGGAACTGCTTATTGAGAGTGCTGGGCTTAGGGTCAGTATCGAGGGTGAGGGTGCGTGCGTGCGCGGAGATGCTGAGTGGATCAATGAGATACTTGTGATCCTGCTCAGCAACGCTATAAAGCATTCTAGTCGGGGTGGAGCTGTAAGAATTCGGGTAAGGACGGGCACTATAATCGTAGATGATGAGGGAGCAGGGATAAGCTCGGCCGAACTTCCTCACATCTTCGAGCGCTTTTATAGAGGAGAAGGTTATTCGGAAGGCTTTGGGCTGGGGTTGTCTATCTGTCGAGAGCTGATCGAGCGGATGGGAGGTAGCATCTCCGTGCGTTCTCAAGAAGGGGTCGGCACAGCCGTTCAGGTTGAGTTACCGGAGGTGCATGCAGGTAAGCAAGCTACCGACTATCGTGTATAGCAGCGGATGTCCAGAGCACGTATACCCTCGTACCCATCGCTGTAAGTCTGGCACCTTTACCTAGGTTAATCTTCCCCGCCATACACCAACCCAGCCGCACACCGGCCACGATCATTCACACGCAGTGACAAACAAGTTTGGGGGCGAATCAGGTTAGGTGAGCCTGGTAGTGCCGCTCGCCGCAAGCGGCGGCGAGCACGCACGAACAAGCGACCTAGGACTTAAAATCCGTACAGTGTGGGTTCGAGTCCCGCCGCCCCTACTTACAGCAATTCTCACAACGATTGAGCTATCGGTTGATAGCAGTGCAACTCTCCGTGTGGAGCGGCAATACGTCTGTATAGGGCTGTTCCTCCAAGCTTACTTGTCATGCAGTTAGCTCAGTCGTTTCGACAAACGCTGTAGGCGTTAGCGCGATAGTGCCCGCGGCGGTAATGGAGATGCTCCTCGTCGATCAGATGCCGTAGGTAGACCTTAAGCCGCCCCTCTATGCTACAGTGCTTTATACATGTAAGATTTGATGCACTTGAACGTGGAGGAGTAAACGATGGACACCGAGAAGAAAACGGCTCGGAAGCGGTGGGAGGAAGCATACACGACCAATCCCGAGCGTGATGTGGAGTTCTCGACGATGTCCGGCGTGCCGATGAAGCCGCTCTACGCGCCGGAGGACGTGGAGGGCTCTTTCGAGGAGAAGATCGGGTACCCCGGCGAGTATCCGTATACGCGCGGGGTCTACCCGAACATGTACCGCGGGCGACTGTGGACGATCCGCCAGTTCGCCGGCTTCGGCTCTCCTAAAGAGACCAACGAGCGGTTCAAGTACCTGCTCTCGCATGGCCAGAACGGCCTCTCCGTCGCCTTCGACATGCCGACCCTCATGGGTCTCGACTCCGACTCGCCCCTGTCTCTGGGC
>DASQMR010000284.1:0-4913 GCA_035645375.1 Rubrobacteraceae bacterium
CTGGTTGAAATCGCTCGGTCCCAAATTGCCGAAGAAGTCAGGTCTAAAGGGTGGAACCTCGACGTGGGGACAGTGGAGATGCTCAGACCGCCCGAACCTCACGACTCGGACGGAGATGGGAGAAACGAGTACTGCTTCGTGGCAGGAATCGCAACGTACGGTGAACCCGCAGTATGTGGGCTGTGCGTGCCGCCTACGAGAAGGCCGGCTTCGCGCTCCTGCCCATAGCCAGGTACTTCAAGAACCTGTAGCCACAAGGGGCCGTGATGCCCCTATTCACCCGAGTGCGTGGAAGGGGCGAAGGGGCGTTCTGCGAACTACTTCGCCTGGGAGGTCTCTACGAAATTTGCAACAAAAAGCAGCACTCAAGTAAATACAAGAACACGCTTTTTGGGGGATGCGAGCGTTGGCAAATGAGGGTATGCTGTCCATCGAAAACTAGGCTACCGAAGTGGCTAGAGGCGTAGAACCCCTTTCTAAGGTTGGGCACCCAGGGGGAGGGGAGAGCCAGTGGTGCAACCGGCACAGCACAAGGACCGCGAGACGGTCCCGGGTGACCGGTTGTGTCCCCGGGGAGAAGGGAAGGCCACGGTTATGAACGCCCACAGCCCTCAACCGCAACGTTTCAGGCAAGCCCTCGACAAACTCCGACGAGCCCTCGAGGAGCTGGAGAGTGCGATAGTCGAGTTCGAAGAGGAGTCCTCCGGACAAACATCGGTGCGCCCCCAGGAGCGAAGGGGCCTGGATCTGCTCTCGATCCCGGAGGTATGCCAGGAGTTGGGGATGGGCAAGAGTTGGCTCTACCGCAAGCTAAGGAGCGGGGAGATCCCCAGCGTAAAACTCGGGCGCGTTATCAAAGTCAAGCGCAGCTCCCTAGAAGAGTACCTCGAAAGTCAGTCGGTCCAGCAGTCGCAGGATCTGGCGGGTCGGCTAACCGAGCAGGCGCAAGGCGCCGTGGGACAGGTGGCTGACCGCGTCGGCCGAGCGGCTGGGGGACTCCCCGGTACGACCGGGCAAGAGCCTACCGCCACAAAGGCCGCTAAGCGGAAGGCGGAGGCGTTCGGTGTGGACCTCTCGCAGGTGCAAGGCTCCGGTGCCGGCGGGCGCATCACTATTGAGGACGTGGTGGGCGCAGCCTCCCGATAGGGAGTGAGGAGGCGCTCCGACTGGAGATTTTCGGGTCTGCTTCGGTCGGCGCGTTTTTGACCGACTCCACTGGCTGTTAAGCGCCGTACGCCTAACCAGCACCTTAGTCTTTGGCCGGCGCTTGGGCCCTTGGTGACCCCCGCTTCGTGCAAAAGGTGCGGAAACCTCCCTCCAAAAGAGTCTAATCGGACGGCTCGACCAGCGGCTTTCGTGGTGTCGTGTGCGCTGTAACACCGTATCCCCTTTACAGACGATTATTCTTTCCCGTTAATGGTACCTGATGGTATTATCTTGTACTAAATGTCATGGAACCTGGAAAAGTTCAACACGCTATGGGCGGTAGTCGTCACGTTGGTGGTCTTGGTCGTCTTCAATGGCTTCCTCTACTATCGCTACCCTCAAGTGTCTGACAAGCTCGCCGGCTCACCCATGAAGCCTGCTGATACGCTGTCCATGGAGCCCGCTGGTGCGTTACATCCCCGTTGCTCTGCTTCTGAGGTGGACCTTCTCGGCTACTCCGATGTGCTCGATGGCGAGAGCTACGAACGCACGAAGGTCGGCGCTCTCTCGGGGCTCTCTTACGATTCTAGCCGAAATGTCTACTACGCCTTGTCCGACAGCGGAGTGGGCAGCACCCCCGCCCGCTTCTACACGCTGAAGGCGCCAATAGATAAGTGGGGGAGGCTCACCGAGCCGCTCATCTCGGACGTCGCTGTCTTGCGCGACTCACAAGGAAAACCGTTTACGGGGGCAAACCTCGACGGCGAGGGCATCGCCGTAACGAGGGAGGGCGAGGTTTTGATCGCTTCCGAGGTCGAGCCCTCGATCCTTCGCTTTTCGCTCGACGGCCGGTTTTTGGGAGAGCTGCCGGTGCCGCAGAAGTTCCTGGTCGCGCCCAAAGGCTATGCTAAAGGCAACGCTTCGTTCGAAAGCTTGGAACTAAGCCCGAACGATCGCAGTTTGTTCACCGCTAACGAGCAACCGTTGTCTGTTACTGACGGCAAGGGTAACGACCAGGACTCCTCGGCGGAGCACGGGTGGGTGCACCTGCTGCGCTACAAAAACCTGGGATCATCTGAGTTCGAGCCATCTAAAGAGTTCATTTACCCTATAGAGCAGGAGGAGAGCGTATCCGAAATCGCCGCTCTCTCGGAGAACGACCTGTTGATACTAGAGACGCAAAAACGCCGGATCTTTCGGGTCGCGCTGGACGAAGCCGGGGCCGTGCCGGAAGAGGGAGGCCTTGCGGCTTCGGGGGCCATCCCCCTCGAAAAAAAGCTGGTTGTCGACGTGGACGACAGCTGCCCGATGATGAGCGCCAGAGAAGACTGGGGCCACCTGGAAGGCATGGCGCTCGGATCACGGCTGCCTGGTGGGCGGCGAGTGCTGCTGTTGCAGAGCGATGACGACTTCGGTGACGCAAAGAGCCGCATGGTAATGCTCAGCATCCCATCTCGGTAGGGCTATACTAGGTTCTCAGCCGGGGAAGGAGGCGGGCGAATAGGAAAAAGGGCGTTACGCAAATGAGAAGGCTATTAGAGAGCCTGAATACGCCGATGGGCGTGCTCGGCGTGGTGGTGCTCATCGTGGCCGTGAACGCCTTTATCTTCTTCGCCCACTACTTGCCAAGAACATCCTCCGCTCCCATCAGCGACCCAGTACTGGTGGGAGCGGGGGATGTAGCCGACTGCTCCGGCTCGGGCGACGAGGCGACAGCCGAGTTGCTAGGCGGCATCTCGGGCAGCGTCTACACCACCGGAGATAACGCCTACGAGTCCGGCGCAGCATCCGAGTTTTCGAACTGCTACGAGCCCAGCTGGGGTCGTTACAAAGCCCGCACTAGGCCTAGCGTGGGCAACCACGATTACTACACACGGGATGCTTCTGGATACTTCGATTACTTCGGCTCAGCCGCCGGCGAGCCGAAGTAAGGCTACTACTCCTATGACATAGGAGAGTGGCACATAACCTCCCTCAACTCGATGTGCGAATGGGTGGGCGGCTGCGGGCCCACCTCGCCCATGCTCAGCTGGCTCAAGAAGGACCTGGCGGCCAACAGCAACAAGTGCACGCTGGCCTACTTCCACCACCCCCTCTTCAGCTCGGGGTACCACGGCAGCACCCCGAAGAGGAGGCCGAGTTGGGACGCCCTGTACGCGGCCAACGCGGACGTGGTGCTAAGCGGCCACGACCACGACTACGAACGCTTCGCTCCTCAGACGCCGAGCGGGGCGGCGGATAGTGCGCGAGGGATAAGGGAGTTTGTTGTGGGCACCGGGGGGCGAGAACTACGTCCTTTCGGTACCATCAAGCCCAACAGCGAGGTTCACCACGCCGAGACCTTTGGGGTCTTGAAGTTGACGCTTCACCCTAACAGCTACGAGTGGAAATTCGTCCCCGTTGCGGGTAAGACCTTCTCCGACTCAGGTAAGAGCAGCTGTCACTAGGACCTCTTCCAGGGTCCACGCCCGCGAGCGGGCCGGGCGAGATCGGAACGCCGGTAGAGTAGAAATTGCGCAAGGAATATCCACCCAACAGTTAGCGGTCATTAGTACCGAAAAGTTCGAATCTACTATCGTCACGGTGAAGACCCAGGTATTTCGAGGCAACGCGGCCAACCCCCAAAACCGACAGAGTTCGGTAACCTCGCTACCCGCCTCCCTACAGCGAAGTTGTGGCGGGAAGTCGTGTTTAAGCCGGGAAGGCCGAAGGATCAAGCCCCAAAGCCCGTCAACTTCACCGAGACGTTGGGCCCCGAGTACTGCGGCTTCCCCGTGCTCCTTGAGGGAAGCGGCAAGACGAACGTTATAGACTTGCCAACGGAGACAAGCTATTCCATTACTCCGACCTTCGCATCACCCTGAAGAACGAAGAGAACGGCAAGCAGGTGACCCTCGTAGAAGGGGGCAAATTCCGCGCAACGTATCCAAAAGGTGGCGACGTGTCGATGGTTGCGTCGGGCCAGACCGTCCTCTACAGTCCGACCATCGGCATCCTCATGCTGAACGGACGGTTTACCTTCGTCGAAGACAGGGATGGCAACTTCTCACAGCCGAAGGGCAACGGGAAATGTATCGACGTGTGCGACCAGTTGGAATGAGAGACCGGTAGGGACGAGAGGGTCGGGGCTCCGAGCTGCCCCGGCCCTTCTCCATGCTCTTATTCACGAACGTCCTAGAAGGGAAGTTCTCCGAAGTTTGCTTACAGCATCCCGCATAAACCCAGTTCCGGCACGAGGTACGACCCCTGGGCTCCGCTCGGGCGTCGATTAGCGACCACAACATGTGGGCAGCGTGCATAAAGACTCGTCCCGCTGGATGGCGGCGCGTCCGGGGCAAAGGGCCGCTACCGAACCAACCCCCTTAGCTGGGCCTCCACCACGGGCCAGGGCAGCAGCCAGTGCTTGTCGGTTATGGTGACGACGACGGTTTGCCCCACCATGCGGTACTCGCCCTTGGCCATGTCGTGGGAGAAGCGCCCCGACCGCCCGTCGCCGAGCAGGGCGGCGCCGTTGTCGTAGGCGGCCCTCTTTGCCCTCGCCAGAAGCGAGGAGGGGCGCAGCTTTGTGTCCAGGTTGAAGGTCCTCGCCACGATCCTCTTCCTTCCACGCTCGTGCGAATGCTTCGATGGCAAGACCGCGCGTGCCCCCAAGGTGTGACCGCCCTCGCCTCCTCGCGGATCGTACTTCAGCCGCACTGCGATCCGCCCTCGTCGGGGCATTCTCTGACCCGCGAGAGCCCCGCTTCGGCCACCCCTTAGGTCCCGAC
>DASQMR010000285.1:0-4348 GCA_035645375.1 Rubrobacteraceae bacterium
CCTCCGCCGCCACAGGAGGCGAGCGCCATGCCCGCAAGGACCAACGTCATCACCGTAAGGGATAGGACCGCTCGTCTGCTGCTCACCCTTCGCTCCTTCTTTGAGGAAGGGAGAGAGCCTTCACCGCCCCGCCTGGTGTGCTTGCTAGATACTCCGCAGCCTCCACCACCACCACGACCAGCACGATCGTGGATAGTGCCAGTGCCGCCGTCAGCATCGGTCGGTGGTCAAACCATGCAATGATCGCTTTTTCCTTTCTCTCGCCTTCGTTCTCTATGTACAGAGAACCCTAAAGGAGGGGGTGTCCCAGAGTCATGGGACTAGGGTCCCATTTGGGTCGGGATAAGTGGTGGTGCTCCTTGCCCCGAAGCGCCGCAGGAATCCGGCTTCCCGGGCGACGATCGGCGCAGCACCGCCGACCGGGACGCGCCTCGGAACGCTCGGCTCATTGGCAAGCGCCGGCATCGATGCCGCATCCGTGCGGCCCGACACTACTCTGCTGCAATGCTTCTTCGGACGCGCGGGTTCGGGACGCTTCCGTTTAGACGTTGTCGCGCCCGAGCCCAACCTCGCGTGCGCGCACTATCGCCTGGGCCCGGTCGGCGATCTGCAACTTGGTGAAGATGTTCGAGATGTGGTTGCGCACCGTCTTGGGGCTCACGTAAAGCTGCCTGGCTATCTCGGCATTGGTGCGGGCCCTGGCTATGAGGTCTAGAACCTCCACCTCGCGAGCGGTGAGCTCTGGGAAAGCCTCAAAAGGCGGGGCCGGCTTGGGAGCGGAGAAGAACCCCATCAGCCTTCTTGCGATCTCAGGCCCGAAATGGGCCTCTCCTGCGGCCACGGCCCTGATCACCTGCAGGACCTCCTCCGCGTCGGCCCCCTTGAGAACGTAGCCTCTAGCTCCGGCGCGCATCGCGGCGAAAACCGAGTCGTCGTCTCCGAACATGGTGAGCATCACCACCCCCACAGCCGGGTTCGCCTCGACGACCCTGCGGGTGGCCTCTATGCCGTTCATCTGGGGCATCTGGATGTCCATGAGCACTATATCCGGCAGCACCTCGGCAGACTTCATCACCGCCCCTTCCCCGGTTTTCGCCTCGCCCACGACCTCGAAGCCTTCAGCGCGGGCGAGCATGCCCTTGAGCCCGGATCGGAACAGGGTGTGGTCGTCGGCTATGAGAACGCGCGTACGCTTTTGTTGCGCCGATGGCCCTTCAGGATTCATCTTCTGGCTGCTCCTCTTCTTGCCTTGCGGGCAGCGGCAAGCGTGCCAGGACGCGGGTGCCGCCCTCGGGAAGGGCTCCGACCGTTAGGGTGCCGCCGAGCTCCTCGGCCCGCTCGCGCATGGAGCTCATCCCTACCCCGGCGCTGCGATCCTCCGCAACACCCTTTCCATCGTCTGAGACTTCAAGCTGCAGCGTGCCATCTGCCTCGTCCAGGCAGAGCCTAACTAGGCAAGAGCTGGCGCCTGAGTGGCGTGCGGTGTTGGTTAAGGCCTCCTGGGCGATGCGATAGCAGGCCACCTCGACCGCCGCAGGAAGCGAGGGCAGATCGTCAGGAGCTTGTACCCTAAAGACGAGCCCGTTCTTGCTGTTCTCCCACCTCGGTCCTTGTCCATTAGGGAAGGCATCAGCCAGGAGTCCCCGGTTGGCTGCCTGCTGCCGGATAGCCGGGACTAATCCCAGGTCGTCGAGGGCGGGAGGCCTGAGACCGTAGACCAGGCGCCTAACGTCCGAGACGGCCTCCCGGGACTGGCCCTTGAGCTCCACGAGCAGATCGTTGACGGCTTTGGGATCGTCCTGGGCGAGTGCGAGGCGGGCAGTATCGAGGCCGAGGGTCAGGGCACCGAGCGTCGGCCCCAGCCCGTCGTGCAGGTCCCGGCGCAGCCTGCGCCGCTCCTCCTCGCGGGCCGTCACCAGCCTCTCCCTGGAGCGCTGCAGGTCCGCGGTGAGCCCGACGGCGTGCACGGCCACCTCCACCTGGCGGGCCAAGTCCTCCAGCAGGCGCCTGTCTGCCGGGGAGAAGGTCTCCCCTGGTGCTCTTGGGGCCACAACGAGCCGCCCGATGGTCTCCTGCTGGTAGACCAGCGGCAAGACGACCGGCTCTCCAATCGGGGCACCGTGCTCCGCCACCGTCTCGAAACCTTCGATGCCCTGGCCGACGGCGATGGCGACGTAGGGCACCTTAAGCGCCTGGGCTATCGTCTCCACGATGGTGGTTAGCGCCGCCTCGGGAG
Organism: Rubrobacteraceae bacterium; assembly: GCA_035645375.1. Lineage (GTDB taxonomy): Bacteria > Actinomycetota > Rubrobacteria > Rubrobacterales > Rubrobacteraceae > Rubrobacter_F. The sequence goes on from DASQMR010000285.1 coordinate 2,237, forward strand.
CGATGGTGGCCTCTAGACGCCGCCCCATGCGGGAGAGCACCGCGTAAGGTTCGTCTCGCTCGCCGTACATCAGCCTATTGACGCCGCGCTGGAGCCTGCTCCGTAGCGGCTGGAACAGGACGGCCACAAGGCCTGTGGCCAATAGCGAAACCGCGAGGTTGCCGCGTGCCTGAAAGAGAGCACCGAGGCCTCCCACCGCGAGCACGTAGATTCCGACGACGCAGGTGGTGAGAGCTCCGTAGACGAGGGTACGGTTTATGACCACGTCTATGTCGAAGAGGCGATACCTTACGATGGCGATGTAAGTGAAGAGCGGGACGACGAGCAGAGCGAACCCCGCTGCATAAGAAATGTTGTCAATGACAACATATGCCGTGAACGGTGGTTGACGCCAACCCGGTATGAGTGGTGTGCCGAACACGAGATCCGCGAAGTCAACGACCGTAAATGTAAGCAAGACCAAGCTGAAACATAAAGCTGTTGGCACAGCGGCGTACAAGAACCACTTGAGTTGCTGGCGCTCATCTCCCCTTGCTCGGTGAAGCCGAAGGGCAAGCGAGCAAATCGCAGCGAGGCTACTCGTCAACAACAGCGTTTGGCCAATGACGTTTGAGGCATCCAAGAAATCGTAGGTTGTGAGTCCTACGCCTATCCCCTCTATCCATATCCCCCCTACCCATCCGAACGGGTTCATAAAGGAGTAGTAAGAGGTGCCCATATCGCCCGGATCGAAGGCATCGTAGAGCGCTTCCAACACCGCTCCGCAGACTGCCGTCCACGCCACGATCCGCCACCGACGAGAGGGTAGACTGCCGTCGGGGAACAGCAACATGACGAAGACTACCGCTAAGATTGGAATTACGTTTTCTACCAAAAAGGCGTACCAGGCCATGTACTCCCCACCGGGAAGTGCGAAATTCACGAGCAGCGCGTAGTCGGCGTAGGCCTGGGCGAAGCGCTGCGTTGTGTAAAGTACTCCGACACCACAGAAGATCCAGCCGATAGGGTTGGTGGGGAGCCGCGAGGCAATGATCGCTCCGACCGCAGGGTACACCAGCGAGAGCATACCCGTCAGTACGGCAAGGGCGGGACCAGGTCTTTGTGAGAGGTCGAATCCACCGTTGATGAGGCTGTCGTCTGTAAAGAAGTCGAGCGAGAGAGTGAGCACGATGAGTGCTACGCTCACCGCGCACACCGACCACGCCAACCAGGCTGCAGTGCGACGGCTCATCCCACCGACCTCTGGGCCCTGTTTTCTTGTCCCTTTCGTCACAACCATCACTCTACAGGATTACCTTCTCCCAAGTATTACGACAAGCGTTGCGGAGCCGCCTGTTGAAGCGGGACCGGCTTGTTTAAGTAAAGCCCCAGGAGCCCGTGCCATGGTGGACTCCTGGGGGCAGGGAATGCTCAAGCCGTTGGTTGCCTACTCGACGTTACGGCCCTTTGGCTTCATCTATCCATTCTCTGCGGCAGAGTTCACTTATTGTGAATGTCCCATCCGTAGTTTTCGCCTCCGGCGTCCATATTCGCGGGAGCCGCGGCTGCACCGGGGTTGCCTCCGCCACTGTCGCTTGTGGGGCTTGCCCCTGGAGGCGCCGCCGTAATGAGAAGCATAGAAAGCGTTATCACCACCACGAACAACAAGATGGTGGTTAGTGCCAACAGCGCCGTAAGCATCGGTCGGTGGTCGAATCATGCAATCATCGCTTCCTTCCTTACTCTGGCATTCGTTCTCTCTATGTACAGAGAACCCTAATGGAGGGGGTGTCCCAGAGTCATGGGAGCAGGGTCCCATTTAGGTCGGGCAGTTGCGCCGCCCTTGAGGCCGCTCGTGTAAGAATGCACCTCTTAGAGACGATGCACTTCCGCTTACATATCTATAGTTGTTCGCGATGGAGCTGGTAGCTGGTCGTACTATTCAACTGCAGTATTCATTGCGAACGCGTATCGTCCAACCCCTCGGGCCGGCTACGGCGAACTCTAGAGAACGCCGTATAGCGGAAGTCCAACTCCCGAGAACCCCCTTCGCCCGAAGACCGCGAAACGCCCTCTCCAGAAACCGTCGAGCAATTTCCCACCTCGGCCCGAGAGAGGTCGGATGGGAGTAGT
>DASQMR010000286.1:0-8612 GCA_035645375.1 Rubrobacteraceae bacterium
GTAACCCCCACCGGAGGCAGAGAAAAGGGGCTCCCCGGACTCGGGGAGCCCCTCTCTTCGAGCCTTCCTTCAGCTAGCCGGTCTCCTGGGTAACGCGCTCCTTTACCTCGAAGGTTAGCTCGTCGCGCCCATCCCCTTTCCGGTCCACGACGACCGTATCGTCGGGGTCGAACTCGCCGCCGATGATCCGGCCGGACATGGGGTTCTCGATAAAGCGGCGGATGGCCCGCGCGAGCGGACGAGCGCCGAACTTCGGGTCGTAGCCCTCCTCGGCGAGAAACTCCTTGGCGTCCTGCGTAACCTCGACGGAGATCCTCTGGCTCTCGAGGTGCTTGTTCAACCTACCCAGCATGATGTCCACGATCTGGAGCACGTCCTCCTTGGTGAGCGGCTCGAAGACGATGATCTCGTCGATCCTGTTGAGAAACTCGGGCCGGAAGGACCGCTCCAAAGCGTCCATCGCTCGCCGCTCGGTCTCCTTGAAGTCCACGCCGTCGCGCGAGGTGAAGCCGAACTGCTTCGTGGAGACCAGGTGCTGGCTCCCAACGTTTGAGGTCATGATAATGACCGTGTTCTGGAAGTTGACCGTTCGACCCTGAGCATCCGTCAACCGCCCGTCGTCGAGGAGTTGCAACATCGTGTTGAAGACGTCCGGGTGGGCCTTCTCGATCTCATCGAAGAGGATCACCGAGTACGGCCGACGCCTTACAGCTTCCGTGAGCTGTCCAGCCTCATCGTAGCCGACGTAGCCCGGAGGCGCCCCGACGAGCCTGGAGACCGTATGCCGCTCCTGAAATTCGGACATGTCTATCCGAATCATGGCGTCCTGATCGCCGAAGAGAAACTCGGCAAGCGTCCTCGCGAGCTCGGTCTTACCAACACCGGTAGGCCCAAGGAAGATAAAGCTACCAACCGGACGGTTCGGGTCTTTGATGCCGGCTCGCGCCCTGCGGATCGCCTCAGCGACGGCCGTAACGGCCCGCTCCTGCCCAATGACCCGCTCGTGCAGCACTGCCTCAAGCTGCAGGAGCCTCTCGGCCTCCTCCTGAACGATGTTCGTCGCGGGCACGCCGGTCCACTCCTCGAGGATGCGGGCGATGTCCTCGCGCGTAACCTCGGGGGCGTTCGATTCGCGAGAGCCGGCCCAACCCTGCTGCTGCTGGTCGAGCTCGGCCTTGAGCTGGTTGATGCGCTGCTTGTAGCTAGCGGCCTTCTCGTAATCCTCGGCCCGGACGGCATCCTCCTTCTCGCGCTCTAATTGAGCTATCTCTTCCTCGATCCGCCTGACGTCCACCGGCGGCACCGTCGAGCGGAGCCTGACCTCGGCCGCTGCCTCATCGAGGAGATCTATGGCCTTGTCCGGCAGATAACGGTCGGTGATGTAGCGGTCGCCGAGTTGCGCGGCAGCGATGAGCGCATCGTCAGAGATGTGTACCCTGTGGTGCGCCTCGTAACGGTCACGCAGTCCGAAGAGAATCGCCACAGACTCGTCCACGGTCGGCTCGCTCACGAGCACGGGCTGGAAGCGGCGCTCCAACGCCGGGTCCTTCTCGACGTGCTTGCGGTACTCGTCGAGCGTGGTAGCGCCGATGACCTGAAGCTCACCGCGAGCGAGCGCCGGCTTTAGCATGTTCGAGGCGTTCACGGCGCCCTCGGCTCCGCCTGCCCCCACGATAGTGTGCAGCTCGTCGATGAACAGGATGATGTTCCTCTCTTCGGACTGCAGTTCCTTGATCATCTGGCTCATGCGCTCTTCGAAGTCGCCACGGAAGCGGGTGCCGGCTACCAGCGCGCCGGTATCGAGCGCGAGCACGCGCTTGTCCTTAAGCGTCTCGGGCACCTCCTCGGCGATCACCCTCTGAGCCAACCCCTCGACGATAGCCGTCTTGCCGACGCCGGGCTCACCGATGAGAGCGGGGTTGTTCTTTGTCCTGCGGCTGAGGATGCGCACGGCGCGCGCTATCTCCTCGGCCCGGCCCATCACCGGGTCGAGCTCGCCGTTGCGGGCCGCCTCGGTAAGGTCACGAGTTACCTGATCCAGGGTAGGAGTCTGGCTCTCCGGCGCCTGCTGACCGCCCGGACCGCCGAAGCCTCCGCCGCCACCGAAACCTCCGCCGCCACCGCCGGGACCGAAGCCTCCACCGCCGGGGCCACCAGGCACCGCGCCCGGTCCCATCTGGCCGCGCTGCTGAAGGAGACGCGCGATCTCGCGCTTCAAAGCGTCCTCGTCTCCGGCGCCGTTGCGGGCGAGTACCTGGCAGGCGTTACCGTCACCCTCGCCGAGTAGGCCGAGAAGCAGGTGCTCACTACCGACCTGAACCGAACCCATCTGCCGTGCTGCCGTAAAGGCGAGCTGCAAAGCCCGCTTGGCGCTCGGGGTGAAGGTGTAGATCTGGTCACCCGGATCTCCTCGCTGACCCCCGAAATCAGAGCGCATCTTATCTACGTTGGCGCCGGCACGCCTCAACGCCTCCGTCGCGACGTTTTCGCCGGTCACGACACCAGCAAGCAAGTGATCCGTCCCGACAGCAGCCGTCTTCGTCGTTCCAGCCGACGCCTCTCGAGCCCGCATCACGCTCTCCCGAGCCTCGCCCGAGAGGGCCTCGAAGAAGTTGCTCGGGCCCTGACTGTGCTGCTGCACCAAGTTGTGCAGCATCTCGAACGGGTTCGTGCCGCTGAAGCTGCTCCCCCCGATCATACCGAGCTCCCGTGCGCACTGCGTGCAGAGATAAACCGAAGCCCTCTGCCCGCCCTGCTGCTGAGTAACCTGTACGCTCGCAGGCCGTGACCTGCAATTCTCACATATCATTATTTAAAAGGCCTCCTAAAATAGGGATATCTCTCCCGCCTCATGTTCCCGGACCCGGCGGAATTCTAACTCCTCAATATCTGAGTCCGACATGCTCATATTTTATTACTTTTAAGATTTACATCAAGGCGAGCGGTGGCATCCGATCCGAGGGGGTAATAAGGTACCTTTGAACAGAGTACAAGGATACAAGGAGGTCCGAGCGGCATGGAAGAGAGAGGTTTAGTCGGTCTAGAGGCGAGAGCGACGGACGGGGAGATACTCGGCAGGATCTCCGCGCTCATCACGGACGAGAGATCGGGCGAGGTAACGCACGTTATGGTGGAGCGCGGCGAAGAGAAGCAGATAGAGATGCCCATATCCTCGCTCACCCTCGACCCAGAGGCGGACTTCGCCAGGTTCCAGACCGATCACTCCGACGAGGAGCCCGGCGACCATCTCGGTGATGCGGAGAGACCGCAGGGCTACGCGCCCGCCCAGTCTGACGCGCCGGACGACTACGAGCATGAGGGGCAGTTTGTGACCACGCCGCAGGACCCGGACGAGGCGCAATCCGCCGAGGAGTTAGAGCGTCAGGCGAGCGAAGCCAGCGGTTACGAAGACGAGGGCACAAACACCGCCGATTCAGGCTACCCGCGCAACGACGCATACATAAACCCGGATACAGGCGAGGAAGAGCTAGACCCGGCGATGAAGGACAATGAGACCCTCGCGGACGATGTGGAGAACCTCATAAACGGCACTGAGCTAGGGGTCCGCGCAACCAAGGACGGCGTCGTGGAGCTGACCGGTAGGGCCGCGTCTCAGGAGGACCTTGAGGGCAGGATAGAGGAGATCATGGGCCTTGACGGTGTCCTGGAGGTGGACACGACGGACGTGGACTTCAACTAAGCCCGGTTTCTGTATAACCCGAGGATAGCGACCAGGGAGAAGGCTAGGATTAGACCTTCCGTCAGCCTTAACAATCTTGTGTATGGAATAGCCAAGAAGCTCATGTGCAGTGCCGCTGGTACTCGCTCGTATGTCTAGCGTCGCCGACCTACCCAACGCCCCGTTGAGGCCTAATAGTGCGGCGAGAAGCATTCTCGCCAGAACCCCGCTAAAGCACACCGCCCCTACCGCGGTGCCGTAGCGGCGAGAGAACCATCTCGTGAAGGCTAGTTGCTCGAGCACTGAACAATCCCTGCGACGAAGACGGCCGCAAGCCTTACGAGCTATCGCGGCCCCGTTCCCGGCGTCTGGTTGTCTCACGCAGTTCCGCGCCGCCTCCTTCCCGCAAACCACGTTACCGCCCGATCTCGTTCGGCGAGGCGCAGCTTGCACGCTTTTGTGCAGCTGATAACGCAGGCTCAGTACGAGCTATCCCTACAGACGAGGCGGCGATATCAGCGTGGCGAAGGCTCGTTAGCCAGGAGCTAACCCGCGGAGCGGGGATACTGGCTCGCCGCTCGACGTTATCCGTTGGTCGAGGTATGATGCACTACGGTTCGTATCTTCAGGCCTCCGCGCACCTGCTGGGTGAGGTCCACGATCATCTCGACGGGGTCGCAGGCCGCGACGAGGTCTTTCAGAAGCGAGGCGGCCATGTCCTCGGCGAACATGCCTCTCTCCCGGAAGCCCCACAGGTACAGTTTCATTGCTTTCGACTCCAGGAGGCGAGCGCGCGGGCGGTAGGTCAGCTTGAGCTCATAGAAGTCTGGCTGTCCGGTAACCGGGCAGATCGCCGTTAGCTCGTCTGTGGAGAACTCGACCGTGGCGTCCGTATCGCCGTGGTTCCACGGCACCGTGTCCAGTTGCTCCGCGCTTATCGGTCCTCGTGTCTCGCGGCCGAGGATTTGGTTGTTCTCCTGTTGCATCACGGGCTCCTTAAGGATATGAGGGAGACGTCATACAGATGTTAACCTAGCTGGCGCGCTCGTTACGAGGTTATCGCGAGAGCATACATGCTCGGGGTTCTCAATCTCGCTAAGATATAGGGGGCGCGGGTCACGCGCGATCGGGTAGGAGATCAGGAGGTGACGAGTTGAAGATAGCTCTGCTCGGCCCCGTTGGGGTAGGCAAGGGTACGCAGGCCCAGAGGGTCGCGGGAAGGCTCAATTACGTGCGTGTCTCTACGGGAGATCTCGTGCGCGACCAGATCGAGGCGAACACCGAGCTCGGCCAGGAGCTCAAAGGTTACAGCGACCAGGGCGATCAGGTCCCGGACGAAACGATCATGGACCTCATACGCGTCCACCTCCAGCCGGCGGGTGCCTGGATCCTGGACGGCGTCCCGCGAACCGTGGAGCAGGCCCGCGATCTGGATGAGGAGCTGGAGAAACATGGCACCGCCCTCGACAAGGTGATAATGCTGGAAGGTCCGGAAGACGAGGATCTCATCGAGCGGGTCGTCAACGGCAGGCGGCAGAGCCTCGCTACCGGCAGGGTCTACCACCTAGAGTATGACCCGCCTCCGGACCCTGTCGAGGGCCAGGACCCCGGCCCGTTCGTGCAGCGAGAAGACGACACGGAGGAGGCCCTCCGACGGCAACTGGAAGCCTACCGTAAAGAGGCCGAAGCGATCAAGGAACACTACGAGGAGAAGGGTATCCTCACCGTTATCGACGCCGATCAGGAGGTCGAGAAGACCACGGAGAACATTCTCGAAGCTCTGGGGAACCCGCAGAAACACCCGTAGCAACCATCGAAAGCAGGTAGGTCAGGAGCGTAGAGTTTGCACGTCTACAGCGATTCCGCCTCAGAACGCCACGTCAACCACATGGCGGGCGTGGAGTCCCCGGAGAGATTCCTGGCGGCCCTCGCCGGGGCCGAGGAGGCTGGAAGGACGGGCGCGCAGGTAGAGTACCGTCCCTGCCAGGCTGCCCCTAGATCCAGCCTCGAGGCGGTCCACTCCTCGAAGTATCTGGAAGGTCTCGAAGAGCTCTCCGCTGCGGGCGGGGGCTACGTGGATTTCGACACGGCCCTCGGGCCGTACTCCCTGAAAGCAGCCAAGCTTGCGGCCGGAGCAGCCATAGGGGCGGTCGAGAGCGCCCTCTCCGGCACTGCTGCCTTCGCCATAGCCCGTCCTCCAGGCCACCACTCCGGGCGCGCCTACGGAATGGGCTTCTGCCTGCTGAACAACGCCGCGATAGCCGCCGAGCACGCCCTGGCTCAAGGCGCCGGAAGGGTAGCCATCCTCGACTGGGACGTTCACCACGGCAACGGCACGCAAGACATCTTCTATGCCAACGACGAGGTGCTCTACCTCTCGGTCCACCAGAGCCCCTTCTACCCAGGGACCGGTGCCGCCCGAGAGGTCGGTGAAGGCAACGCGAGGGGCTTCACGGTAAACGTTCCCCTGCCTGCGCGCTCCGGTGAAGACCTTTACGCCGAAGCCTTCGCGGGCCTCCTCGTCCCCGTACTGAGCGAGTTTCGTCCCGACCTTCTCGTAATCTCCGCCGGTTACGACGCGCATGTTGCAGACCCGCTGGGAGGGATGCGACTCGAGTCCGCCTCCTTCGGGCGCTTCGCGGCGGGGCTGACGTACCTGGCCCGGGAGGTCGGGTCTGCTCCCCTCGCGCTCGTGTTAGAAGGCGGTTACAACCTCAACGCTCTCACCGAGAGCGTCGCCGCCACTATAAAGGGGACCGAGGAGCCGTCCCGGACCCGGCGATACTCTGGGAACGTAACGCCAGTCGAGACGTCCCGGAAAGCGCTGGCCTCTTTCTGGGAGAGCCTCCGGTAGAATAGGGTCGTGAGAACGCACGGAGACCAGGATCGTCAGGAGCTTTTGGAACGGCTGCGCGACCCTCACCCCGAGGACGTTAACCTGCCTGCCGCCGCGGACAGACACCTGCGCCAGAATCCGGACGATACGGAGGTAAGAGAGGCCCGCGAGAGGCTGCCCGAGCTCGACCAGAGCGAGTAACGTACGAGACCCGGCGGCAAACGGAGCGTGTTCTGGTCTGCAAGGATCTCTGGCGGCGGACGAGGAGGTAGAAGATAGAGAGAACGCACCCGGATTACCTCTTCAAGCAGTTCCGAGTACCGCGGGGATGCCTAGGCTACATTATCGCCGATCCAGTGACCCGGCTCGCAGCCCTGGTAGACCCGGAGCTAGAGATAGTCGAGCCGATGATCGATTCCGTATTCGAGCACGGTCTGCGCCCAGCCTACATCATCGACACCCACACTGACCACGTATTCGAGGCGCACATCCTGATGTCCAGGACCGTCGCGAAGCTCGCCATGCACAGGGAGGCCCCCTGTGGAGCCGTGGATCTGCGGGTCGAAGACGGCGACGGGCTGCATCTCGACGAGCCCCCGGTGAAGCTCCTACACACCCCGGGGCATGCCAAAGACCTCGTCGGCGTCGTGCTCCCGGGCAGGATCCTCACGGCCGACGCCCTCCTTATAGGCACCTGCGGCCGTACTAATCTGCTTAACGGTAACGCGACCCGGCAATACCACACGCTCTACCATACCTACAAGAGCCTCCCCGAGGGCCTTGAGGTCTATCCCGGTCACGACTATCAAGGGCGCATCTGCTCTACTCTAGGCGACGAGAAGAAGAGTAACCCCAAGATGCTCTTCAAGGACGAGGAAGAGTTCGTCCGGTACATGGACCTTAAGAACCCGAAGAAGCTCGACCCGGTCGAGCACCTCGCGGAGGCGCTCAGGGCCAACATGAAGTAAAGGAGAGACAGATGGTGAAGGTGATCCTCTTCAGCACCAATAGCTGCTCCTGGTGCCGGCGCGCAAAGAAGTATTTTAAGGAGAATAAGGTCCCGTTCAAAGAGATAAACGTCGAGCGCGACCCGTCGGCCGCCCGCGAGATTCAGAAGAAGACCGGCCAGACTGGCGTGCCGGTCATAAAGATAGGTAGCAAGTGGATCGTGGGCTTCGACAAAGAGAAGATAGAGTCGACTTTGAAGCTTAAATAAGTGAAAATCTCTTCTAGCTCTCGACCTGTAAGCATGAACCTACACGATTTCTACAAGCCACGCTAAAAGGCTTAAACGCCTTCCCGAAGAACTTCTTTACCGCATCCTCATAGAGTGGTTCGCCCCCTCGCTGCATGTTTCTCTTCGGAAGTTGTAGAGAAGGCTCTTAGAGCGGCTACTGGCAGCATCCACGGGCGCCTCCGTCTCCCAACTGGGGCGCATCCAGACTCCTCAGGAGAAGGATCAGAGCAAGAATAAGCAGACGCCTCTTCCATGAGGAAAGGAACAGGAGGAGAGCACCAGTAAGCTCGCGAACACTACTAACCTCCCGACTGGTGCTCGCTCACCTCTCCGGTTCCGCTCATATCCTGCTGAACTGTAGAGTCTCCGACGTATTCTACGGACCCGGCACCGCTAACCTTTGCGTCCAACTCTTCACTCACGTTTACGACAGCCGATCCTGTTCCTCCAACGTCTACCTTCACCTCTTTGCTCTCCAGGTCCTCAGCCTGATAGTCCCCGGTACCCGAGATGTCTATCTCCTGGCTATCAGCTTCGCCGCTTAGCTTTACGTCTGCTGTACCGCTCATGGTTACTGCTAGCTCGTCCGTGCTGATACCCCTCGCTTGGACATTTCCCGAGCCCGACACCTTGAGGGTCTTCAGGTCCTTGACGGTCAGCGTATAGTTGATCGGCTGGGTCGTCTGGATGCTGGTGTTAGGCCCGGGGCCGATGATCAGACGGTTGTTCACCACCTCCGTTTTGATCTTCGGTAGGACGCCCTCTTGCGCCTCCACCATCAGAAACTCGCCACCCGTTTGGTTGATGGAGAGGTTGCCAACTCCTCTAAGCTCGACTTCGTCGAAGCCGCTTACGTCTCT
>DASQMR010000287.1:0-3053 GCA_035645375.1 Rubrobacteraceae bacterium
ACGAGTCATGGTGCCATTGTAGACACTCTGCTCAGGACGGGTAACGAGTGGCGTGAAAGGAGCCGCCAGACTGCAGTCCGAAATCTTCTCGACGGTTTCCGAGAAGATTTCTTAGCGGGAATCTGGCGAATAATCTCGCGCCTACCGCCTAACGCTCATACCTAAGGCAAGCTTGCCCTGCCCTTTTCACCGAGTTTCCGCTAAGACGTTTTTCTCGGAAACCTATATTCAGAAGGGCGCATATAACTCGCCTCGGCATAGCGAATTTGCCTTAAGCGGCGCCCTTCGAGGCCAGACCTCGCCCACAAGATGTAGCGCCAACGGATAGATATGCAAAGCGAGTGAGCACCGAGGCTCGTCGTCTGCGCCACGCTCGGGGCCGAGGCAGACGAGCGCTGGCGGTTCGAGGCGGTGGGCTAGTGGGGGGCTCTTATTGGCCCCGGGATAACCGTAGCCGCCCGGTACTCCGGCATTGTCCAACGAGTGGGCAGCGATCTAGAATACGGACCGAAAGCGTGGCGTCGTGGAGAAAAAGGATAGTATGCTAAATTCATTGGCGAGGCATAGCTTCCTAGCGATCCTTCTGGCGGTCACGATCGAGGAGCTCGGCCTGCCCTCGCCGATCCCGACAGACGTCCTGATAGTCTACGCCGGTACGGCCACCGGAGGATCTTTGTCGCAGTTGGCGCTGTACTTCGTAGCTTTGACGCTCGCATCCGCGCTTGGGGGGAGCGGACTGTACGCTATAGTGCGTCGCGGCGGGCGCCCTCTAGTCGACCGCTTCGGTCGCTACGTTCACCTTGGACCGGAGCAACTCGCCCGTGCCGAGTCACTGCTCGGACGCGGCGGCTGGGGAACCATCGCTTTAGGCCGAGCGATTCCCGGCGTGCGCTACGCTACGGTGATCGCCTGCGGTTTGCTGAAGGTACCTTTCCCGCGCTACCTGGCTGGCCACATTGCTGGTACGTCAGCGTACGTGGCCGCTTTTTTGGGACTCGGGGCTGCCTTCGGTCCGGCGATTGTAGACCTTATACACTTGCCAGCGCACGGTGTACGCCTGCTGTGGCTGCTGCCGCTGGCGTTAGGGTTACCACTCTTGATGATGCGCTGGGGTAACCGCGTTCGCTCTCGGCAACCAGCGGACCCGTCACACCGGCGTCTAGTGATTGCCGTGCTGCTGGCAAGCTTTGCCGGAACCGTCGCGTTTGCCGCCGCCCTTTCGTCCACCGCAGCCATCGCCGAGCTCTTAGGAGCAGACCATCCGCTGAACGTCGCTTACGCCCTTTTGGGCTGGCTGCTGCTCGGCGTGGAGCTAGGCGCGGGTGTCACGGTGGTGCTCCTTTACGTCATACTGCTGACATTGCTTGTAGGCTTGGCCACAGCCTACTACGAGCTCGTGCTGCCGTACCTGAGGCTGCAAGGATTCGCGCCGTCCCTGCAGGTCCTCGGCCTGGCGCTGCTCGCCTTTGGTCTTCTCGGGGGCGTCTTGCTGGTCTCGCTGTTCGTGAAGCGCGACGGCTCGTTCGACGACGCTTGGTGGCAGGCTGGCGGGCCTATGATACTGCTCGGCATCTCTATAGGTATCATGGTCTACGCTTCGACCGCCGTCTATGGCCGCATCCTAGCGATCGCCACGGCACCGGCCCGACGGCGTGACGCATAGTAAGACCCTTCCACTCACTCTAATGCTAGCAGGGCTCAGGTGCGGCGGGAGCTCTCTTCGCCTACCATAACCGCCATAACCGTGTCCGTAACGTTAGGCGAAGAGCCGGGGCGGATTGCAGTGAGAGTATAGTAGTAGGACGCTCATCCCCTCCGCTTGCGGTCCCAGGCGGCAAACACTGGGACTCGTCGTCTGCGCCACGCTCGGGGCCAAAGAGGATGGCCGCGCCCGGCTGGGGGGTTGGTGGGTTAGCGGGGCGGCTCGTCGTGCACCCGAGGGCAACCATAGCCGCCCGCTTGCCTGATGAATGTCTCGTTACCCTCATTGAATGTTTACCCAATGACGGGCTTTACAGACGGGGATGCCGTTCTTGAAGATCACGCAATCCATGTAATGGCTGCCCTGATACTTTGTGCGTTGGACACGCGTCTCAAAGTGTGGGTCACCACGCTGTTGGAGACCGGAATTGTGGGACAGATCGTTATGCAGCTCTGCTTCCCGCCCAATGTTCTTCACTTCCCACCGAGCTTCATACGGCCCAGGCACATTGCAACTCTCTATATGGAACTGTATGTGTAGGTTCTTCTCTAAGTATCGTCCCTTGTTCGGGTACCTCTCGGTGAAAGGTCCGCCCTCCGTCTTCCCTACGCGAGCGCCTATCCTTACGTAGTAAGAGGAGGATTTCTGTGCGACAAGATCTTTTTTGTCTTCGAGAAGGTAGTTGTTCACCAAATCTGTGTCAGCATCAAGCGAGTAATACCACTCCCCGTCTTCGCTGCTCTTGTAGATCCGCAAAACGTGGGCCTCTTGGCCCATGCTTGTCTCCGAGTAGCGAACTTTTTCCTTATCCACCACTTCCCAGTAAAGCTGCATAGCGTCCTTATGCGGATGCTTGTGCTTACTTGGGTGGGAGACCGAAACTATTAGGTACTCAGGATCTAACTTCGTCAAATGCTCCTTGAGAGGTTCCTCGTCGTCTTCCCCTGTCTTGAAGAAGGTGCGCGAGCCGTGGTGGCTGGCGTGCAAGATCTTAGACGGTAGCACCTCCGCGTAGTGTTTGTTTATACGTTCCCAGCAAGCCTTGTTGGAGTCACTAGCAAGCAAGACACCTAGATTTCGGAACGACATCTTCAAGACTAAGCACTCTTCGTGGATGGCTTCGCGCTTTTCCTGCTCGGTCTCGCGCTCGCCCGTCTTGACGTAACCGCTTGGCGAGAGTACGTGGAAAGTGACCTCATCCTCGCCGGTGCCTAAGGAGAACGGTTTCGAAGATGCCTTCCTGTACCGCAGCAACCCTTTCTTATCGTACCGCTGGAGAATCTCCCCGTACTCGTGCCACAGATCCTCGCCGTACTCGTACTCGTGCCCCGAGTCCCAGATCTCCCCAAAG
>DASQMR010000288.1:0-15875 GCA_035645375.1 Rubrobacteraceae bacterium
GTGTATGGTGTACGGAACTCCGTCGAGTTCATTGAGAAGAACGTCCGCACCGACCTCGACGCCATGCAGGAGATGGTGAGCATGAACTCTCAGGCCACCCCCACCACAGTAATAGATGGCGAGGTCGTTATAGGCTTCGACAAAGGGAAGATCGACACGTTGCTCGGGCTCTAACCAAAAGGTTCTAGAGCCTCTGAAAATCTCGTCCAAGGTGGATAACCGACTACCGGAATCCCAGCGCAAAGCACTGACTAGGTTGGAGTAGACTACCCTAAATCAAGCAACTGGAGCGGTAGTGAGCTAAGCGCCTGGAGGCTTTGGGACTTCGCTGTGGAGAAAGAACCCGCTACGCTATCACGCTTTCGCCTGAACGGCCCTATACATCACGATGCGTCCCAGCGCATCTTTATCCACCAACGCGATATGTTGTGGTCAGCGGTCAGTACTACGAGGGCGGATAGAGGCTACCTCACTGGAACGCCTCGGTTCTGTGCAACTGGTCGCATACAGGTTGCCGAGAAGGCTTCTTAGCGGCAGTGAGATGAATAGAGGTGTTTGCTTACCCGCCGGGAGGTTGGTTGCTAAGGAACTCTCCGAGGGTCGATACGAACCGTTTGAACTGCTCGACATGGGGTAGGTGGCCGCAGTTGGAGATTAGTTCTAGAGAGCCGTCCTGCACGAGGGCACTCACCTCTTTTGCCTGGGTGTACGGAAGCAACCTGTCCTCGATCCCCCACAAGATCAGCGTCGGCATCTGTAACTGAGGGAGCCGATCCAACAGTACCTCGCGCTGCCCATCACGCCGACGGTATTCCGCAGGGAGGCAAGCGTCGCATCTGTAAAGTTAGGTAGCTGCACCAGCTGTTTACGGTCATTAATCATACAGCCATAGCTCTCGGCTACCGGCTACCTCCAGAGCCCGCACTATCGCCCCGGCCTTGTTGCGCGTCTCTTCGTACTCCAGGGAAGGAACCGAGTCGGCGACGACTCCGCCGCCGGCCTGGAAGTAGGCGCGGTTGTCCTTGAGGAGTGCGGTACGAAGCGTTATACAGGTGTCGAGGCGGCCGTCTATGCCGTAGTAACCAGTCGCGCCCGCGTAGGGTCCGCGTCGGGTCGGCTCCAACTCGTCGATGATCTCCATCGCCCGTACCTTCGGAGCGCCGGAGACAGTGCCTGCGGGGAACGCGGCGGCCAGGGCGTCGAGGGCGGTCAGGTCTTCACGCAGGTCCCCCTCGACCGTCGAGACGATGTGCATCACGTGCGAGTAGCGCTCCACCTCCATGAAGCTCTCGAGTCCTACACTACCAATCTGGGCAACCCTTCCCAGATCGTTGCGCCCGAGGTCCACGAGCATAACGTGCTCGGCTCGCTCCTTGGCGTCTGCCAAAAGCTCCTCTGCTAGCAGCGCGTCCTCCTCTGACGTTACGCCGCGGCGTCGCGTCCCGGCCACAGGCCTAGTCATCACCCGACGGCCCTCGACGCGCACCAGCGGCTCGGGCGAAGCGCCGACGAGCGCCATATCTCCGAGCTTCAAGTACGTCATGTACGGCGAGGGATTGACGGTCCGCAAGCCCCGGTATAGGAGGAACGGGTCAAGGTCTCCTATCTCGGCGAAGAAGCGCTGGGACGGTACGATCTGGAACGCGTCCCCCGCCCGGATATACTCCTTCGCCTTCTCGACGGCCTCCTCGTAGCCTGTGCGGGTGAAGTTCGAGGACACCTCTACTCCACCGTCCCCGGCGGGGAGGCTGCGGCGCGCGGTTGGAGCTGCGAGCCGTTCGGAGATGCGACGAATGTCGTCAGCAGCCCGGCGGTAGGCTGCGGCGAAGCCTTCGCCTTCGACGTCACGCAGGTTGGAAGCATCAACGAGCGAGATCACCAGCACCTTGTGCCGAAGATGGTCGAAAACGATAAGCGTATCCGTGACGACGAAGTACGCCTCGGGCACCTGAAGCTCGTCGGGAGTAGAACCCGGAAGCCGCTCCAGGTAGCGCACGGCATCGTAGGAGAAGTATCCGACCGCCCCGCCGACGAACGCCGGCAGGTTCGGTAAGGGTGCGACGCTCTTCTTGCCGACTATCTGTGCGAGCCCGCGGAACGGGTCCTTCGCCGCAACCTCGCGTACCCCGTCGGCGTCCACGACCGTGTAGACGCCGTCTCTGTAAGAGAGGGTACGCTTGGGATCGAAGCCTAGAAAGGAGTAGCGGCCGAACCGCTCGGCCTCCTCGGCGCTCTCCAGCAGGAAGACGTTCTCCTCGTCGGCGAACTTGAGAGCGGCGGAGATAGGCGTCTCCAGATCCCCGATAAACTCCCCGTACAACGGCACGACGTCGTACTCCCGCGCGAGCTTGCGAGCCTCGGAGAGCGAGGGCATGAGGTTTCTACCGGTGCCGCTCATCTAGTACCCTTGCCACCTCCTCCGACTTCACTCCTCGCTCCTCTAGCAACACTAGTAGGTGGTAGAGGAGGTCCGCCGTCTCCTCGGCCAACTTCTCACCTTCAAGCGCGGCCACCACTACCTCAACCGCCTCCTCGCCAACCTTCTGGGCGGCATACCCCGTCCCGCGCTGAAAGAGCTTCGCCGTGTACGATCCCTGCGGCATCTCTTCATGCCGCCCGGCTATCGTCCCGGCGAGCCTGGTGAGGGTCTGTCCGAGGTTCGGCACCTCCCCGCCCTCCCTGTACACGGGGGTGAAGAAGCAACTCCTCTCACCGGTGTGACAGGCGGGTCCGCGAGGCTCGACCCTGTACAGAAGAGCATCACCGTCGCAGTCGAGGCGGACTTCGACTATTCTCTGGGTGTTGCCGCTGGTCTCACCCTTGCGCCAGAGCTCGCTCCTGGAGCGGGAGTAATAGTGGGCCTCTCCGGTCGCAACGGTCTTTTCGACGGCCTCCTGGTTCGCGTAGGCGAGCGTCAAAACCTCGTTCGTC
Organism: Rubrobacteraceae bacterium; assembly: GCA_035645375.1. Lineage (GTDB taxonomy): Bacteria > Actinomycetota > Rubrobacteria > Rubrobacterales > Rubrobacteraceae > Rubrobacter_F. Next base: position 2,932 of record DASQMR010000288.1, read on the forward strand.
TTAGCGTCTTGCGCTATGACGGGGAGGAGGCCGTACTCGTCGTAGCGGATCTCCGGCGCGCTCATCGGACCGGCACTCCAGCCTCGCGCAAGGCGTCCTTGGTCTCGGCGATGGTGTACTCACCGAAGTGGAAGATGCTCGCAGCCAAGACGGCGCTCGCCCCGGCCCGGACAGCAGAGACCATATGCTCCGGGTGTCCGGCCCCGCCAGAGGCTATTATAGGTAGGTTCGTCTTCGAGGCGACCTCGGAGATCAGGTCGAGGTCGTACCCGCTCTCCGTGCCATCTGCGTCCATGCTGTTCAGGACGAATTCCCCAGCCCCCCTCCTCTCCCCCTCGACGAGCCACGCGACGGCGTCTCTGCCCGTGTTCAACCTGCCGCCGTTCAGGTAGACCTCCCACCCGGGGCCGTCCTCCTTGCGTTTTACGTCCACGCTTAGGACGACGCACTGGCTCCCGAAACGCTCGGCCCCCTCGTCTATGAGGTGAGGCGTTCTCACCGCGGCGCTGTTGATGGAGACCTTATCAGCCCCGGCGCGCAGCATGGCGCGCATGTCGGATACGGTACGAACGCCGCCGCCTATAGTGTAGGGAATGAAGACCTCCTCGGCGGCGGCGCGGGCGAGACGGACGGCGGTCTCGCGATCCTCGTGGGAGGCGGTGATGTCGTAGAACACGATCTCATCGGCCCCCTCCCTGTCGTAGAGCGCGGCGAGCTCGACCGGGTCCCCAGCGTCCCTCAGGTTCTTGAAGTTCGTCCCCTTAACCACCCTGCCGGCGTCCACATCCAGACACGGGATAATGCGAACCTTTAGACCCACTGACGTCTCCCCCCCGCCCGCTCGAGCCGCTCCGCGAACACGGCGCGACCGCTCGCGACGAACTGCGGCATACTAGCTAGGCGTTCGATGAGCGTGAAGTCCCGCGACCGCTTGTAGATAACGTCGTTTACGTCATCTACCGAGATTCGGTCTGGGTTCCGCTCGACGCGCTCGAAAGCATCACCCACCTTTATCATACCTTTGCCCAACACCCGCGTGTAGAAGCCGGTGTAGCCTGTCCGTGACACCCGCTTCGCGAGAAGTCTCTGCCCGTTCTTCCCGGCCAGCTTGCTGCACGGCATTCACGGCTGGCTCACCTGCACCGTCGCCCCGCCGATGTGGAACACGTCGCCTATACGGACCTCTGTCTCCACGGCACCAGAGACGGTAAAATTCTTGCTCATCACGCCGAGCGCGAACTCTCTCGCGAGTTCCCTCCCCAGTGCGCGTAGTGGTCTAGCGGATATACGCAGACCGCCTTGTCCGGCCCGCCGTGGTTCACTTGATCCCCCTGCCCGTCGCCGTCGAAGTTCTCGTAGCGCAGCATCGGCCGCGGTACCGGCCTCTTGGCCGCGCCCGTGAGCACCTCTCGCCCGTCGTAGCGCTGCATCGAGGGGAGCGCCACGCTAAGAGAGACGACCTTCATCAGCATCCTCGGACCACCTTAGACGTATGGTACCCCCACCGAGCGACACTCCTCGGCGATGCGGCCCTGAAGAATAGCCGGGGCGGGCAGTAGTACGGAGCCCTCGCGGCCGGTGCCGACCACCACGGAGCCGTCCCTCCCCTTCCAGTGCCGGTGTACGGTGTACGCCGCGAGCGTACCCTCGACGAGGCTGGCGATGCGGTCGAAATCCGCGTGCGAGAGCGATGACGCTATGTCGAGCTTGGAGAGGTCCACGTTCTCCGCCGCCGAAAGGTCCGCAGAAAGGTTGCCGGTCCTCAAGCGAAGTCCGGGCGTATTCCACAGCACGTCCACCGCCCCCTTTAGAGCCGTCGCCCGCGCCTCCTTGTTGCCTTTTCTAAACTTGGGCTCCGGCAGGGCTCGCAAGATACCAGCCAGGTCGCCGTCGACCTCCCCATCGCTCCCCTCTTCTTCGCGCTCAAAGTGAAGTATCTTAAGCGTCGCTACGGAGTCAACCTCGGTGACTACGCTCTGTCCCCGAGCCCTGCGAAACGGGTAGTCAGTGTACTCGACGCCGACTTCCTGCAAAGCGGCCAGGATCTCCTCGGCAAACGGTTCGCCGCCGAACATCTTGCGGCTCGCCGAGTAAGCTGGAAGCGCAAGTTTGCTGAGGATCCGCTCTATCCTGCGCGTGCCGCGCTCGTTGGGAACCGAGAGAGGGGCGTCTACCCCGACCACGACCCCCCTGCGCCGCTCCGCGTGAGCCTTGACCGAGGAGGCAAGCTCCTCAGCGCCCTTCGCGAACGAGTTGGCGACAATACTCCCCCGCTCGTCCAGAACGACCAAGCAGCTTGGTCTCTCCCCTGCCTCGCCCGGCCGCCAAGCCAGCGAACATCCTATAAACCTCAAGATACCCCCACCTCAGAAGAGCTGGCTACGACCTCCGCGATCTCCGCGCACACCTCGCGGCAGACCGAACCATCTACGTGTTCGACCATTACTCTAACCAACGGTTCGGTTCCGCTCGGCCTAAGCAGGATGCGCCCCTCCGAGCCGAGCCGCCGTTCCGCCCTCGCAACCGCCTCTCTGACCTCCACAGCGTCGGCTACCGCCCGATCCTCGACGCGAACGTTTACAAGGGTCTGAGGATACTGGTCCATAACCCGCCCAAGCTCGGATAGAGGCTTCCCGCTGCGCGCCATAACGTCTAGAAGCGCGAGCGCCGTCAGGAGCCCGTCCCCGGTCGTCGCGTACCGGGCGTGGATCACGTGCCCCGACTGCTCGCCCCCCAGCGAAGCCTCGCGCCGCTGCATCGCCTCCGCCACGTGCCGGTCCCCAACTGGAGTCACCTCGTATGGAATCCCCAAAGCATCCATCGCCTTGAAGAAACCCAGGTTACTCATCACCGTCACCACGACCCCTCCGGCCAAAGCGCCACGCTCGGCCAGGTCGCGGGCGAGGATAGCGATGATCCTATCCCCGTCCACCACGCTCCCCTTCTCATCGACCGCCAGCACCCTATCGGCGTCTCCATCAAACGCGAAGGCAACGTCGTGTCCCGAGGCCTCCAACGCCTCCACGTGCGTCGAGCCCACGCCCTCATTGATGTTGGTCCCGTCAGGCTCGTCACCCACGACTGTAAGCTCTACCTCGAGCTCCCCAAACGTCAGCGGCGCGACCTCGTAAGCCGCCCCGTTAGCACAGTCCAGAAGCACCCTCATACCCTCCGCCGGGGGCCTTAGGCGCGAGAGCACGGTCTCCGCATAGAGCCCAGAGGCGTCCAGGATCTGCTTTACCGCCCCTACATCGGACCCTGTGGGCCTCTCGAAGTCCTCACCGGCCAGTCTCTCCAACTCTCTCTCCCTTGCATCTGGGAGCTTGCGTCCTTCCCCGGAGAGGAACTTTATGCCGTTGTCTGGGTAAGGATTGTGCGAGGCGCTCACCACCCCGGCGACGGCCGCCCCGAGACGCGGCGCGAGGGCCGCCACGCCCGGCGTAGGCAGCATCCCGAGGTCAAGGACGCGAGCACCTCCGCTCGCGGCACCGGAAGCTAAAGCGCAGGAGAGCATCCCGCCCGAGAGACGAGTGTCGCGACCCGTTACGAGCGGCCCGCCGAAGGCTCGAGCGACGGCGAGTCCCAGGGCGAGGGCATCCTCTGGTCGGAGGCCCGCGTTCGCGACCCCGCGTACCCCGTCGGTACCGAATGAGACTCTTCGTCCTTCTACCAAACTACCTCCTAGCCGGACGAGCCCCCTCCGTTCTCACGCAGGGGGCCCGCCTCAGACAGGGTCGAATGCTTCGTTAGCGCTACTCTATCGCTTGGAGAACTGCGGACGCTTGCGGGCCTTTTTCAGGCCATACTTCTTGCGCTCGACGGCGCGGGCGTCGCGTGTGAGGAGACCCGCTCCCTTGAGCTCGCCGCGTGCCTCCTGAGATTCCTCGGCCAGAGAGCGCGCTATGCCGTGCCGTACGGCCTCGGCCTGGCCCGTTGGACCGCCTCCCTCGACCTTTACGATCACATCGTAGCGTCCCTCCGCCTCGAGAACCTTCAGGGGCGAGCTCACTACCGCCTGGTAGGTCGAGCGGGGGAAGTACTCAGCGTAGTCGCGGCCGTTGACCGTGATCCTGCCATCCCCCGGTACTAACCTCACGCGGGCAACCGACGTCTTGCGCCGTCCCGTTCCTGTATACAGCGCCTGTTCCGCCATCTTTATCTCTCCACTTCGTACGGCTGTGGGTTTTGGGCCTCGTGCGGATGCTCCGGACCCGCATAAACCTTCAACTTCTTGAACTGCGCGCGCCCGAGCCGCGTCTTCGGTATCATCCCCCAGACGGCCTTGCGCAGGATCTCCGTCGGTTTGCGCTCCAACATCACCTCGTAGCTGGTCTCACGCAACCCACCCGGACGGCCCGTGTGCCGACGGTACACCTTCTGCTCCGCTTTCTTACCAGTGACGACCACCTTCTCGGCGTTCACCACGACCACGAAGTCGCCCGTATCGATGTGCGGCGTGTACTGGGGCTTGTTCTTGCCGCGCAAGAGCTGTGCTACCTCCGAAGCAAGACGCCCAAGCGTCCGCCCCTCGGCGTCTATAAGATGCCATCTGCGCTCGACCGACGACGGCCGCGCCATATAACTTTTCATTTTCCTCCGCGAATGATCTAGATCTCTATCGCAAACGTGTCAAATAGTAGCATACATCCCTGACTTAGACAGCGCTCAAGCGCTTAGAGCACCCGGGCTATCGCGAGTCCGTCTACCCAGCCACGTATAAGAGGCAGGATGAGCGCCGAGAGGCGGAAATCTTTCGCCAGCGCATCGTTGAACTCGTGCGTCGCACGGGCCGACTCGTCCTCCGGCTCGATCACGCTCCCGCCCCGGATGGCGTTGTCGGCCAGGATTAGCGACCCGGGTCGCGAGATTCGCAGAGACCACTCCAGATACTCTGGATAGCCCTCCTTGTCAGCATCTATGAACGTCAGATCGAACGGCCCGGTCTCCTCTTCCACCATATCCGCAAGCAGAGTCCTCGCATCCCCAACCCGGACCTCTACCTTCTCTCCAAGGCCAGCCTGAGCGATGTTCTCACGGGCGACCTCCGCGTGAGCTTCGTTCAACTCCAGACTGATCAGCACCCCTTCTTCAGGAAGCGCGCGGGCGAGGTGGATCGTGCTGTATCCCCCGAGCGTACCTACTTCGAGAATGCGCCTCGCGCCCGCTATCCCGGCCAGAAGCTGTAGGAGTCTCCCCTCGTTTGGGGATACGTTTATCTCTGGCAGTCCGGCCTCGCGCGAGCGCCGCAGAGCGTTCTCCAACGCGGGGTCTGGCGGCGCGAAGAGCCGCTCGATGTAAAGGTCTATCTGGGTGAGCCGATCTCTCGGATTATCTCTCATTCTTCCCGTCCTATCTAGCTATGGCAGACAACTTCGATCCGGTTGCCGTTGAAGTAAGTGATGAACGCTACATAGTAAGCGGATGCTATTGTGGCCGCAACCTGGGCGAGCCCTCGTCTCTACCGCCCGCCGCGAACACCGCCGCGTAGAATCTGTTGACGACAGTACGGCTGGGCGCTCTAAAGATCCAATGCCGACGGTCGGCTACGACACCACCGTTGGCAAACACGGGGAGATAAGAGTGGCTATCGTCTTCCGGCTAGCTGTGGGTACCGTAACCGATCGCCTGTTCCGTCTTGTAAACACAGGGATGACCGGAGCTCATCATTACCGCGTCATAGAAGACCTCGCCCCTCCTTAGATCGCTAACCGTGATAGATACTTGAGATAGACCGCTAACCGTGATAGATACTTGAGCGATCATCCGTTTGCCTCCCTGTCGAAGTCCAAGTCCTCGTAGCCTACGTCTACCAACGTGAGACCCCGGGCGGGAGCAGCGGGGCCGGCTTCACTCCTCTCCCCGCCGTGGAGTAGACGGGCAAACTCGGCGATTTTGCGCTTCCCCTCTCCCACCTCCAGCATCGTTCCGACCAAGGCCCGGACCATTCCATAGAGGAAAGAGTTAGCGGTGATCTCGTAGACAAGCAGCTCACCGCGCGTCTCCCAACGGGACTCCTCTACGGTCCGCTCGAACCTAGTGTGATGGCTCTTCGTATAGGTGAAGGCTCGGAAGTCGTGCACACCCAGTATACGGCTCGCCGCCTCCCGCAACAGGTCAAGGTCCAACTCGCGAGCCACGTGGATCGCGCGCCGCCGCAAGAGCGGAGAGCGGATGGGGTCGTTGATGAGCCTGTATTCATAGCTCCGGCTCTTCGCAGAGAAGCGCACGTCAAAGTCCTCCGTCACCTGTACGCAACGTCGCAACGCAACGTCGTCCGGCAATACGGCCGTGCTCTTATAGGAGATCAACGCCGGAGGTAGGCTCGTCTCCGCCTGGAAAGAGACGATCTGCCCGGTAGCATGGACACCCGCGTCCGTTCGTCCGGCCACGGTCAGCTTCACCGGCTGCCGGAGCACAATTTCGAGCGCCTCCGCGAGTGTCTCTTCGACCGTCCTGCGTCCGGGTTGCGCCGCCCAACCCGAGAAGCCCGCCCCGTCGTACTCTACGAGCCCCGCGTACTTCACTGCAAAGCCTCAGTCAGGATCATAAGAACAAGCATGTAGTAAGCGGAAGGGGGACCCGCTACGGCAAGTCCCCCACGAGGTCATCCTGTTGTATTGGGAGCCGTACGCTTGAAACTACTCCACAGTGTAATTGACCAGCTCCAGGTAAGCGGCCTCCGCACCGTCGCCGAGACGCGGACCTAGCCTGAGGATACGAGTATAACCCGATTCTCGATCGTCCAGATCCGGGGCGACATCTTCGAAGAGCTTCCTGACGATGGTCTTGTCTTTAAGTACCTTGACAGCCTGGCGACGAGCGGGCAGGTCGTCCTTTTTGGCGGTTGTGATGAGCTTGTCCACGACGCTTCGAACCTCTTTGGCCTTCGGAACGGTGGTCTTGATGCGGCCGTGGACGATAACCTGTCCGGCCATCGTCCCAAGCAGTGAGTTGCGGTGGGCGGCGTCGCGACCGAGCTTGCGTCCTCTCTTCGCGTGCCTCATACGCCAGTGCCCTCGCTCTCTAGCTCGTATCCATACTCGGTGAGCTTTGACCGGATCTCGTCGACGCTCTTCATACCGAGGTTGCGGATGTTCATCAGCTCCTCCTCGGTCATCGTCGCGAGCTGACCGATGGTATCCACGCCCTCGCGCTTGAGGCAGTTGTAGGAGCGAACCGTCAACTCCAGGTCTTCGACCGGCCGCTCGTCGGTAATGACGGGTCTGCCGACCCGACTACGGGCCTCCTGCCGCGGGGCTCCCTCGTAGCCGTCCATAAAGAGGCCCAGGATCTCGGTTAGCTGACGCGCCGCCTCCTGAACTGCGTCTCTAGGAGCAACCCGCCCGTCCGTGAATACTTCCATGGAGAGGGAATCGAGGTCTGTCCTCGCTCCCGCGCGCGTCTCGGAGACCGAGTAATTAACCCTTTGGACCGGCGAAAAGAGCGAATCGACCGCCATGACGCCTATCGGGTCGGCGTCGCTCTTGTTCTGCTCGGCCCTGCGGTAACCCTGACCTCTCTCGACCGTGAGACGCATCTCAAGAGTTCCACCGTCGGAGACGGTGGCGATGTATGCATCCGGGTCTACGATCTCCAGATCGGCCTTCAACTCAATATCGGTGGCCGCCACCTCACCAGGCCCCTGCTTGATGATTTCAAGCTCTATGGGTTCGTCGCGCTCCAGCTTGAACTTAAGAGCCTTTAAGTTGAGGATGATATCAACGACATCCTCTTTAACGCCGGGTATGGTTGAGAACTCATGGCTCACACCCTCAATACGCACCTTTGTCACCGCCGCGCCCGTCAGCCCGGAGAGCATTACCCGCCGCAGCGAGTTGCCCAAAGTATGCCCGAGGCCTCGCGGCAACGGCTCCGCCACGAACAAGCCGCGGCGATCCTCTTCTTCTTCCACCCTGAAACGTGGTGGCGCTATATCCAACATCGTCAACCTACCACCTGCTGTAAATAGTATTTTTGTCTCTCACCTATCGGCTGTAGAACTCGATAATGAGCTGCTCCTCGACGGGAGTGTCGATCTCATCGCGCCCCGGCGTGTGCAGAACGCGGCCCGTAAAGTTATCGTGGTCGGCCTCCAGCCACGACGGGACGGCCACGACCTGATCCACGGCGTTCACTACGGGCTCTAGCCTCCGACTCTTTTCCCTGACCGTGATCACATCTCCCGGCTTCAGAATAGCCGACGGTATGTTGTGCTTGCGGCCGTTAAGAAGGAAATGTCCGTGGACCACGATCTGGCGAGCCTGCGGCCTGCTGGTGGCGAAGCCCATCCTGAACACGACGTTGTCCATCCGAAGCTCCATCTGCCTGAGAAGGTTCTCGCCGGAGACGCCCTGCATACGGGTCGCCTTGTCGTAAGCGCGCCTGAACTGCTTCTCGGAGACGCCGTAATACCAGCGCGCCTTCTGCTTCTCCAGCAACCGGACGCCGAACTCCGTCTGCCGCTGCCTGCCCCGCCCGTGTTCGCCCGGCGGGTAGGGCTTCCTCTCCAGCGGGTTCTTGCGCATGTTGGAGAGCATCACGCCCGCGCGCCTGTCGCGCCTGCCCTTAGGTCCTGTGTAACGCGCCATCGGCTACCCCCTCCGCCTCTTCGGGGCCCTGCAGCCGTTGTGCGGCTGGCCGGTGACATCACGAATGCCGAGCACCTCGAGGCCCATGCTCTGGAACGTCCTCGCGGCCATGTCGCGTCCTGAGCCGTGTCCCTTGACCTCGATATCCACGCGCCGCATACCCTGGTCCATCGCCTTGTTCGCACAGCTCTCAGCGGTCATCTGGGCCGCGTACGGGGTGCTCTTACGGCTCCCCTTGAAACCTAGCGCGCCCGCCGACTCCCAGGCTATGACGTTGCCCTCCTGATCCGTAACGCTGACGATGGTGTTGTTGAACGAGCTCTTTATGTGCACGATTCCGGTCGTTACGTTCTTGCGGACCTTGCGCCGCGCCCGGCTCGCGCCGCCCCTGCGCTGCTGTTGTCTCTGCCTACCCATCTACTTCTTCTTCCTCCCGCCTATGGACGGTTTCGGACCCTTGCGCGAACGGGCGTTGGTCTTGGTGCGCTGTCCTCGCACCGGTAGCCCGCGGCGGTGGCGGATGCCCCGGTAAGAACCGATATCTATTAACCGTCTTATGTTCTGGTTCGTCTCGCGTCGGAGGTCGCCCTCGACCTCGACGTTCTGGTCCACGTAGGTCCTGAGTTGCGCAACCTCGCCCTCGGCCAAATCCCGAACCTTCGTGTTCGGGTCCACGCCTGTCTCGGCGAGGATCTTTTTGGCCGTCGCGCGACCGATGCCGAACACGTACGTCAGCCCTACCTCGACCCTCTTCTCGCGCGGCAGGTCTATGCCGGCAATACGCGCCATTCTAGCCCTGCCTCTGCTTGTGCCGGGGATTGGCGCTACAGATAACCCGCACCACCCCGCGTCTGCGTATGACCTTGCACTGCTCGCACAGGGGTTTCACACTCGCCCTCACCTTCAAAGTCTCTTCCTCCGTCTCGCCTCGTACTCATCTACTACCTAAACCTGTAGGTTATACGCCCCCGGTCGAGGTCATAGGGGCTAAGCTCTACCTTGACCTTATCGCCCGGCAGAATCCGGATATAGTTCATCCGCATCTTGCCCGAGATGTGAGCTAGCACGTTGTGCCCGTTGTCGAGCTCCACCCGGAACTGCGTATTGGGCAACGCCTCCGTGATCGTGCCCTCCACCTCTATGACGTCTTCTTTAGCCAAGGACCTCCCCTGCTCTCAATCTGTTACAAAATGGCCGAAACCAAACATACATGTTACCACGCACGTCACCAGCCTCCCAGCTTTCCGTCCTCAAACTATGCCGCCGTAAGCACCCACGGTTCGTCCTCGGTGACGGCGATGGTGTGCTCGTAGTGGGCAGCAAGGGAGTCATCGGCGGTGTAGATCGACCACCCGTCTCGCTCGTCGATGCGAATATCATAGCTGCCGAGCGTGATCATAGGCTCTATTGCGAAGGTCATGCCGGGCAGTAGACGCGGCCCGATACCCGGGTTGCCGTAGTTAGGGATCTGAGGGTCCTCGTGCATCTTGCGTCCTACGCCGTGTGAGACGAGGTCTCGCACCACCCCGTACCCCCGCGCCTCGGCCAGGGCCTGTATCGCGTACCCGACGTCTCCGAGCCTCTTGCCAGCCCGCATCTGCTCTGTCGCCGCCACGAGGCACTGGCGCGTAATACTCAAGAGCCCTTCGACATCCGCCGGTATCTCCCCTATCGCCACGGTAGTCGCAGAGTCGGTCACGAAGCCCTCGTAGCGTACGCCGACATCCAGGGAGATAGTATCGCCGTCCTTCAAGCGGTAGGAACCGGGGATGCCGTGCACGATCATCGAGTTCGGCGATGCGCATATAGAGGCAGGGAAGCCCTGGTAGCCCTTGAACTCCGGCTTCCCGCCGCGCGAGCGAATGAAGTCCTCCGCCATACCATCGAGATCCTTCGTCGTCACGCCAGCCCGGGCGTTCTCGGCGAGCATGGCGAGGCAGGCGGCAGTGATCCTGCCGCCCTCGCGCATCGTTTCAAGCTCGCTCTTGCCCTTGCGTACGATCAACGTGCTACTTGTTCTCTCCCACGGCCTTCATGACCTCCTCGGTAACCTCGTCGATGCTCTTCGAGGCGTCTACCGTCACCAGGATGCCCTGCTCTCCGTAGTAGTCCTTCAGGGGCTCGGTCTGCTCGTGGTAGGTGTCCAGGCGCGTACGGATGGCCTCTTCAGTGTCGTCTTCACGCTGGACGAACGGCCCCGCATCCTCCTCGCTGCCCTCCTTCGGAGGAGGGTCGTGCTCGATGTGATAGGTCTTGCCGGTCGCATCGCTCTGGCGACGGCCCGAGAGCCGCTTGACCAGGTCCTCATCCGACGCTTCGAGGGCGATAACCCTGTCGACCTTCTCGTTTATCTCCTCGAGCGCCTCGTCGAGCGCCTTGGCCTGGGCCTGGTTGCGCGGGAAGCCGTCGAGAATCCAGGAATCATTCTCCGACAGGTACGGCTTGGTCATCTCGATGATGATCTCGTCGGGTACCAACTCACCCTTGTCGTTGTACTCCTGGATCTTCTGCCCCAACTCCGTACCCTGCTTTATCTCCGCGCGCACGAGGTCGCCGGTGGCGATGTGCTCGGCGTCCAGCTTCTCGACCAGTTTCGCCGCCTGAGTACCCTTGCCGGCCCCCTGGGGACCGAAGATGATGATCCTCATCTTTGCTGCTGCCTCCTCTTCAAGAAACCTTCATAGTTACGCATCATCAACTGGCTCTCGAGCTGGCGAACCGTATCCAGGGAGACGCCGACCACGATCAGCACCGAGGTGCCTCCGAGGAAGATCTGCTGTCCCAGGCCCAAGGCGCCAGAGATGAAATACGGTACGACCGCGACCGCGGCGAGAAAGAGCGCTCCGAAGAGCGTAATTCTTGTGAGTACGTTGTTCAGATAGATAGCCGTCGGCTGCCCCGGACGTATACCCGGGATATACCCGCCGCTTTTCTTGAGGTTGTCCGCATGCTCTACCGGGTTGAACTGAACCGCCGTGTAAAAGTAAGTGAACATCACGATCAGGAGCCCGAAGAGGATCAGGTACGGCGCGTTCCCCGGAGTGAAGAACGCCGCGACGCGCCCGAGAATCGAGTCTGCATTGTTTCCGGCGAACTGAGCCAGGATGATCGGGAAGATCAGGAGCGACGAGGCGAAGATAATCGGGATGACTCCCGCCATATTGACCTTCAAGGGCAGGTAGGTAGTACCGCCCTGGCTCATGCGACGCCCGACCTGCCTCTTTGCGTAAGTGATCGGGATACGCCGCTGCCCCTCGTTGACGAACACGATCCCCGCGATGATGAACAACGCGATCACGGCGAGGATTACGAGGGTCAACACGTTTCCGCTCTCTATAAGGGATGAGATCGCCGAGGGCGCCTGAGAGAGGATCGCCGCGGAGATGATTAACGAGATGCCGTTCCCGAGCCCTCGCTGAGAGATGAGTTCTCCAAGCCACATGATAAGCATCGTGCCTGCCGTGAGCGTTATAACGATCAGGTAGGTATCTATAATCGTCGCGCCGCTGAGTACGCCCGTGCCGCCGCTACGAAAGTACAGAATCATCGCGAGCGACTGGATAATAGCCAGTCCTAGAGTAAAGAATCGGGTGTACTGTGTAATCTTCTGTTGACCCGTCTCGCCTTCTCTTGAGAGTTCCTGAAGCCGAGGGATCGCAACGGTCAGAAGCTGCATCACGATCGACGCAGTAATATACGGCATGATTCCTAGGGCGAAGACTGACAGGTTGTTGAAAGCCCCGCCAGTAAAGACGCCAAACAGCCCTGTGATAGCGTTGCCCTCCTCGCCGAGACCTCCCAGGGCCTCCCGGTTCACGCCGGGGAGCGGCACGAAGCACCCGAGCCGATACAGCGCGATAATGACCGCGGTAAAGAGCAGTTTGCGCCTTAGGTCCGGGACGCTCCACGCGTTTCCTAGCGCCTTTATCATCTCACGACTCCAGGACTTCGACGCTACCGCCAGCCGCCTCTATCTTCTCCCGGGCCGAAGAGGAAAAAGCGTGTGCCCTGACGGTTATGGCGCGTCCGATCTCCCCGTCACCTAATATCTTTACGAGGCTCTCCTTCTTGCGGAGGATGCCTGCCGCCTTGAGCTCCTCGATACCGATCTCATCAATCGAGAGCTCCGCAAGCTCCGAGATGTTGACCGGCGCGTAGACTTTAGGACGAGCTACGGTGTGCGGTCCGCGAGCCATGCCCTTAAGGCGTGGCAGCCGGCGCTGGAGCGGCATCTGGCCGCCCTCAAACTTTCCATGCCCCGGAGCGCCCGAGCGAGCGCCCGCGCCCTTGTGGCCACGACCGCTGGTCTTGCCGTTCCCGGAACCCTTGCCTCGACCGAGCCGCTTGCGCGACTTC
>DASQMR010000289.1:0-6463 GCA_035645375.1 Rubrobacteraceae bacterium
GGTAACGGGGTGAACCGGCAAGTTGAGCAGGCCGAACTGATCGAGGAGGATGGAGGCGAGCACCTGTCCGGAGATGATGAAACCTATCGTGGTCGCCGCCCCGATACGCAGGCTTAAAACGATGGAGGCGGCAACGTAGAACGCCCCGAGAAAGCCTCCCGCCCACGCTCACCACGGCGCACCGGAGAGATCGGCGAAGGTCGGCCTCGCTTCTTGCGTAAAGAGCACTGCCACGAGCAGCGCCACCGTTCCGATGAAGAACGAGATGGCGGCCGCGCTTACCGGGCCGCCGACCGCCCCTCGCAACTGCGCGTTTACCGCAAACTGCACCGGAACCGCCATCCCCGCCATCAGAGCCACCAACACCAAAGCCCATTTTGCCCTCATTATTCTTCTCCCTGTCGTCGCCGTCGCGCGTACCCCGTACCCGTAACTCTACCTACCCTCCCGGCCGCCCGTCTCTCCCGAAGCCGCCCTAGGCATGTTAGCCGCTCGCGTTGTCGACCATCTCTACCACGAGCGGCGGCATATCCGCTACGATTCGGTCATGGAGAGACGCCACGAAAAGAGCGCCTCGGGCGGGATCGGCTTTACTATCCGTCCCGGCAGGCACAACGACGCCAACGAGGCGGCCCGGCTCTGGGTGCGCAGCGCCGAGGAGCATACCCTCTATGACCCCGTCTACGCCACAGCCCCCGACGCCGAGAAGGTCATGCGCCGTTTCCTCGCCGACCTCTCCGGCAGCTCCCACTCCTGCCTCTTCGTCGCGGAGATCGACGGCGAGATAGTTGGCTTCCTCTCGGGCGAACTACGCGAGGGCTCCCCAGCCTTCGAACCAAAGACTTGGGCCGCAGTAGAAGACATCTACGTAGTTCCCGCCCGCCGCAGCCTCGGTATCGGCCGCGCCCTCGTCGAAGAGTGCTACAAGTGGGCCCGCGAGAGAGGCGCCGACGGCGTCTCCTTGCAAGTCGCCGCTGGCAACACACGGGCGCGCAAGTTCTACGGGAGACTAGGCTTCCACGAGGTCTCCGTGTACGAGATAAAGGAGTTTTAGCCCCGGGGGAGGCGGACCGGGGCAGTAAAAGTGCTGCCACGCGCGAGGCTTTTTAAAGTAACGTTCCTGCTCCTTGATAGGTTAGCACCTGGACGAACTGCCCTCGCTTTGCGAGTGATGCGTAGCGGGTTGGTAACCGACGTGCGGCTGGTCTTCTCTGTTTACCATCTCGAGATTTTTAACGCCGGAAGAATGCCCACTTCGAAAGCTCCGGAGTAGAGTACTGACTTGGCGCTTCGCTGCACTGTCACAGGCTACGAGGATCTAGTCGCGCACAAATTCCACGCGGCAAGGAACTCGCGGAATCCGTCTCTTAGCCTATCAAGCTTGTCGGTCTGACCGCTCAGAAGGCGTAGGAACGGGAGAGCACCCGCACGCCCTCCTCTGGCTCGTAGCCAAGCGCCTCATAGAACCGCGCCGCCTCATCATCGGTCTGAACTTCAACGTAGGAGATGTCACGCTTTTTACACCGCTCTTCCACCGCTTCGAGCAAAGCCCGGCCGACACCCAGGCGCCTCGCGCCCGGCCTCACATAGAGATCTTCGATGCTGGCGAAGGAGGCGCCCAGGGAGGCGCTGTACCGAAAAGCGAGCATGGTGACACCAACCGACCGTAACCCCGGGTTCGTCGAGGCCACGAGCACCTCCAGGTCTCCTCTCTCGACCGCCCGTGCGAGTTGCTTAACGAACGAAGGGGGAATGATTTCGCCATCTCTCACGAACTCTTCGAGAAGGGAGAGAGGCTCGCCCAAATCTTCGGGGGCTACAAGGCCAACCTCGACGGCACCTGGAGTCAACGGCCTAGCGGGTAGGCGGAGAGCTCTGCTGCAGCCGCGATGGCGGCGTCTATCTCTTCGTCACCTACGTCGAGGTGGATGACGAAGCGAACGGTGCTCTCGCTGCGGGGGGTGGCTAGCACTCCTCTTCCGGCGAGAGCTGCGAGGAACTCTCCCGCGTCACCGGCATCAACGAGCACGATGTTTGTCTCGGGCATCTCGACATCGTAACCAGCTTCGGCCAGACCTTCGGCTAGCCTCCGCGCGCGCTCGTGATCCTCGGAAAGCCTCTCGACATGGTGCTCGAAGGCGTAAAGGGAGGCGGCGGCTATTACTCCCGCCTGACGCATCCCGCCGCCGAACGCCTTTCGGACACGTCTAGCCTTCCTGATAGTCTCCTCATCCCCAGCGAGCAGGGAGCCCACGGGCGCGCCGAGGCCCTTGGAGGAGCAGACGGAGACCGTGTCGGCATGCTCGCACCACTCGCGCGCGGGGGTGCCGGTCGCAACCGCGGCGTTGAAGATCCGCGCCCCGTCGAGATGCACCTTGAGGCCGAGGGTGCGCGCCTCGGCGGCGACGGCGGCGAAGCCATCTAGCGGGAGAATCCTGCCTCCCGCAACGTTGTGCGTGTTCTCCAAACATAGGAGCCTTGGGCGAGGGAAGTGGACATTCTCCGGGCGAACGACGGCCCTGAGGGCCTCGGGGCTTACAACGCCTCTCTCGCCGGAGACGGGCCTCACCTGTACGCCGGAGAGTAGGGCGGGGGCACCAACTTCATAGTTGAATATGTGGGCGGCCTCGTGCAGGATCACCTCGTCCCCCCGGTTCGTGCTGAGGTGCAGTCCTATTTGGTTGGTCATCGTCCCCGAAGGGCAATAGATCGCCGCCTCCTTGCCGAGGAGCGCTGCTACGTACTCCTCCAGACGGTTCACCGTCGGGTCGTCCCCAAAGACATCATCCCCCACGGGTGCCTCGATCATCGCCCGCCGCATCGCCTCCGTCGGCCGGGTCACCGTATCGCTACGAAGATCTATCACGCAAGCTCCCTACCCTACTATCCGTTTCGTCGTCGCAAAGCTTATCTTCGCCACGTCCTTCAACCCCTCCATCCCCCGCTCCGCGTGGACCTGCCGCCCCGCTTCGATCACGTGCGTCGCGCCCCGGGGCAGCTCGAACCCGACCAGCCCAGAGATCCGGTCCATCTCCTCTAGCTGCCGCGCCCGCGCCAAGATAGAAGCCGCCGCCACCGCCGCATCGTCTTCCGCCCGCGTCCTCACCTCCAGCCGCACCCCCTCCGGCACGAAAGGCTCCAGATAAGACTCGGCGCTACGGGCGAACTCGTCGACGACCATCAGCTCAACCTTGTCCTGAAGTTCACTCATGACCTCAGCATCCACCTCCCCGAGCAGCTTGTTGACGTTGCCAGCCGCGCTTCGCCGTGCTTCATACTCACGCGGGGAGAGTGAGACAACCTGGACGTTCCCGGTCCCTAGCTTCCGGCGGATACTCTTCGCCATCAACTTCGCCTGGCCGGTGCTGAGCTTCTTCGAGTCCCGCACCCCGATCTCTTGCAGCTTCCGGGCGGATTCAAGATTCAGGACCCGTGCTCCAGCTACGACTAACGGTCCGAAGTAGTCTCCCTTACCCGACTCGTCGATCCCGAGCCTGGGCGTACCATCGGGGACCGAACGCACCCTAGTGTGCGCGCTCTCCGTCCGTCCTGAAGCGGTCCCTAGACACTCCAGACGCCAGTCTTCGATTAAAGTCTTCAAGCCTGAAGCTTTACCTCCGATTGACATCTTCCCCGTTTGGTAGACGTTCACCGGCACGGTGTCGGAGCCGTGAGTTACCCGGTACTGGGTCCCGTGGTCTATGGAGCGAGCGAAGGAGACCTCCGCACCCAAGTCGTTAAGGAGTCGTTTGAGGCCGTCCGGTATCCCGTTCTTCGGGGGACCCTCGCTCAACGAACATCGAAACCCGAGAGGTCGCCCGAGGGAGCCTCTCTCTCGGTGGAGACCTCCTCCACATCGGCGCTCGAAGGTCCACTCTTGCACCACTCTACCATCTGGTTCACCGCGTCGGAGTCACCCTCGAAGACCGCCTCCACGCTGCCGTCCTCGGTGTTGCGTACCCAGCCCGTCAAGCCGAGCTTTTCGGCCTCCTGGCGCGTCGAGTCGCGGAAGGATACGCCCTGCACACGGCCGGAGACCGTCGCGTATACTCGTTCTTTGTCTGCCATGCAACTGTACTCCTCTTCGAGAGCTTTCTTCCTGTTTCAGGAATTCTACCCGTCGTTTACTCGAGTTTTGGGCCTTCTCGCCGGTTATGCTAGCCTAGCGCATCATGAGACCGGAACAGAAAACCTCGCTGAGCGCACGGACCAGGAGTCTACTTACCCTGATCATCCCGACGCGCAACGAGGCCAGCAACGTCCCCCGCCTGGTAGAGGAGCTAAGAGAAGCCCTCTTCGGCGTAGACTATCGGGTAGTCTTCGTGGACGACTCCGACGATGACACGCCAGAGGTAGTCCAGTCTATGAGCAAAGAGGATGAGCGGATCGTCTTGATTCACCGCGAGGGAGCCGAGCAGGAGGGCGGGCTCTCCACAGCCGTAACAGCGGGACTGGACGCCATCGTCGACGAGAGTGAGTATGCCTGCGTGATGGATGCCGACCTCCAACACCCTCCCGCTAAGGTACGCGAGATGCTGGAGGAGGCAGAATCGGCGGGGGTGGACGTGGTGGTTGCGAGCCGCTACGCGAAGGGCGGAAGCTACGCTGGTCTCTCAGGCCCGATGCGCCGCGCCGTCTCGGTCGGCACCAAAAACCTCGCCCATCTCCTCTTCAAGGAGGCGCGAAAGACGACCGATCCTTTGGCCGGCTTCTTCTTGGTGAGAAACAGGGCGATCTCCGGCATCCAGTTCCGTCCGACCGGGTTCAAGATACTGCTGGAGATCCTGGTTTGCGCCCCCGAGCTCTCGGTCGTCGAAGTACCCTTGAACTTCCGAGCTAGACACGCGGGCGTCTCGAAGGCGAACGTAGACCAGGGACTCGGGTATCTATCCCACATAGCGAGCCTCTTCTGGTACGTCCCCTCGGCGGGACGCTTCTGGAAGTTCGCCCTCGTTGGAGCGTCAGGGGTGCTAGTAAATATGTTCGCCCTTGTTACCCTCGTCGAGTACTTTGATGCGAACCCGACGGTGGCATGGATGGTAGCGGTAGGATTGAGCATCTTGAGTAACTTTCTGCTCAACAACGCCTTCACGTGGCGCGACGTAAGGTACTCCAGCAGAATTCATTTTCTCCTGCGTGGGGCGCTCGCGTATCCGGTGGCGATCCTCTCGCTGGGCGCTAACTTCGCGGTTTACTACCCGCTGATCAAATACGTCAGCTCTGACTTCCCCTACTATGTAATCGCTGCGTTTCTAGGGATAGTCGCCGGGACAAGCGCGAACTTCATCTTGAGCTCCCGCTTCGTCTTCCGCCCCTCTACTCTGAGGAGTCTGGACCCCAAAGCTCCGCCCCACGAGATCGCCGAGAAGGCGCGCAAGGAGCTAAAGGCGGACTGGGTCGGTCTCATCCGGGCGAGAGACCTCTCCCTCATAACCCGGTCCTCCTCGGAAACGGCGCCGCCACATCCGTTCTCCACGACGGACAAGAGCGCCGTCGAACTCGTGCTCAACACCTCTCAACCCACCCTCGTGGTGACCGGACCCCGACGCCTCCCGCAATCGCGCACCAACGCCCGCTGGACCAGCTCTCTGGCCGTCCCCATACTCGAAGAGGACTCCCCGGTCGGCGTCTTTTACGCCACCCGTGACTCCACTGAGCAGTTCACCCAGGAAGACCTACACTGGCTCACCGCCTACTCCAGCACCTCCGCCTCAATCTTCCGCTAGGAGCAGCATGCGGATTCTTGACAACTATGCCATCGCGCTGGAAGAACGTTGCCACGGCACCTGGTGAGGTAACGTCCAGCCACACCTTACCTCTTGCTGGCTAGAGAAAGGGCGCTTACCCGACCGGCGTAAGCACCCCAAACGACAGCGGCCCTCCCTCCCCCTGAAGGCCCGCTCTCAGGGACCTCACCTTCCCCCTCCCGAGAAGTGAGGCCCCAGCAGATCCCGTGCCTGAACCCAGACTTAAAACGGAGTCCTGGGTCCCCATGGGAGCTGCCCGAACCCGAAATTAGCATCAGTCTCCGGCCCGCGCAACCCCTCTCAATCCCTATACTTAAGCCAAAAAATCGTTTTGTTCAAGAATCGCATACGACATGCCGCCTCTCCTCATCACTCCTGCCCCATATCTTGAGCTTCAAGCAGAACCAAAACGCGCAACGTAAATCACATAACCTATAAGTAGAGGATTAGGTAAGTCTAAGGTTCAGATTCATCAAAGAGAGGGTTCGTGCGCTTCAGAGACTAAAGGATAAGCCTTTTTGGGTTGATAGTTTGAAGAGAGTGGTCAAAGCGTGCGGAGGCAATTCTAGTGCTGCAGCAGGTTCAAGTAGATGAGTTAGTAAACAAGCTGGTTCAGATGGAGGGCAGTAACCTACATTTAAAGGTGGGCGCCGCCAGCGATACGGGTGCACAGTTCTCTACAGTACATGGAGTGTTATGAGGTTCTGCGCCCGGTA
>DASQMR010000290.1:0-5633 GCA_035645375.1 Rubrobacteraceae bacterium
CCGCTAGGGTCCAGAGCGCGAAGGGCGGGACGCCGGTGCGCTCAGCGAAGGTCATCGGCTTCTTGATGACCGTGGCGCCGCTGGTGAGGAGCGTTATACCTTTGGGTTCGACCGTCTCCCCGTCCATCGCCTCCAGAACCGAATAGAGATCTGGCTCGACGTGCTCCACGATCCCAAGATTCAGCGCCTCCCCGGCGCCCACTGAGGCGCTCTCCCTAACAGAGCTCTCGGCCCACTCCTCGTTGCGGCCGTGGGCTTCGGCCAGGCCCGTCATTAGGGAAGCGGCGTCGTTCGTTGCCTTCTCGCCTAGAATTCCCAGGATGTCTCCGCCGCGCGCGTCTACCGGATGGGCCGCCCCGAGCCTCGTCTGGGGCGCCATCGCCGCCGCGTCGCTCCCCATTACTACGAACGTACCCGCGCTCGCCGCCTGGGCGCCGCGCGGGGTTACGTAGGCCAGGATCGCCACATCCTCGGCGTTGCTCTCGGCCTCGACTATCTCCTGCGTCGAGTCCAGACGACCGCCCGGCGTATTGATCTCCAGAACGACAGCTCCGATGCCGGAGTCCTCGGCTTCGGAGATCACACGCTCCACGTACGCCGCCGTCCGGCCGTCTATCCCGCCCTCGATCCGGGCGAGATATACCTCCGGGCTCTGACCCTGGGCTGCTGGTTCCCCGGCCCACAGACCCAGACAGATGAGCGCCAGCAGCAGGAACAGATAAGAGAAAGAAAGCCTCATCTCTCTAGCGATTCTACTATCGTTCCTAGGCGAGCTGGCGTAGATGATGAGTAGGCGGCGCGTGGGAGCATTGCTTTCGTGGCACGGAGTAAGGAAACTACTTGATGAGTGTTGCCTGTATCTGATTGAGAAAGGCCTGATGATGACAGACGTACTCCCTACCGGGAAGGCTACCGACATAGCGGCTGCGTCTACCGCAGGCGCCGTGAGCTGACGTCGCTTCCTGCAGCTTCTCGGTGGCGCGGCTGGGAGCGCAGCAATGACGTCCTGTAGCCAGGGCACCGGTGGAGAAGCCGAGCCTAGTATCGGGACCACTACATCGACCTCTCTCGTCCGCCTTTCCTCGGTAGTGACCCTGCAAGACGGCGGCCTCTATGATGACCTCCTCCCTGACTTCGAGCGGGAGACAGGGTACCAAGTCGAGCTTACGACGGGGCAGGATGTCTACGGACCGGCGCGCGACGGACAGGCCGACGTGGTCCTCTCACACTACGGTCACAAGGACGCGCAGGCCTTCGTGCAGGACGGCTTTGGGCAGTGGCCTCAGCTCGTATTCTCCAACCAGCTCGCCTTGCTCGGTCCCCCGAGCGACCCGGCACAGGTCCAGGATCTGACCGACCTTGTAGAAGCCTTCCGCCGCATCGCGGATATTCAGTCGCCGCTTATCGTGAACAACATCGAAGGAGTCAAATACCTGACCGAGATTCTCTGGAACGCTGCCGGCTCTCCCAAGAAGGAGGAATGGTATAGCGATCAAGGGCTGCAAGGGCAGGACGCTATCATGGAGACCGCACAGCAGGGCGGGTATACCTTCTAGGGGCTGACCCCGTTTCTGAGAAAACAGCAGCAGAACGAGGTCGAACTGCGACCACTAGTGCTGAGGGATCCGCTATTGCAGCGAATCATGGTAACCGTTGCGGTCAACCCCGATAAGGTGGCAGGGGTAAACGTGGAGGGGGCAGAGGCCTTCCAACAATACTTACTAGATCCCGCTACGCAAGCACAGATTCGGGCCTTCCGCTTGCCTGGGATCGACCAGCAGATCTGGTGGCCAGCCGGCCGGAACAATGTGAGTTATGCTTTGCCGAAACCCTAACAACGTAGCCAGCGGGCCGAATGGCAGCACCAAGTTACGCAGCAAACAGTAAACTCACCCTCCCAAGCCTGAAGGGAGGCTTCGGGCTTGGCGGAATGTTAGCCGCCAAGTCTTACGGTCTGGCCGAGAGCCTCGCAAGACCGCTGCCTACACCTGCGCTTTCATCGTGATTCAACGGTCGGTGCAAACCTGAGGCTGTATTGAAAGCTTCAACCCTAGCAAACTAAGCAACACTCATCTAGCATATAGTGTTGTTGCAGTTAGGGGAAAGGCTGTCAGGGCACTATGAATAGGTTACTCAAAGGAGGCCTCGCGGTGGCTTGCGGCGCTGTTGCCGCAGAGGCTGTACGGCGGATGGTGTACGACGAACCGCGGCCCAAGTACGATCCGTGGGAGCGACGTCCTTTCAAGGAGTTCGCCAACCGTATACTTATCGTAGGCGGTGGGTTTGCGGGTTACACGTTGGCGAAGACCCTGGGCGAGCTAACGAGGGAGCGCGACGACGTCGGAATCATGGTAATCAACAAAGAGAATTTCTTCACCTACTGGCCGATGGTGGCGGGGATCATAAGCAGCGACGTGGAGACCAAGAACATCGCTCAGCCCCTACGGCGAGCCCTGGTCCAGTTCGGGGCCAGCTTCCGGCGGGCGGAGCTGGAGAGCGTAGACTACGAGCGGAAGGTCGTGACGGCCAGCGGCGGATTGGAATTCCCCTACGACCACCTGGTGCTGGCATTAGGCAGCGACCCGGCCTTCTTCGGCATACCGGGGGTTGAGGAACACTGCATAAGCATGAGGAGCCTCGCGGACGCCGAGCGCGTCAGGAACAGGGTGATCGAGCGCTTCGAGGAGGTCATCCTGGCCCGCGACGAGAACCCGGAGCTGAGCGACGAATTCATAAGGTCGAAGCTGACCTTCGTGGTCATAGGGGGCAACGCCACCGGGGTGGAGATAGCCTCCGAGATCCACGCCCTGGCTCACAAAACCCTCGCCCCCGACTATCCGAACCTCGACTTCAACTGGGGACGTATCTTCCTCGTGGACGCCAACGAGGAGGTACTGAAAGAGCTTGACGACTCGCTAAGGCGGGCGGCCCGGCGGCACCTGGAGGAGCTTGATATCAAGGTGTTGAACAACGTCCGGGCCGAGGAGGTCACCGCCGACAGGGTCATCCTCGACGACGGCCAGGAGATAGAGACAGAGAACGTCGTATGGACCGCAGGCAACCGGGCCAGCTCGAAGGTGGAGGAACTGGATCTCCCGCTGCAGGGCGAGAAAGGGATCGAGGCGGACCCCTGCATGCGGGTGCCCGGCAAGGAGAACGTGTGGGCGATCGGCGACTGCGCGGCGAATGTGGACAAGGACGGAGAGCCGGTTCCTCCCAACGCCCAGGCGGCGACCCAGGAGGGCGAGGCGTTGGCCAGGAATATCCTGGCCGCGATAGACGGCGAGGATCTCACACCCTTCGAATACCAACCAATGGGCCAGCTGGTGGAGCTTGGGAGCCGGTTCGCCGTTAACGAGGTAATGGGCGTGAAGTTCAAGGGCCTCCCGGCGGCCTTGTTCTGGCGGGCTACCTATCTCTTTAAGCTAGAGATGCCCGAGCACCGGGCCAGAATTGCCACGGACTGG
This sequence comes from Rubrobacteraceae bacterium, assembly GCA_035645375.1. GTDB lineage: Bacteria > Actinomycetota > Rubrobacteria > Rubrobacterales > Rubrobacteraceae > Rubrobacter_F. Next base: position 3,468 of record DASQMR010000290.1, read on the forward strand.
TTTTTAGACCTCTTCTTCCACCCTTCGGTGACCCAGATCCGGGGCCGTTAGCGGGCCGAGGGGGCGGGATCCGAGAGATCGTCAGGTTTACAGGTCCGGTTTACGTAGCCGCTGCGAAAGGGGGAGACGGCGCCGGTCTCCGGGTCGTAGGAGTGCCGCCAGACGCAGCCGGCGTCGTTGGCGAGCAGGTGTATAGAGACGGAGATCCTATGTTGCAAACCTCAGGGTTCGGCATAAGATCTCCGGCTACCTCTATTTCGCCGTCTGCGTTAACCGATACGTCCAGTCGTAACATCTTGTAGATATGGTGGCGCTCTTCCGGCGTCAAGCTATCCAGGGCCTCCGGTACCATGCTGACCTAGGAGTCTAGGAGAGTATTTTGTCCCTCTCTAGCTGCTCTATGCGCTCCCTGTAGCTGCGCAACCTCTCCAACTCACGCTCGGCGGTTCTGCGTGCTTCTTCGAGCTCCGCCAGCTCCGTATCCAAGTCTTCGTCGGTCATGCGGCCTTTGGCGGCAAGCCTGAGGTAGCCGCGGCGCTCTTGGTCCACTTCGGAGAGCTTCTGGAGCCACGTCTTTGCTTCCCGCTCCGGGTCGGCGCGCAGCTCTTCGCGCTCCCGCTCTATCATCCTCTCTAGATCGTCACGCACTCGCTGGGGGTCTTGCAGCAACTCTGAGACAAGCTCCCACACGTCCGGCTCTACCTTGTCGGCTCGGTAAGCTTTGCGGTTGGGACAAGCGTCCTGCTCCTCACGGTGCCTCCAACAGAGGTAGTAGAAGTAGTGCTTGTTGGCCTTCCGCGTGACGCTAGTCCTCATGCGCGACCCGCAGACAAGCTCAGCTCCCGTTCCATAAGGCATAGGGCCTGTGCCGAGTGCCGTTGTCTGATGAGAGGTATTCTGTTTTTCCAGGACTAGGTATATAGTCGAGAAATAGCGAACATGCTTGACTAAGAGGCTGAACTACATGTTAGACGAATCGCACCTTAGTATTCTTGCGCAGGGGACGCAGCAGGGGCACGCCGTCCTCGACCAGGCGGCCGCCACCTATAAGCAGATTCTGGGTAAGCGCCTCGTCGCCGCCTACGCGCTGGGTAGCCTAGCTCACGGGGGATTCAGCCCACTCGTCAGCGACGTCGACCTCGCGCTCATCCTCGCTGATCCTCTGCGTCCGTCGTACTCTGTGACGGTAGCGGCGGTAGCTTGGGGTCTGAAGGCGAAGGGCTCGGCACTGCACGAGCGGCTTTCGGTGTTCTGGGGTACGCCTTCGTCACTGGCCGGCCGGGTGCCAGGCGGCCGCTTCCCCCCGCTCGATCGGCTCGATCTCCTCGAGCACGGTTGCCTTCTACGGGGCGAGGATGCCCGCAGCGGCCTCGTCCCGCCCGGCCGGGACGAGCTCATCGTGGCTGGCGCGCTCTTCGCCCTCGAGTATCTGGCCGGAGTCGTCGTCGGATCGCCGCACGAGCGACCGGGGCTGGCGCTCGGCTCCCTGCAACGCGCCTGGGACGTCCGCCGGCTGACCAAGCTCGCCCTCTTCCCCGTCCGCTTCCTCTTCACCGCCGAGACGGGCCGGGGGGGCACTAACGCCGCCGCCGTGGCCCACTACTTGGCCGCTGACGCTCCCCCAGGGGCCGCGCTGGTAGCCACTGCCCTCGCTTGGCGCACGGTGCCGCCGGAGAACAACGAGACGGTCTTATCGCTCCTCGAGGCCGAGATAGTTCCGCTGTACCTCCACTACATCGACAACCAACGGGCCCTCCTCGCTGCCCTCGGACGCTATGACCTGGCCGAGGCCTTCGGCCAGTGGCGGAGGCGGCTGCTGCAGTGAAACGGCGCCCCGCTGGGCCCGGTGGAAACACTCCTACCCGAGCCTACATGAACAACTGTTGTGTTGGGGCTTTATTCAAACCGATGCCACAGAGGGGCGTAAATGGCACTTGTGGGGCGTGTTATGCAAGATGCTGTATACCAATTTCCGAGAAGACCTCTTAGTGGCAACTCAGTGAATAAAAAGGGACGTTCCCTGGGAGCGTCCCTTTTGTCAGCCTTTTCTTACAATTGCTACTTTTAGACGCGCTCTGCCCAGATTGTTGCTTAGCTAGCAGCTAAGCTTCGGCTTACTTTGTTGCTTGCTCTCCGGCTTGCTGGGCTTGATCTGCGTTTTCCTGT
>DASQMR010000291.1:0-2750 GCA_035645375.1 Rubrobacteraceae bacterium
CATTAGTGACCCCTCCATCTTCATCGCACTCTCGCTGTTGACGCCCTACGCTGTCTACGTTTTGGCCGAGGAGGTGCTGCACATCTCGGGCATCCTGGCCGTGGTGTCCTACGGCCTCTACCGGGGATGGAGAGACCCAAGCCTCTTCCCCAACGCCTCCACGCGTATACAGAACATCTCCTTCTGGAACATGCTGATCTTCCTCTTAGAGTCCCTGCTCTTCGTGCTAATCGGCCAACAGCTGCCCGCCATCCTGCAAGGCCTCGGGGAGTACTCCATCGCGCAGGTCTTGCTTTACGCCGCGCTCGTCTACGCCGCGCTCGTTGGCGCACGCTTTTTCTGGTTTTTCACCACGCCCTACCTCCACCCGGTCTTCGACCGTCTCTTGCGCAACAGGTATCTACGCGCCCCCTGGCAAGAGCGCCTGGTGATGGTCTGGAGTGGCATGCGGGGGGCCGTCTCCCTGGCGGCAGCCCTCGCCATACCTTTGGTCACGGACACCGGCGAGGCGTTCCCCGGTCGAGACCTGATTCTATTTCTCACTTTCTCGGCGATCCTCGCTACGCTGGTTCTGCAGGGGCTCACTTTGGGTCCGTTGATAGCCTGGCTCAGGCTGGAGGGGGACGACAAAGCAGACACACTCGTGGAGCTGAAGGCCCGGCTAGAGGGAGCGCATGCAGCTCTCAAGCGGCTCGAGCAGCTTAGTAAGGACGAACTGGTCTCGCCGAGCGCCGAGGAGCGCATGCGCGAGTACCTTGAGGAGCGAATCCAACGTTACGAGAGCGGCCTCCAAGAAGGCGGCCCGACCCAGGAGTACTCGGAGAGTTCCTCAAGCTGGCGAAACTGGCGCCGCGAGCTACTTGCAGCAGAGAGGGAAGCCGTAGTCTCCCTACGTGATGGTGGCGAAATCTCTCCAGAAGTCATGCGCCGCATCCAGCGGGACCTCGACTTAGAGGAATCGCGGATTGGCGGTTGAGGAATTGAAGTTAAAGGTAGATGGCCTCAGTTACTGAACTGCCGCTAAGAGGTCTTATCGGAATCTGCCCCCTACTCGTTGGGACCCCTTCGGTCGCTGCTTTGTAGCATCCCTTCCGTCATACCCGCCTCCTGGATATAGTCAAAGTGCAAGCGAAACCCGCCAGGGGAAGGCGGGAGAAAGAGGAGGCGAACATCATGCTGTTCGTGGCGTTGCTGTCGACAAAACCAGGCTCGACCTTCCAAGAAGGGGGCGCCCGACGACTGCAGTGGGAGTACCCGGAGGGGATGAACGTATTAGCCGAATACTGGCTTGAGACGGATGCCCCCAGGGTGGTGTCGATCGTGGAGGCTGATAGCGTGGCTCCGTTTGGGGCGATAAGGATGGACTGGGGAGACCTCTTTGAGATAGAGGTGTTCCCGGCTGTGACGGGAGAGCAGGGGATGGAGATGCTCAGGCAAGCAATGTCCCAACAGCAAGCGTAGAGGGCCAGCTTCTTCTTTGGTGGGCCGGGGTCGTTCATAACCCCGGCTCTTCTTTCTCGCTTATTCCTAGATTGCCGCTAAGACGTTTTCCTGTAAACCTAGCTTCCGGTGATGAGCGTTCTCAGAAACCGGACTTCCGCTAAGCGGGGTTCTCAGAAACCTGCATAGCCCCAGTCCTATAAGGGGATGCGACCGGGGCTATTGCCAATACCGGGCTATTCACCGGCGTGAGTGCTACGGAAGGAATTTCCGCCACACCCGCCTGCTCTTCCTTAGAGCAAGGAGACTTTACACGTTCTTCATCAAGCGCTGGGCCATGTCCTGCAGCTCATCCATGTTGAGCCCCGGAGACGAGACCACCCTCTCCTCTGGAGAATCGGCTGGGTCACCGCCCTTGGGTGGCTCATCCCGAGGTTATCGGTAGCGGAGCGGGGTTAGCACCAAATAGCGCCGCTCGCATCCTTGTGCGTTAGGACCGGAGCTCCAGGGAATCCACATGGTCAACCTTGTCTGACACCTGCTGAGTACCTTCTACTGGAGAAGGACATAGATTATGAACACCCCAGCGAGAGCCAGGCTCCCAGCCACGATCACCATATAGGCCGCTACAGCGGGGACAAAGTTGTTCGTGGCTATCCCCCGGCGGCTACGCAGAAACTGTGCTGTTCCCATCACCAGCGCAAGGCACCCGAGAATGGCCAGTCCGACTCCGAAAACTCCCGAAGACCCGACCGAGCCTAACTGCGCTCCAAGCCGCTCGACCACGAGCCCGAAAGAGATCAGGCTCACACCGGTTCTCACCCATGCGAGTAGCGTCCGCTCGTTGGCTAGGTGCTCTCGCGCTGCTGTTCCCCCAGTTCCTCCGGATTTCTCTTCAGAACTCACCGCATGTCCTTCCTATCCTGTGGCAGGTGTTTTTGGTGTAGATCTTGAATCTTAGGCGCACCAGAGGGTCTGCGCCTAGCAACTCCGACCCTCCTATTCACCCGGCTTCCGAGAGAAATCGTCTGAGTCTACGGGGTATCCCTATCGGACCGGAGCTATCGGGCTTGTTCACCGGATTGCCGCTAAGAGTAGTCTTCTCGGAAACTAAAAGTATAAGTAAGAGACGTAGGGTAGTGACAACATCTGCTTAAATGTCGTGTGTGCCAGCTTCTTGAGAAGGAGGATAGTGGTTAGCGCCGCCACAACAAGATTATTAGTGCTGCTAGTGCTCTCGCTGGCGACTCCGATCTTCCTTGTCAACTGTACCAGCGAGCAAGAGAAACCTCTTGAGCAAGCTGAGGAAG
>DASQMR010000292.1:0-2299 GCA_035645375.1 Rubrobacteraceae bacterium
CTTGGAAGCTCCAAGTCAGCGTACTTCGGATATCTACCCTTGTATCCCAAAGCTCTAGCAGTCACCGCCAGAGGTCCGAAGAGCAGTCTCTGCACTACGCGCGGGGGCTTCGTGAAGTACATCACGTCCTCAAACTCTCGGGACAAAATGGCACCTTGAAGGAGGTTTGGCATCCCCTTGGCGTTCGTCTTGCCGTCCTGAGCGAGGCCATGGAGGTTCTTCGCCATCTCCTCGAATCTGAGTCCGGGTCTGATCTCGACGACGACATGCGCCTCTTCGTTTCCTGCATTCCACCAGTCGTGCGCCACACCGGGCGGGACGACTAGACGTTTGTTGAGTTCGGCGATCGACTCGTCTCCGGCTATACGAAATCCGATCTGCCCGCGCGTGACCGTGAAGGCCTCCTCTATAGCCGGGTGGACGTGCTCTCCGACGACGGCCCCGCCGGGGCGCACGTACAGGTCCACCTCTAGCAGCTCACCGTCGGACTCATCGGTACCTACCCGCGCTACCGCCAGCTCGCCAGTGACCGGGTTCTCCACCATATCTCCAGCCTTAGACATCCCCCTTTTACCCTCCTTTCTACCTGTTCTCGGAAGCTCAGCATAGCCCGGGTCCAAGAAAACCGATCATCTTAGAGCTCTGATTTCCCCGGCGGGTTAATTCACACTTTATTAATGTCCGCAGACAACAGACATGTCAATAGAAGGGTGAATGGTGTATCAAAGGGGCTTGGGCCGTGCCCCGTAGCCTCTATTCACTCTATTGCCTAGAAGACGTTTTCTCGGATACTCAGCGTAGCCCCGGTCGCATAGACCTATAGGACCGGGGCTATGGGCAAAACGTAGGGCCGGGGCATATAACAGCCCCGGCTCTCGTTCACGCTACTTGACGCTAACCTTTCCGTTAGAAGGGGTGACGGCGGGCTGTTGAACACCGCTCAAAACGCCATCATCAGGGTTGGCAGATTCGGATGGGAATCCCTTGATAGCTCTCCAGAACAGCCAGAAGATGAGCAACGCCTCACCGACGAACGTGAACTCGCTGAAGGTGAGCGCGAAGTCGGGGACGAGGATTTGTGTGAACGAATCGGCCAGGTACCCGATACCGGCGATGACTACGAGAACACCGAGGAACCGCGGGAAGTCTGCCGACCGGAACAGCAAGTATCCAAGGCCAAGGAGGTGGAGCCCGAAGATCGCCACCATCGCCATGTCCCAGCCGTTGTAGAACGAGGTGATGGATGCCATCGCCTGCGCCTGCAACTGCGCTGGTTGAAGCGCCGCGCCGTCAGGGCCGCCCACGAGCTGCGCGACATCGAGCAGGTTCGCCAACGCCACCGCAAACGCGGCGGAAGCTGCCAGCCGCAGCCATCCCACAAGGAGCGCGAGGGGCGCGTTCACTGGTCTTAGCAGGACATAGAGCGCCCAGGCAACGAGAAGGTCGAAGAGCGTTACGACCAAGAGAGCCGCGATGGCGAGGCGGAAGAGCCCCTCGGAGGCAATGATGTTCTCGATCGTTGCCGCCGCATCCGCTGGCACGACGAGGTTCTGAAGCACACCAAAGCGTGCCAAGGGCGCCAGCACCGCCATGACCAGCAGGCCGATCCCCGCGATCAGCGCGACCGCGCGTCGGGATATGCCGACTGTAGGCTCTTTCGTGATTTGGTTCGCCTTCCTCTTTTGTTTGGTGAACATGATTGCGTTTCCTTGCTCCCGCCCAGGAACGGGCAGAGGGTAGTTGGAGGAGAGGTAGCTGGCCCCGGTCTAGAAAGGAGGGCAGGTAGCGGTCCTGCGCCCTCACGTGGCACTCTCTTGGCCACGTAACGATTGCATCATACTCTCTGTGCAAAGGAGGAGATATAGTACATTTGTACTACTTGTAACATGAAATGCATGGCCTGAGAGGCTATAGACCCAGACATAGCCCAGCTACTATAGGTGTATGCGAACGGAGCTATGCAGTGGAAGTCCGAGAAGGGAAATTCTCGGAAATTCAGTGGGCTTTAGGGCATAAAAAGAGGGCCGGGGTTGTTCTATGCCCCGGCTCTCGTTCGCGCTACGTGGTTCGCGCTACTTGACGCTAACCTTTCCGTTAGAAGGGGTGACGGCGGGCTCGGGCATCGACGGTGCCGGCGTGCGGGGCCAGGTCCAGGCGGAACGCAGGATGAAGGCGAGGAGGATCACTTCGATCACGACGCCGAGGCCGTAGAAGAGGAGCCAGGACTCGCCGAGCACGTTGAACGCCGAGACGGGGATGTAGAGCGATGCCACGACGAGGTTGAGCGTGCGGTTCGCAC
>DASQMR010000293.1:0-2817 GCA_035645375.1 Rubrobacteraceae bacterium
CGTTGGCTTCGGGTCGGCTATGGAGGCACCATCTCAATCGCTATCAAGCTAAAGATCGCTTGGTAGCGATCAAATGCAAGCAACCTTAGGATGTAGCGAACGTGAATAGAGAACTTCAGAAGCCTGACTGAAGGGAAACTCCTGTACCTTGCTGCGATTTTTGACCAACGTTTGACCAATAAGCCTCTTATTCCCACGATTTGGGCATATACCGGTGTAAAGGAGAAAAGAGAGGACCAATGATTACCCCGACTACCACGCCGTTCGACATCTCTAGTTACGACAATCCCAGACTATTCGCTTCAGGAAGTATGCTACAGGCACCCATCCCAGCTGTGGCCCCGGGTAAAGGACTGGCTGAACCCCCGCTCAAATTGACTCTATGGAGGCTAAAATGAATTTTGAAGAGCGTAGTATAGACGTTGACGGGCTGCCCACCCGCTATCTGCAAGCAGGCACGGGACCTCCGCTAGTCTTGCTGCACGGCGTCGGCGACAACGCACTCATCTGGCGATGGGTGCTGCCCGCCCTTGCGCGCACTCACCAGGTCTACGCGCCAGACCTCCCCGGCTCCGGTGACAGTGGCAAGCCTGCCTCCGACTATTCACCGGCCTTCTTTACCAGATTTCTAGGCACTTTTTTCGACGCCTTGGAGATCGAAAGCGCCACGATAATCGGTAACTCTCTCGGCGGCCTTGTGGGCCTACGCTTGTCGCTGTCTGAGCCGCAGCGCGTCACGTCTCTGGGCCTGGTCGCCAGCGCCGGTCTCGGTAGGGAGGTGACCTACGCCCTGCGCTCGTTAGCCCTACCCGGCTACGGCGGGTTGGCGGCCGCTTGGGCCAAGAGGCCTCCCGGAGCGGTTCAGAGGATCTTGGGGCGCTCGGCCCTCCTCTTCGCGCATCCGCGGCGCGTTCCCCGGGAGTGGCTCAAGGAGCAGTACCGGCTAGCGAGGCTGCCGGGCTTTCTGCACGCTCAGCTAGCCTCCGTTCGCGCCCAGGTAGGTCTCAGAGGACAGCTTGAGGTCCTGACGGATCAACTCCCTCATCTGCAGCTGCCGGTCCTTGTCCTGTGGGGGACGCGCGATAGAGTATTCCCCTACTCCCAAGGACAAGAGGCTCTTGTACGCCTCCAGAAAGGTTCCCTCGAACTTATCCCTGACTGCGGCCACCTGCCCCAAGTCGAGTGTCCTGCCAACTTTCTAAACTCCCTTAAACCTTTCTTGAAGGAACAAACGTAGCCTCTCTATGTCTTTGTCGATACCCCTCGCAGGATACACGGGCCTTAGTAACATTAGCGTTGCCTGAACAGAACGTTCTTCAGAGCACGCTACTAGCCGGGTAAACGCCTCTCGACTCGTAATCAACACGTGACGGCCGCGTTGCCGTAGGCGGCGAGGGGCGATGCCAGAAGCCCAAACCGAAGACGGGCTAAGCCAGACGAATATCTCCTTTCTTGCGACCCCGGCCTGTGTGCACCAGGGAATCTTCTCTGCCTGTCCCTACGGTCTCTCCTTGCCGGGTTTCCGTAACACTTTCACCCGTTCACTTTGTTCATCGGGTATCTCTCTAAATCTCCAGATCTCGGATGAGCACGGCCCGGGCCGGGGAGCCGTCTGAGCCGACCAGCTTCAGCGGCAGGCACGCGAGGAAGTACTCTCCAGGCTCCACCTCCGTGAGCACTAAACCCTCCAGTAGGGTCACACCCGCCTCCAGTAATACGTGGTGGGTGCGAAACCCTCCCTCTCCGAACTCCGCGTCCTCGAACGGCTCCACGGAGAGATAATCCACTCCTAATGTCTCGACTCCGGCCTCGATCAAGTACTCCGCAGCCTCCCGCGAGACGGCGACGTAACCTTCTTGGAACTCCCCGCGTCGCATAAGGTCCTCCCCGGAGTTGCGGGTCTTGAGAAGCAGGCGCTGCTCTCCGGTGATCCCCGCAGCCTCCAGGTCGTTCCGGCCCACATGGCCTTCGACATGGCTGAGGTCCAACACCCGGCACGGGCCTATCGATCGCCGGAGATCCAGGGCCTCTATGCCGGCCCCGTGCGGGATGAAGTGCAACGGGGCGTCCACGTGGGTCCCGGTGTGGCCGCCCGTCTGCCACCAGCTGACGGTGTTCGGATCGCCCTGCCTCTGGTGGGCGAGGAACTCATGGGAAGGCGGCTCTTGTCCGGGCCAGCTCAGCATCTCCGGGCTAAAAGGTGCCGTTATGTCTATGATCTCCACCCTGCCTCCTTTATCCCCAGCAGCTCGCACCGGTTCTTCTCCCTCGCCATCATCCGTAAACCTCGACCTCGATCGGCTTGAAGCTGTAGTTGTTGGACATCTCGGCCGAGCACGCCGTGACCCCGACTATAAGGTCCATCTCCGCCCGCAAATCCAAGAAGTCCCCCGGCTCAGAGAGCGGCGGGCCTATCTTGAGTTCGCCCGACGGCAGAATGTCCACGTTCATAAAGACGTTGAAGGTCGTGGGGATGTCGTCCACCAGAATGCCGAACCGCTCCAGGTTCTTCGTCAGGTTCTCCAGACAGCTCGGATGATAACCTTCGTGCCCCTTATAGAGGATCTCAAAGGTCTCGGGGCTGCAGGGCGTGAGGAGGAAGTCGTGCCTGCCCACCCTGTCCTCGAGAATCGTGAACATCGGGTTGCTCCGGTTCGAGTAGAGGAGGTGCCCAGTCGTCAGGTAGACGGTGTTATTGTAGTCGATGCTGCGACCGGAGGAGAGCCACTCACTCTTATCGGCCTGGGCGAACGCGACGAGGTCGGAGACCTGCTCCCCTTCGGGGTCGATCACCCTCAAAACCTGCCCCCTATCGAG
>DASQMR010000294.1:0-11909 GCA_035645375.1 Rubrobacteraceae bacterium
AGAAGGCCTAGGGGCTTATACCCTGGCTCTCTCCTATGATGTTATAGCCGCTGAGATTCTGAAAAGACCTCTTAGCGGCAACACGGTGCATAGAGGCAGCGGGGCAGCCACCCAGGAACAGAGTTTGCCTACTCTGTTTGCAGAAACCACAGTCGAGCAATGGCTACAACGTGAAAAAGGTTGCGAGTGTCCTAGTCATCCAGTGCACCTTGTGTCTTGGCAGGCCTAGGCGCAAGGGGTAGCATAGGTTTCTATGAGCGTAGCACCAGAAAACACACAAGTCGCTGTTGTAACCGGGGCTGCTCGGGGCATCGGGCGCAGAGTCGCCCTTGTACTCGCCGAGCGCGGGTATATGGTCGCCGCCAACGACCTTGAAGCCCCTGAAGATACCGTTAAGGAGTTAGAGAAGGCCGGTGCCCACGCCCTCTCCCTACCCGGTGATGTCTCCGACGAGGGGTCGGTGCGCAGTATGGTCGAAACAGTCCTAAGCGAGCTCGGCCGGATACACGTGCTGGTCAACAACGCTGGGATTAGCACCATCGTCCCCGCCGAGGAGACGACTCTTGCCGACTGGGAACGGACGCTCGCTGTAAACTTGACTGGACCGTTTCTAACGTGTCGAGAGTTTGGTAAAGCGATGTTGCAGGTAGGCTCTGGCAGTATAGTCAACATTAGCTCTGTGGCAGGGCTGCTCGGGGTCTCCGACCGAGTAGCTTACAATGCGAGTAAGCATGGCCTGATCGGGCTCACCCGGACTCTGGCCGCCGAGTGGGGAGGTCACGGCGTGCGCGTGAATGCTGTGTGCCCGGGCTGGGTTAAAACGGAGATGGATCAGGAAGATCAGGACTCGGGCGGCTACACTGACGAGGACATCGAGGGACGCGTCCCGATGGGCCGCTTCGCCACCCCTGAGGACATAGCCCGGGCCGTCACCTTCCTCGCAGACCCCGAGCATAGCGGCTTCATCAACGGTCATACCCTCTCCGTGGACGGGGGCTGGTTCGCAGACGCGAGCTGGGAGAGCTTGAGGCGGAAAAAGCGAAATTAAGATCTTTGACCGCATAGATATCAAAGTTCTGAATAATACCGAATTCTAAGCTAAGGTCTTTCTTCTACGTAAGAATGCATTAGTTGTCCAAGGGAGTCGCCAGTGCCAGCCCGAGTACGGCCCCTGTCGCGTCGGTCGTCGCACGGAGAGAGGGTGGTAAGGTCTTCTACCTTCACGAGGCGTTCTTCTCAGCGCTGAACTTCTGCTAGGTGATGTCCTCACGCAGGTGAATGCTCGTCAACAAATCCTCCGCCTGCTTGAACCGTAGATTAATCAGCGTCATCGCAACTTCGCCCACGTCCTCGTAGAGGTTGCCAGCCACGCTTTCTAACTGTGAACTTGGTCTGTATTCGTAGTGGTACGCAAACCGCACCAGCCTGGATCTTCTCTCCGCTATGACTGCAGGATCATCTGCACAGCAGCTGGCTAAGTGCAGCTCCCACCCTTTATGCTGTGACGAGCACGTCGATCCGGCCAAACTCTCCCATAACCGCCTCGACCATACCGCGCACCGATGCTTCCTTGGAGACGTCGCCGGGTACTGAGAGGGCTTCAGCCTCCGCCTGTTGCAGCTCTCGCAACACAGCCTCTGGCTCACGCGGATCGTTGGCGGCTATCTGGTAGGCGCGCTCGGCGAGATGAGGGCGACCCTTCGGCCGATACCGCGGGCGGCTCCAGTGACGAGCGCGACGCGTTTGTCTTCGCTAACCTCGATCCGCTACCCCTCCACGGGCTCGATGCGGAGGTCTTCGTTGGCGTCTATGCGCCGGCAGTCTTCGAGGCCCTCCACGATTCTGCCAACTGGCGTGAGGTTGGTGCGCTCGGAGGCCTTGTTATAAAAGAGGCAGACGGCGTTCTCCGGCGGATGGTAGGCCACGTGACCAGCCTCTACGTCGGTCTGGTTACCAGGTTCGGCTCCGGTTGGTACAAGCACGGGGAAGTGCACCTCCCCACCGCTGATCCTCGCCTTCGTCTGCATGGGCAAACGCTCCCACAGCTCACTTGCCACTGCTCCCTCGTCGAGCTCTACCGTCACCTCGACCTCTTCCCCGCGTATTCTCATGCGCCTCGCCATACCCACCCTCCTTAAACCGGCGTCTTCGGCTTCTCGCCCCGCAGCACGGCACTAATATTCTCCGCCGCGAGCGTTGCCATCTTATCGCGCGTCTCTATGGAAGCGCTCCCGATGTGCGGCGCCAGAACTACGTTCTCCAGTTCTAACAGCCTCGGATGAACCTCGGGCTCCTCCTCATACACGTCGAGCCCGGCAGCAAAGATACGCCCTTGCGCGAGCGCATCGGCCAGAGCACCCTCGTCTACGATGGGCCCGCGCGAGGTATTGACGAGCACAGACTCGGGTTTCATCTTTTTCAGTTCCCCAGCCCCTATGAGGTGCCTGGTCTCCTCCGTAAGCGGGGTATGCAGGGAGACGAAGTCCGAGGTCTGAAGCAGCTCGTCGAGCTCTGCATACCGCGCCCCGAGCTCGTTCTCCGCATCCTCTTTACGAGATCGGGCGGTGTAGAAGACCTCCATATCGAAGCCTCGCGCGCGGCGGGCCATCGCCTGCCCAATCCTCCCGAAACCAACGATCCCTAAAGTCTTACCCCAGACATCGGGACCTATAAGCATCTTAGGACCCCAAGCCTCCCACCTGCCGGATCGCACGATCCTCTCCCCCTCGCCGAGCCTCCTCGCCGCCGCGAGCAGCAGCATAAAGGCGGTGTCGGCGGTAGTCTCATCGAGGACCTCAGGGGTATTCGTGATCACTACGCCTCTCTCCCGCGCCGCCTCCAGGTCCACGTTGTCGTAGCCGACGGCCATGTTGGCTATGACCTTCAGGTCCTCGCCCGCAGCCTGCATAAGCTCGGCGTCTACCTGCTCGGTGAGGGTCGCGAGGATGCCGGACGCCCCCTTGGCGGCCTCCAACAACTCGCCGCGCTCCGGGGGCCTCTCGGAGAGGATAGTTAGGTCAAAGTCTTCAAGGAGGCGGAGCCCGGCCGTGGGGATCTCACGCGTAACGAGTACCCTTCGCGACATGGGCTCTTCTTCCCTTCTACCGGACTCTACTCGCTCTCCTTAAGCATCTGGCGCAGGACGGTGTGTAGAATGCCGCCGTTCCGCAGGTACTCGACCTCGACCGGCGAGTCCACCCGGGCCTTGACCTTGAACTCTTCCGTATCGCCGTCGTCACTCGTGGCCTTGACGGTCAACTCCTTGCCCGGCTCCAGGTCCGCGAGGCCGGTGATGTCGAAAGACTCGTGCCCGGTGAGACCGAGAGACTCGGCATTCTCGCCCTCGGCGTACTGCACGGGAAGGACGCCCATACCAATGAGATTGGAGCGGTGGATGCGCTCGAAGCTCTCCGCGATTACGGCCTTTACGCCGAGCAGAAAAGAGCCCTTTGCCGCCCAGTCGCGCGAGGAGCCTGAACCGTACTCCTTGCCCGCCAGCACCATGAGCGGCACGCCCTCCTCTTCGTACTTCAGGCTCGCCTCGTAGATCGTGGTCTCCTCACCATCCGGGAGGTGTATGGTGTAACCGCCCTGCTTCTCCACGAGCTGGTTCCTCAGCCGGATGTTGCCGAAGGTGCCTCGCACCATTACCTCGTGGTTTCCGCGGCGGGAGCCGAAGGAGTTGAACTCACGCGACTCCACGCCCTTCTCGAGAAGGTACTTCCCGGCGGGCATCTTCGACGGGATGGCTCCGGCCGGCGAGATATGGTCCGTCGTCACCGAGTCGCCGACCTTGACTAGAACGCGCGCGCCCTCAATATCCTTCAGGTCTGCGGCGTCGGGGTCGAGATCCTTGAAGAAGCTCGGCTCCTGAATGTAGGTCGAGTCCGGGTCCCACTCGAAGAGGTCGCCCGACGGGACGTCCACCTCGTTCCACTGCTCGTTGCCGGTGTAGACGTTGGCGTACTGATTCTTGTAGATCTCCGGGTCGAGGGCGTTCTCGATCGCGCGTGCCACCTCCTCCTGCGAAGGCCAGATGTCCTTGAGGTAAACGGGGTTGCCGTCGCTGTCCTCACCGAGCGGATCATTCGAGAGATCTATGTCCACCGTTCCGGCGAGCGCATAGGCGACGACGAGCGGCGGGGAGGCCAGGTAGTTGGCCTGCACGTCGGGGTTGATGCGGCCCTCGAAGTTGCGGTTGCCGGAGAGGACGGCGGCGACCACGAGGTCGTTCTCCTCGACGGCCTGCGTGATCTCCTCCGCCAGAGGTCCCGAGTTCCCGATGCAGGTAGTGCACCCGTAGCCCACCACGTCAAACTTGAGCTCCTCCAGGTACGGCAGCAGGTCAGCGGTCTGCAGGTACTCCGTGACGACCTTCGATCCCGGCGCGAGGCTGGTCTTGACGTGCGGGGCGACCGAGAGCCCCTTCTCAACGGCCTTCTTGGCGACCAGGCCGGCGCCCATCATTACGGAAGGGTTGGACGTGTTGGTGCAGCTGGTGATGGCAGCGATGACAGCGGAGCCGTGTTTGAGGTAGATCTCCTCTCCGTCCACCGTGACGGTGATGCTGCCCGAAGGCTCGGCCTGCGGCTCGTCGCTCTCCGACTCTCCGCCGGAGGTCGGGTCCGCCTCTCCCTCACCGGTCGCGTCCGCCGCGCCGCCCGGCGTATCGCTCGCCTCCATCGACTCGGTATCGTCCGAGGTGTGGCTCTCGCCGGTGGAGGTGGCGGTCGCCTCGCCGTTGGCATCCGCATGGCCGTTGGAAGAACCATTGCTGACCAAGGCGTGATCCAGGCCCACCATCTCCGCGAGAGCCTGCCGGAAGGCGGGCTTCACATCCGCTAGGGACAGCCGGTCCTGCGGCCTTGTGGGTCCTGCGAGGCTCGACTCTACGGTGTCCATGTCGAGTTCCAGCGTCTCCGAGAAGCGTGGCTCCGGCTGCTCGTCGGTGCGCCAGAGACCCTGCTCCTTGTAATACGCCTCAACCAGCTCGATCAGCTCCTCGTCGCGGCCCGTGCCCCGAAGGTACTTCGTCGTCTCGGCGTCCACAGGGAAGTACGTACACGTCGCCCCAAACTCCGGCGACATGTTCGCGATCGTCGCACGGTCGGGCAGCGCAAGCTTGGAGAGACCTTCGCCATAGAACTCCACGAACTTCCCGACGACCCCATGCGCCCGGAGCATCTGCGTGACCGTCAATACCAGGTCGGTCGCCGTGACGCCCTCCTGAAGGGCGCCGGTCAGCTTGAATCCGATGACCTCGGGGACGAGCATGTAGTAGGGCTGACCGAGGGTGACGGCCTCAGCCTCGATACCTCCGACACCCCAACCGAGCACGCCTAGGCCGTTGATCATAGTCGTGTGACTGTCGGTTCCGACGAGCGTGTCCGGCATCGCGACGCCGTCCTTAACGAGGACGCCCTTCGCCAGGTACTCCAGGTTGACCTGGTGGACAATACCGGTTGCGGGCGGCACGACTGAGAAGTTGTCGAAGGCCTGCTGGCCCCACTTCAGGAACTCGTAACGCTCATGATTGCGCTCGAACTCGCGCTCGGCGTTGAACTGAAGCGCGGCGGCCGAGCCGAACGCGTCAACCTGCACCGAGTGGTCGATTACGAGGTCGGTCGGAACGAGAGGGTTGATCTTCTTCGGGTCTCCGCCGACCGCCTGCATCGCGCTCCGCATCGCCGCGAGATCCACTATCGCCGGTACGCCCGTGAAGTCCTGCATGACGACCCGGGCCGGCAGATAGGGCAGCTCCCCGCCAACCGACTCCGGCCAGCTCGCAAGCGCCTCCACATCCTCCTGTGATACGAACTCCCCGCCGGCGTTGCGCAACAACGACTCGAGCATTACCCGGATCGAGAAGGGCTGCGAGAAAACATCCCCTTCCACCTTCTCGTCCAGGGTCTTGAGACTGTAGTAAGTTACCTCGCCGGAGCCGGTCTTCAGGCTCTTGCGCGAGCCGAAAGAATCATTAGCCATGCTTGTACCCTCTTCCCTGACATTCGTGTGCCTATATAGGCTGAATTATAGATGATTCTGCGCGCTTTAACGTCTGGCGCGTAGCGCTCGTCCGTTACTCGAACGAGCTTGAGTTCGATTATCAACTTCGCCATGTCGTCAGGATCACTTCGTTCGCAGCAGCGAAAGCTCTTGTTCTGATTATCGGCATCCTTTCTTTCGCAACGGGTTTGCGCATGCCCCCGAAGCGGCGCCAGATATTGGGATGGTAGGCTAGCTCTTCCCTGGCCTTGAAGCAGCGCATAACTACGTCTCCAGTATCTTGAAAGCCCCGAGTCGCCGACCGCGCGCAGGCTAACACCCGCGCAGTCGGCAGCCTGGGCAGCGGACGGATGAGACGGCTGTTTGTGTTTTCTGGGCTGCACTCAAGACCAGCTACATCGACGTGTTCGGCATCCGGCTTGTTGGGAAGGTTCGGCCGGCTGGGGAGTATACTTACTGCGTGGCGAAGCGCGGCTACACCAGGGACACTATCCGGGGCGGCGCGAGCGATTGGGACGTCTCGCGGCCTTTCTCCAGTTACCTGCGGCTTCTAGGCCGCCTGCTCGTGCACCCGATTCGCTTTTTTGAGCTGCTGCCAAAGGTGCCGGACCCTCGCGCTCCGGGCCTCTTTTTGGCCTTTTCGAGCGTGTTCGCGGGCCTCACATGGCTCCTCGCGGGCGGACTTTATCCGATGCTAGCGGCGCTCTTGCTGCCGTTGCCGCTCTCGCTCCTCTTCGCCGGTCTTTATCACCTCGCCGCCTACGAAGGCCGGTACGGTTATGCGGTCACCTGGCGCACGCTCGCCTATCCGTTCGGGTACCTTTTGCCGCTCACGGCCGTGCCGGTGGCACGCTGGGTGGCGGGGGCCTACGCAGGAGTTGTGTTGCTAGCGATCGGTCTCTCGGTGGTCAAGGAGATCAGCTTCGGACGCGCCTTCCTCTCTTGCCTCGCCATCACCGGCCTCCTCCTCTTCGCCGTCTACCCGCTCCTGTCAGGCTGAGAGCCTGTTTCGGAATTGCCCGGAACCCCGCACGGATGGTCGAACGTGGGCTAGAAACCGCGCAGCAACCGAACGAGCAGGCTTTGCGCTCCGCGGCTAACCGGTCGAGGCAGAGTTGCCTTTTACGTGTCTCACCCTGGGTAACCTTAGTTGCGCCGCACCCGTTTTGCATCCTTTCTGTGCTCACTCCGTCTTTATACGTGAGTCGTTCTCTACAACGAACGCCCTGAGCGCCATTGAAGGAGGCACCGAAATGATTACGAAGAGGCCCAGAGTGCCCGCTAGCGGAGCCGGGCAGACCATCGAGGTGGACTTCTTGTACCTTGACCTCACCACCTGCTCTCGATGCCGTGACACCGAGACAAGCCTCGACGCAGCGACGGAGGCCATCCGGCCGGCGCTGAACCTGGCCGGCGTGAGCTTGGAGGTCCGCAAGACACTCTTGGAGACCGAGGAGCAGGCGCGCGCACTACGGTTCGTCAGTTCTCCCACGATCCTCGTGAACGGCCGCGATATCGCCGGCGAGCTGATCGAGAGCTCCTGCCCTGAATGCGGCGAGCTGTGCGGTTGTGACGGCGGGTTAGGATGCCGGGTGTGGGACTACCGCGGCGAACGGCACAACGAGGCACCGGCCGGCCTGATAGTGGAGGCGATCCTCGCCGAGATAGGGCCGAAGGGCGCCGCGCCAAGCAAAGAGACACGAAGCGAGGAGACGCCGGTCACAAAGGTTCCCGAAAATCTGAAGCGCTTCTTCACCGGTGCCGGCGCATCGCGGTCCACTCTTTCGTGCTGCTCCACAGAAGAGCAAGCCACCTGCTGCGATTCGGCGGAAAACGCGAGTTGTTGCGGCAGCTCGTCTTCCTCCTCCTGCGGATGCCGTTGATAGCCTTCTTCGACGAGAGGACAGAGCCGTGAGACGTGGCATCGAGGAAGGGCGCTGGAGCGAGCTTCGGAGGCGGCTCTGTAGGTTTGTGGAGAGGCGCGTCCGAAACCCGCAGGAGGCCGAGGACGTCGTCCAGGATATCTTCGTGCGCATTCATCGCAACATCGAGGCGCTCTCCTCCGCCGAGCGGCTGGACGCCTGGACGTTCCGAATCGCCCGCAACGCCATCACCGATTACTACCGGTCCGCCGACCGTCGCGAGGTTTCTGGGGAGGTAGCCGCTAAGGCGCTGGGCAGCGCCATAAGTTCTGAAAATGACGAGCTGCCGATAGACGCGCGCGAAAATGTAACCCGCTGTATAACCTCGATGGTCCGCCAGCTCCCCGACGGCTACCGGAAGGCCATAGAACTTACGGAGTTCGAGGGTCTTACGCAGACGGCCGCCGCCAAACGGCTCGGCCTATCGATCCCGGGCGCGAAGTCCCGCGTGCAGCGCGGTCGCGCCCGGCTACGAACGATGCTCCTACGCTGTTGCGAGATCGAGACCGACCGCCGCGGCCGCGTGGTCACGTTCGAAGCGCGAGGCGACAAGTGTTTCTCGCCCTGCGGCAATGAAGGGCGCAACCCAGTTAGTTTTAGCGGCGGACACCTCAGCGAGCGGTCTCTCGTTGATGGTTAGGGCGCTCGCCGCCGCAGATGGGTCGCGGGAGCGGATCGAGTACGGAACGTACCAGCCCCTGTCTGCACCAGTTCCGTCGTTTGCGCATCCGTCGGGTGCGCGCCCCCGAGGTCCGCTTGGTCATCTCGCAACTGTCTTGGACATCGTAATCGGCGTCGCCCGCGGTCATTGATAAACAAGCTTCAAAAAAGGCCGGGGGCGCCTACTCTTCCCACGTCGTCTCCATCTCGCCGAAGTATTCTAAGGCTACGTGGTCGGTCTCTACGAAGCCCAGCGAGCGGTAGAAGTCGCGGGCGGCTGAGTTCTCGCGGGTAGCGACGAGCTCTATAAGCGAGACGTTCTCGGCGGCGGCAACACCGCGTATCTCTTGGACGAGTAGCTTACCTACGCCCCGGCGGCGCGCCTTCTCGGAGACAACCAGCATAGGGACCTCGATCACGGTGTCACCGTGGCCAAGGTCCGGTTTAATCCACAGGCTAGCCGCCCCCACGATACCGTCCTCACCCTCCGCCACCAGCACCCGTGCCCGCCTCTCTTCAACAAGCTCACGCAACCGCTCCCGGATGGCCTGGAACCGGGGCCTCCGGTCCCCCAACGCCTCCGCCAGCTCGCCCGCGAGGGCGTGGACGGCTTCGGCATCTTCCACCCCCGCCTCGCGCACGACTTCCGGGATCGGGTTAGAAGTTTTCTCCGGTTCGTTCATGGGCGGATATTACCCACTCAGGCCGCTCCCGACCCCAGCATCTCGAGGCTCCCTCATCTCACCGAGATGAGGGAGCGCTTGGGGCGCTAGAATACTGGTCCGAGACTGTGGAGGGAACAACATGGGGAGAAGGGCGGTGATCCTGGTTCTCGACGGCGTCGGGGCGGGCAACGCCTCGGACGCAGCGCGCTTCGGCGACGAGGGCTCGAACACTCTGGGTAACACCGCCCGGCGGGTAAGCGGGCTGAGGCTCCCGAACCTGCGCGCTCTGGGGCTCGGGAACGTCGTCGAGTTAGAGGGCGTCCCGCCGATCCCCGAACCCGAAGCATCTCGCGGCCTCATGCAGGAGAAGTCCGCGGCCAAAGCTACTCTCGCCGGCCACTGGGAGATGATGGGGATCGTGCTCGAAGTAGGATTGCCGACGTACCCGGACGGGTTCCCCGAGTGGATCGTCTCGCGCTTTGAGGAGGAGACGGGGCGCAAGGTTATCGGTAACAGACCCGCCTCCGGAACGCAGATTATCGAAGTGCTCGGGCCTGAGCAGGAAAAGTCGGGAGCCTGGATCGTCTACACCTCGGCAGACTCGGTCTTTCAAGTCGCGGCTCATACCGGTGTGATCCCGCTAAAAGGGCTCTACGAAGCTTGCGAAAAAGCGCACGATATGCTCATTGGAGAGGACAAGATCCTCGTCGAGCGGGTCATCGCCCGTCCCTACCACGGCGAGCCGGGCACCTACGAGCGTGAGCACGAGAACCGCCACGACTACGGAATCACCCCGCCCCGCGAGACGTACCTGGACCGCGTAAGAGAGTCCGGTCACGAGGTCGTCGCGGTCGGCAAGATCCGAGATCTCTTCGACGGCAGGGGAATCACCGAGCACCTACCCGGCCAACCCGACGATGCCGCGAAAGTAGACGCCGTGCTCGAAGCGTACGCGAAGTTAAAGTCCGGCCTGATTTTTGCGAACTTGGTAGATTTCGACGCGAAGTACGGTCACCGCCGCGACCCTCACGGCATGGCCAAGAACCTCGAACGCTTCGACGCCCGGATCCCGGAGCTACTACAGGGTCTTACCAGTGAGGATCTGCTCGTTATCACCGCTGATCACGGCAACGACCCAACCTACCCCGGTACGGATCACACTCGCGAGCGCGTTCCGCTCCTAGTCGTCGGAGGGAGAGCCCCCCGAGACCTCGGCATCCGCGACTCTTTCTCGGACGTGGGCGCTACGGTTGCAGCCTGGCTCGGGGTAGGCACAGACGGTCTTCCGGGAGAAGATGTCTTGCTATAAGCGTCGCGCTATTCGCACAAAAGTCACGCTTTGTCGTCGTCAGACTCTTCCCCTTCTTCAGGCTCCTCCTCACCGTTCACGGAACCCAAAGCATCATGTACGCACGTAGTTATCGTGTCGCGAAACTCTTCCCGGTCGAGGTCTGGGTGGATCTCTAGCATGCTGTCTACGAATGCCTCAATCGACAACTCCGTATCGCTCTTGCCCGGAATCGAATCAGACAATTTCCCTCCTCTAACTAGTGAGACTGCGGCGAAGATACTTACCCCGGTCGCACAAACCCCAAAATGACGCTGCTGCCGCGGGTCTCGGGCCAAAGACGAAGCGTATTCGTGGTAGGTCTCCTGCCTTTCCTAGGCGCTGATCAGAGCTGTCGTCCCCGGTATAGCGGACGGCAACTACAATATACGGACGCCGTAAGGCGATGGAACTTCGGGAGGGCGACGACTCTTGTACTCTGAGAACGTGGTGCTTAACGCGTTTTAAAAGTACAAAACAGCTTGAGCTAAAGTTCCGCGCCCTGCTGACCGACGGTACACAAGATGTTCGCTTTGAGCGGAAGACGATAGGTTAGGGTTGTGCAGACCTCAAGACGTTTCTTTCCTGAGGCGCATCACGTTGGATTTTTATGCGGATCTACCAGATATAGCGATGCTCTTTTTCGTGATGACCTCGTTCACGACGACGCGATGGGCTGTGCGAGAAGGATCTACGCAGGATCATGGATACGAGCTTCCGAGAAAACGTCTTGTCGGAAGTTGGGTGAATAGGGCCGCGAGGGAGTCCTTACTTTTCGTAAACGCAACCTCTTCTTAGCCAAAGCATATAGATGATATATTGCACCTCAGGAGGCTATGTGACACAGGATAAGACTGCTCTACAACAGCTAAAGAAAACTCTAGACGACCTACGTCAAGCTCTGGAAGCGGTCGAGAGCGCTCTAATAGAGTTTGAAGACCAAGCTCTAGGAGAAGGAGATGGCGAGCAAGGGGCACAGGGAATTCAGAGTAGTAGTAGAGGCTTCGAACTGCTCGCAATTCCAGATGTCTGCCTCGAGCTAGGGATGGGCAAGAGTTGGGTCTACCGCAGGTTAAAGAGCGGAGAGATACCTAGCGTAAAGCTTGGCCACAACATCAAAGTAAAGCGCGAAGACTTAGAACAATATTTAGAGAGACAGCGCTACCAGCCCTCAAGCGAGGGAGAATAACCCCTCCTCCTGACCTCCCTCTTTAGGAGAGGACAGAGCAATCACACTGTACAACAACGGTGTATTTCAACTTAATCATCGCTTCTTTATTTCATACTTTGCTATTTCATGGTATTGCGTTTTGTATTGCTCTAGTCCAT
>DASQMR010000295.1:0-9865 GCA_035645375.1 Rubrobacteraceae bacterium
CCTGAAGTTCCCCATGTTTGCCCAGACCCGGATCCAGACCTCCTGGCTGGCGTCCTCAGCAGTCTCCCTCCCGAGCATGCGCAGCGTCACCTTGCGTACGAGTCCTGAATGGGCTCGGACTAGCTTCGCGAAGGCCTCGACGTCCCCCCGGGAAGCACGCGAAACTAGTTTCTGCTCTTTGTCGCTAATCTGAGGATGCCTTCCGTCGAAACCGTTTGGACAGGGTGAGGACGGATTCATTCAATGCCCATGTCCGTAAGACGGCAGGCTGGGGCACCGTGCCAGTGTCTCTCGCCTCTGGTGTTTAACGCTGACACAACCCAACGCAGAGAAGGGATTTCAATTCTGTCTATCTCCATCCCCGTTGGCTTCGACCGCTTTAAGCACCTCGCGCAGCAGACCGCCGGCCAACTCTTCGCCTCCCGGGCTCACTATCCAGTTGATCCCGCTACCACCCGGCACCTTCGAGCTCTTCACCCTGGCACAGATCAAGTAGGTCTCGAGTGTTGCTTCCTCTCCATAGTAGTTGGTGAGGTGATCTAACAGCGTAGTTACCGAGTTGTTGAACAACGATAGGTTTAGAACCATGCGTTCCTCCGTTCTTCTCTTCTGGTCGCCCAGGCGCCCGCGTGGCCCATCCTTCGGTCCCTCATGAGCTGCGCGGATGTCCTCACCACCATTGTGTCCCCCTAAGCTACTTTCCAAAGCAACTTCGCGAACCAATGTTCTACAGACGACACGCTCTGCGGTTCGGCCGGGAAGTGCTCCTCGAGCCTGGTAGTCCAACGCGATACAGCGAGACTAACGGCCAAGCTCCCTCACCCGGGACTCTACGACAGCCCAAGGAACCATCCAGGACTTGTCATGGATCGTTACCAGCACAACGTCCCCCGTCACACGGTACTCACCTTTGAACAGAACGTGTGAGAAGTGTCCTGCCTCTCCGTCGCCGACGAGGGTCGCGCCGGTGTCGTTCGCCATCTTCTTGGCCCTGGCTAGTAGAGAGAGCGAGTCTGATGTTCTGGCTACGCTAAACGTCCTCGCCACGGTTTCCCTTTCCAGACTCATCGGTCATGCTGTTTGCACCGCAGCCACTTCCAGATGGCGAGGAGCTCATCTGCTGCCACCTTCCTCCGCGGGGGTTACTATGATGGCGGCCACTAGATCGAGCCGGAGGTAGATTGGTGTCTCGCGACCGTCGGTGCCCTCATATGTGAACCGCTTAGGCTTCTCCTCAGGGGGGAGCCGTCCCCCTAAGTTGACATCAAACTCGCGCGCCTTGAAACGTATTGAGGTCCCGTCGACAAAGCGTATGTAGACATCCTGCACGAGACCTCCTGGCTACTGTTGTAAGATGGAGCGCTAGACAGATCCCTTGAAGGCGCTGCCCGCGCTGAAGGCTGGAACTTTGGAGGCCGCGATCTGCATCTTCTTCCCCGTCTGCGGGTTCCTGCCCTCCCTGGCCTTCTGCTCTCT
This sequence comes from Rubrobacteraceae bacterium, assembly GCA_035645375.1. Taxonomy (GTDB): domain Bacteria; phylum Actinomycetota; class Rubrobacteria; order Rubrobacterales; family Rubrobacteraceae; genus Rubrobacter_F. Next base: position 1,477 of record DASQMR010000295.1, read on the forward strand.
GACGTAGAACTTACCAAAGCCCGTGATCTGGATCTCCTCACCCGCCCTGAGCGATTTGGCTACCACCCCCTCAAAGGCCTTGAAGTAATTCCGGGCCTCTTCTTCAGCCACCCCGGCCTCCTCGGCAATCCTCTCTATCAACTCCGTTTTGTTCAAACTCTCCTGCTCCTACCTTTCGACGTCCCTGTCCCTACTCTAGAAGATTCTTTTCTCTACTTAAGAAGGTCCTTCGCCGCAGCCTTCTTGTCCTTAAAGGTACCCTTGTCTTGGTCCGCACGCCCCTCGGCCTTCTTGTCCTTGTTCCCGGTAATAGAGCCGGCTGCCTCTTTAGCCCGGCCCTTGGCCTTGTCCATCGCCCCTTCGTTCTTATCCTGCCTGCTGCTCTTTCTTCCCACGCGCTGCTCCTTTCCGCTCTCGGCAGCCTGCTTCTCGGCAGCCTGCTCGGAGACCACTGTACCAATACCTACTTAGACGCGAGCAGCGGCATGACGGTTACACCTTAATCCCCTTTAGGGCTACCTCGGCCCTAATGCCCGGAGCATCATTGCCCGTTTGTCCTTATGAGCGACGCCTCGCGATGTACTCGTTGAGCGCTCGTCGCTACGGAGATTATTGAGTCCCATCGGGACGCTCAGTCCTCGGTGGCTTGGGTGGTTTTCGTGGTATCAGGGGCTTGGGCGGCACGGGCGGCTTCTCACTTCCCTGCCCTGGCGGCGCCCCTCCCCGCATGCGCATGCCTCTTGCGGATGGGTTGCCTGCTCGCTCGACCCCGAAGCTGGCATCCGCCTTCATCTTCACGCCCTTATGCAGCAACTTCGCAACCCTAGTCAAATCCACGCTGAAGAGTTTGGCGATGCGGACCACGTCCTCGCTCCGAAGCTCCCTGACAAACTCTTTGCGTCCGCTGGGGGGATCTCGGGAGAGGTCGCTTAGACCGGCGAGTAAATCCGCGAGGCCGCCCGGAGAGACACTACTGCTCCCATACCTCTCGCCAGGTCGCGTGCGGGCACCGCTGGGGCCCGCCTGAGGAGAGGTGCGGGAGCTTGCCTCGTAGCCCCGCTTCTTCTCGGCGTTCACGAGAACGTCGTAGGCCTGCTGAATCTCCTTGAAACGCTCCTCAGCCCTGGGGTCGTTAGGTCTGGCGTCCGGGTGATGCTCCCGGGCTAGCCTCCTGTACGCCTTATGCAAGACGTCTTTTGAAGCTCCTTTGGGCACACCAAGTAACTCATAGGGATCCTTATCCGGCACTTTCTATTACCCTTCCTCGCCCCAGCCCTATCCTTCGGGGCCGTTTGCTAAACTCGCCCCTTCCTTACGCCCAGTAAACGTACTGTTCCTTGGGCTACTCACGCATCTTCGAGCACTTCGTTCGCCATCTGGTCCACTTTGCGCTCGGCGTGTACCTGCATGTCTCCCTCAGCACCCGTGTCCTCGGTCATATCTGCTGCCAACTCTTCCGTTTTGCGCTCGGCGTGTAGGTGCGGATCTCCGCCCGCATCTGAGTCCTCGGTTACCCTCTGCGCAAGGTCGTCGTGTGCAGCCTCGGGATCTATGCCTGTCCCTTCTAGGGGCATGTCCTTTGACATAACCTCCCCGGCCTCCGCCGCTTGTCGGGCCTCGAGGCTCAACTGATTTGCATGATCGGCCGACTCCATAGATTCCATGGATGGTAAAGACTTCATGGACTGTATCGACTCCATCGACTCCATCGAGTCTTCTCTAATGCCAGGTAAGGGACGCGGCTCTACGTCGCCCTTCTCGATCCTCCTCTTAACCTCTTCGGCCCTGAGTGAGGCTTCGTGTGCCCGCGCCGCGATCTTCTGCCCGACCTCTCTATCCGCCCTGCTCATGGCCTCGCTTATCCTGCGCTCGGATTCTCGCTGGCGCCGCTCCTGATCGCGTACGCTCATAAAGTTCCCCTTAACCAGCTATATAGCCTACTGTGTGCCCAGTCTTTCGCCATACCCATGCATGAAGTATCTTACTCCTGCAAACCTCCAGAGGCTGCGAAGTGAGATCGCATCCTTATACCTAGACCGGCACGTGCTAGAAGGCCCGGCCGTTTACTTGAACGACAAGGTGGGGCGGCCGAGGAGAGCTAACTCCTTGTTGATGTGGGGTTGCGCCAGGAGTGAGGCACGCCCGGCGGACCAACCACCCTCTACCCTTACCGGAAGATTTGCTCTCTTCCTCCCACATGGTCCCGTAGCGTTTCGGATAAGATTTCGTGGCGCTCCTTGTGACGGGGTGGAGGTGCTCGGAGAGGAAGAACCGGGGCGGGACCACCCACTCAAACCGCAACAGCTGCCCCTTAGTGTCCTCCACCGTATCTAGCCAGGTAACCCTCTCTCCAGTCTTCGGGTGGCTATGCTCTCGCCTCGTCTAGCCACGGCGCATTAAAAGGGTACAAAAGGATGCGTGAGCGTGCGAAAAAAGAGCTCCGGAGCACCAAATATAGGAGCCCCGGAAGAAGAACCAGGCTGGACTTTTGGAGGGGGGAATACATGCCAGCCTGATCTTACTAATTATTCTAGGCCAACTGGTGTTACGAATGTGTTTCGAATCTATAACATTAAGGACAAATTCTTCGTCGCTGTAAACTTAATCCCCGGCTTAATAACGAAGGGCCAGAGCCCCCCGTAGAGCGCCGCTCGTGGTGGCGGAGATTCTTCGGTGTCTGAGCACTAGATGGTGGAGGATTATTACGCCCCCTTCGAAGGTTGGCATCTTGGGGCGGTTTTCGGCCGGGGAGTTGGAGGCCGAGCTGATGGAGGACCCTCGCACCGGGCGGTGGAAGGTCCCCAGGCGCTCCCTGAACGGCTTAGGGGCCGAGCTGCTGTCCGAAGCAGAGTTGACCTGGCAAAACGAGAAGCCCACTTGCTTGCCGAGCTGCGCAGGGAACGAGCTAGGGCTGACAAGGAGAGCGAGCGAGTCAATAGAGAGCAGGAAAGGGCTGCTCGGGAGTGGGAGCGAGCGGAAGGGTTGCGCAGAAGACTTAGGGAGTTAAATGGCGCGCGATTCAAAGGGCTCCGATGGAGGCTGTTCGGAGAATAGTGGGCAAGCACACCAAGATGTAGGAAGGGTCTACTCGTGAATTCGGCACAAGGCCTCAATCCTATAGGGGTATGCGACCGGGGCTAAGGCTCTCGGATGAGAATGCCTTCATTCAAGGGCCTTCGGGCTTCTGCGATGCGGCGGCGTGGAAGCGATAGCCAAAGGTGTCTGCCGATCCAAACGCTACTCGGGCCTGACCAAGCGATTTGTGTTCGAGGACGATTTTGAGGTCTTCTGTTCGGCACCGCGCAAGGACCATAACTTCGCGCAGGGAACGTAATTGTCCGGAGCCGGTTACTAAGTAGCTGCCAGAGCCTCTTGCATTTCTGGTCCCTCAAACAACGATGCCGCGAGGTTTTCTAACGGCCCCAAAGGCGAACCGTCAGCTTGGAGGATCATGGCACCTAAGAGCTTAGGCTGTTTTTCTAAGAGGACAGGATTGTGAGTATCATCGAAGCGCAACTCAGTACTCATGCGGGTGACCAAGCGTGACCTCAAGAGCGCAGCAGTGACATTCTCAACTGCAGTTCCCCAGTCTGCTGCAAGAGCTTCGCCGAGTAAGAGCGTATCAATACCGGCGTCCTCTGCTTTCTTGAACGCGTTCTTTGTGAGCCCCGATCGCGAAATGGCGACTACCCGGCGGACGCGAATCTTGGAATACTTGTCGATGATCTTATCGATCCATCCGATATCTGCCTTGCGCTTTCTATCCCGGCATTCGATGGCGACTGTCTGCGGTGGCAGACCGTTAGTAGGATCGGAAATGAGGATGTTGATCTCCCGGTCGCTATTGATGGCTTCGTCGGTCAGCAATTCTGATTCCGTAACCTGAGCACCGGTCGGAGCGAGCTGCGACTGAATCAGATACATGAGGCCCTGAAAGTCGTTCGTGCGTCTGGGCATTTGGACAATCTATCCTATAAGTTTGAGCCTCTGGGAAGCGGGTTGCCGCTATCCTCCGAGCGTCCTACTCCACCACGGGCACCATGTGAGCTCCTCAGAGCCTCCGGGGTTTGAGTTATACGAAAGTCACCCTATGGCGACAACCACTATAACCACATCCTACCCGCCCGTGTCTTATTTAGGCAAGTGCAATTGAGCATGTGCAAATGCCCTTCTGGGAGGAGGCGTTAGGAAAAGGCACAGATCGGCTCGTAGAGGCTTAGAACTCCGCAGTGTATATGGGCGCCTGATACGGGGGGAGCCAGTGGCGCAACCGACTACTAGGAAAGGAAGCGAGAGATGAGACGCTTAATCGCGCTAATCTTTGTTACGGCCCTAATGGTGACCCTCACAGCCATGCCGGCTCTGGCGGCACCACAGGGAGACCGGTCGTTACCGGAGGGCTCGTGAACGTAACAATCGTTGACGCCGTAGACGTTAATCGCAATAAGGTTCAGCTGCCTATCGCTGTAGCGGCTAATGTCTGTGACGTTGACATAAACGTTCTCGCTGCCGATCTCGCGGACGATGGACAGGCCAACTGCACCGCAGAGGCGGGCAGTCGCGCAAATAACGGGTAGCTCTAGCCTTTGTAGCCTAGTTAACGACTACTAGAGTAGCACCTGTGGCCGGGGTCCTTCGGGACTCCGGCTTTTGTTATATGCTTGCCTCTAACCATCGGATCACCGCTAAGAGGTCTGCTCGGAAAACTACCAGGGATCAGTATTCTCGGAGCCCGTTTACCCATTCGCCTCCTAGCTCTAATCGGACCCTCACCGCCTGATAATTAGCGCAACACGGGCAGACAAATCCTTCAATGTCGTAGGAGTCGTAGGGCAACATCGAGGAGACAATACAGTTGTCCGGGGCGAGGTATTCACAAGTACTACACCGCTGCTTGTAGGTGAGCACGTTTATGTAGGCTCCCTGGAATTCTCTAACGAGGCTTGCCCCTTCAACTGCCTTCGCCAATCTTTTCCTCCTTAGCGCTTGTCACACAACTATAAGGAGGCTGTGTAAAGTTCAAATAGACATTTTGCAAAGGTTTCGTAAACAAATGGCTAGCGCGTATTGCGGATACGGGTTTCCTCTCTTCACCAGATTGCCGCTAAGAGTAGACTTCTCGGAAACTCAGTTGCCCATTCGGAGCGTTCTCAAAACTAACTCAGACAGGAGGGGCGAAAAAGTAGCCGAGGCATAGAAGCCCCGACTCAGTAATTTTCTCTATGTCCCTTCGAGGACTTCTTCTCAGCACGGGGAGCCGGGTTACCTGTCGCGGCGCCTGCTCGTCTCGTCGTCTACGTCGATCTGTTCCTTGCGGACGTCCTCCTCAACGACCTGGTCTTCTTCGACGACGTTTTTGCGAATCCTAAGCTCCTCCTTGACCACGGGTCGTTTCTCAACCACGATCTCTTCTTCGACCACGGGCACGCTGACCTCGTCCTCCCGGCCTTCCTCAACCCTCACTCTGTCCACGCGCACCTCTTGGCGCCTCTTGGGCACCGTAACGCGCTCGCGGTCGGTCCTTACCCGCTTACGCACGTTGACGCGTCCAGCCTCGCGCTCGCGGGTGCCAACCCTTAACTCTTCTTCGACCCTCTGCATCCTAAGCTCGTCCTTAGAGCTAACGCCATGCTCGCGCTCGCCATCGTCGAGCTCTGCGCCAGAATGCTTCTTACCTAAGCGCTCACCCGGCTGCACGTAGACCTGCTCACCGCCGCTAGCACCAGAGTAGTACGCGCCGTAAGCTCCTCTCTCAGCAGAAGAGGCTCGCGCAGTCTCCACCCGATAGTAGCTGTGGACCCGCCGCTCGAACTCTGCGGTTATCTCCTGGTCGTCTGCGAAGGTCGGCCCCTCCTTGACGGTCTCCTTATCCGCCACAACTTCGACGAGCTTTCGCTTCTCGTTTATGCGCACGAGCTCTATCGGGATCAAGGTGGACTTGGTGCCCAAGAAGCCCATCTTCACGCCTATGTACTCGGGCTGGTCGTCCTTATCGACAAAAAGGTCATCTACCTTGCCGATCTTCTCGTAGTCTCTATCGTAGACGGTGTAGCCGGCAAAGCCGTACTCTCCTTCTGTGGACCTATCGCTACCTTCCTTAGCCAAAGTGCAAATACCTCCCCTTAACTAATAGGACGCCTATCTTGTATCATGGATACCATTGCCCCTGTGGCCGAGTAAAACATGCATCCAGCCTTACGGTTGGGTCAAAAAACTCACGCCCATAGGTACTCCGCTATCTGTAAGAACTCTTCTAGGTCGGGGACTTCAGCCTGTTGCATAACCCGCGCCAGGGAGACATACACCCCGGGATTGCCGCCCGCGTCTACGACGGCCGCTTGCAGCACCCTAAGCCCTTTCTCTGGCATCGCTCCGATTTCACTCACATCCTCTAACTGATAGAACTCCTGCACTCTCGTTAGGGGGCAGGTTACCTCTGTCCACCGAATCGCAGGGAAGAGGTTTTTTTCGGAAACTAAGCTTCCGGTGAACTAAATTCTCGGAAATTAGAAGGGTAAAAGGCATAAGAAGAGCCGAGGCCGTTAGACCCCGCCGCTTTCTAGCAACATAGCTTGACAACACTGAGGGAAATAGAAGGTATCTCCCAGAAGATGCTCACCAAAACCTTGAGGAGGCTAGAGTGGTACGGGCTGATCCGGCGCGAGGCATACCCGGTTATCCCACCACGGGTGGGGTACTCGCTAACGCGGCTCGGGGAGTCCCTGATAAGGATACTCGCGCAGTTGTGCGCGAGGACCGAGGTACACATCGAGGAGGTCGAGGCCACAAGGAGAGACTACGACGCCCGCGAGGGCATATGATTGCAGGATCGAAGGTAGGCGAGAGATGAAGGAGGAGCAAGAAGATGGCTAAGGGGACCGCCGCGCTTTCGGAGATGGAGTTGCCGCCGCTCCCGCTGGAGGAATGGGAGGACACCAAGGAGACGCTGCACCGCTACTGCCAGATAGTGGGCAAGATCCGCATGGAGCTCTCCCCGCCCAGAAACCATTGGTGGCACGTTACCCTCTACATGACTCCGCGTGGGCTCACCACCGACCCTATCCCCTATGCTTCCGGGACCTTCGACATCTCCTTTGACCTGATCGACAACCGGCTGGTGGTCACGACCAGCGAAGGTGGCGGATTCGATTTCGCGATAGATAACCTTCCCGTGGCGGAGTTTTACAGCAGGCTCATAGGGGGCCTCGGCTCTTTAGGAATAGACGTCTCTATAAACACCAAACCCTTCGACCTCGACGACGAGCAGACTTTGGAGAACAACACCTATCACTCCACCTGCGAGCAGTCCTACGTGCGGCGCTTCCACCGCATACTCTCCTGGACGGATCAGGTCTTCAAAGAGTACGCGGGCCGGTTCAACGGCAAGCAGAGCCCCGTACACCTCTTCTGGCACAGCTTCGACCTGGCAGTGGCCCGCTTCTCCGGAAAACGCGCCGCGCTATCCGAAGACGTAGATCCTGTAACGCGCGAAGCGTACTCCCACGAGGTCATCGCCTGCGGGTTCTGGGCGGGAGACGCCAACGTGCGCGAGCCAGCCTTCTACTCCTACACCGCCCCCGAGCCGGCGGGCCTCACCGATCAGCCGCTAAGGCCGGAGGCGGCCTCCTGGCAGGAGGGGGGAACAGCGCTCCTGACCTACGAGGAAGTGCGCAACAGCGCCTCGCCGAAGGACACCTTGCTGGAGTTCCTGCGGAGTGCGTACGAGGCTGGGGCTAATACCGCCAACTGGGACATCGAGCACTGCAGGGGCAAGCAGTAAGGTAGGGATCGAAGGGGAACCGGATGAGCGCGGCCGGGTCGGCGTCCTCGCAACGGGAGAACGAGGACACCATCGAGCAGGGAGCCACCCCGCTGGAGCTGTTCTTCGATCTTGTCTTCGTGTTCGCCTTCACCCTGGGTCACAAGATTTCTCTCCGACCACCTCACCTGGACCGGGATGTGGCAAGGAGCGGCGCTGCTCACCGGTATTCAGCGAGTTTGCCGCTAATAGAAATTCTCGGAAACCTAGCTTCTGGTATAAGAGTTCTCGGAAACTAAGAGGGCATGAGGGCATAAAAAGCGCTGGGCTGGGCTTTTGGAGGGGGGGTATCTTTGCCAGCCCGGTACCGTAACATCATATAAAACTCATATTGCGCAGGCGTTTCGAATCTATTGCATTGAGGATACATTCTGAGACTCGGCCACTATTTCTGTCTGCTTTCCGATGTTCTACCTATCGGAAACCCAGGGCATAAGAAGAGCCGGGGCTGCTTAAAGACCCCGGCTCCTCTTCAGAGTAGCTTTGGAGTTAGGGTGCTGCGTTATTAACCCCCCAACTTCCTCTTCGCCTTGTCTATGAAGCCTTCACTCTCTGTTTCGTCTCTCCCTC
>DASQMR010000296.1:0-4276 GCA_035645375.1 Rubrobacteraceae bacterium
CCAGGGGCAGGCAAACGGTCGCGAGCCGCCCGCACGTCGCCATCTGAAGGGTTGGAGGCCAGGTAGCTCTCCGCGGCGTCCCTGGCTACCGCCACCTCGGTAGGCGTACCCGCTTTAGCCAGCAGATCCATCAGTTCCTGACGGTCAATCCACGTCGCGTCCCCCCCGGCGACGCGACGTTCTCCTCCTCTCCCAGCACGACGCCGGGGAGTATGCGCGGCGCGTCCGTCATCAGGGGCTTGCCCTCGGGCACAGCATCCTCAACGAGCTCCTCGGCGATCTCCTGGAGTTCCTCGACGATCTCCTCCACCAGAGCGCCGCTCACCACGGTCTGCAAGCCAGTCATGACCATACCGGTGTCCTCCGCATAGTCAGGGTAGCCGCCCTCGGCGTCCAGTCTGCGGACCAAGCCCCGCAGCATCCTGGCCAACCGGTCGATCCCCCACTCCCTGTTCCCCTCCTCGTACAACGTGACCCTCACCACCGCGTCAACTGAACGCGGGTCGAGGGCGCCAAACTCTCTAACGGGGAACACGTAGTCGAACCTGCCTAAGATGTCGTCTACCGTCTGCCTAACGTCCGGCATGCCTTCGATTTCGGGGGGCCCCTCGTATGCAACGGTTATGAGCCTGAGGGCTTTCTCTTGGTGAGCACGGTCCCGTTTCGCGTAGTTCCTGATCAGGTCAAAAAGCTCCGAGAATCCGCCGCTATCTCCGCCGTCGGACTTTGTCAACTTCTCTCCTCCCATAGTCCGCTGTCTTTCGCGGCCCTTACGCAGGGCTCGCGTGCACGTCCACCCGCGCGGAATGCCACTACCCCGAACCGCGTGTCCCCAACCGTGACACTAGTGACGGGCTCTACAGGGTGGTCCTCCGCTATGCGCCCCTCACCGACCATGGCCACGAAGCTATCTACTCCGAGTCAGAGCTGCCACCATGCCCCTCCACCCTCGACCCTGTACTACTCACCTGGATGTGTATTACCAAGAAGACATCTTGGCGGCAGTTCATGAATAGGCTCGTCGACCAAGAACGTGCCCCATGATAAGTCGGAGTTACAGATCAGGTCTACCCAAAACGAGCGGTATGGGAGAGGCGCAGAGTGCTTGCTTGTGGCATGCTACTGCTACAGATAGCCGCGATCCGTGAGGGACGCGAGGAAAGGGTAAAACTCTTGGCCGAGAATATCTATCCGCTAGACCAAAGCAAAAGCATGTTCGAGCAGGATGTGCCTGGCTATAATCGCTGGCACCCGGATATACCGTCCGTCGCCTCAGTCGATCCGGGGACCGACTTTCGTATGGACTGCCGCGAGTGGACCGACGTCCAGATTAAGAATACCGATGACGCTAGCGACGTGCGCGACATAGATGCAACACGCTTGCACGTCCTCAGCGGGCCGGTCCGCAACTAGATGCCCGATCACCCAACCGGTAAAGAAGAGGAGGCAAAGATGCTCCAGCTATATCAGACAGAGTGGTGCCCCTTCTCTCACAGGGTACGCGCGAAACTGACCGAACTGAGGGTGTCCTACGAAGCCATTAGCGTCCCTGCTGAAGGCGAGGAACGCACTGAGGTCAAAGAGCTCACGGGTAACACGGCTATCCCGGTGCTGGTAGATGGAGAGGAGGTCATCTCGGACTCCGCCGATATAATCTCTTACCTAGAGGAGAACTATGCCGCAGTAAAGTCGGAGGAGGACGCCCGCTTGCAGCGCGAGGAGCTCTCCCCGACTATTTCCAACACAATTCCCCTCCCGTTTAGCGAAGCTCTCGAACGCATCCAAGAAGCCTTACAAGGAGCAGGCTTAAAACTGCTCGGAGAGCTAGACCTCGCTCCCGAGCTGAACCGAGATGCTCCCTTAACTGTCCTTGTAGCCATGGAGCAGGAATTCGCAGAGCGGGTGGCCGAAATTAACCCCAGTGCGACTAGCCTAGGCCTGCTGCAGATTGCGCTCTACGAGCAGGATGGCCAGACTCATGTCTCGGCAATCAAGCCTGAGAATACCGTGGCCTCCGTTAGGAACTCGGAGATCAATAGCAGTGGACACAAATTACAAGTACGTCTGATGAAACTCGTTGAGTCCTTCAACCGGGAAAGCTAAGGTAGCTAAGGGCAATCTACCTCCTAGCGGTAGGCTCAAAGTTTAGTCTCGGACCATCAAAACGTTCGTTGCCCGACCTCATGCACACTACCTCGTGCACACTACCTCGTGTGACCGTTTTCAACGCACTCTTATTCCTTGCGTCCTGTTTACTGTCCGCCCGGCTACATCGCCAGAGGTAGCAACTATGACCGTGGGCGCAAGGGCACTCTTCGCTATAGCGGGGCGCTGAGCCGACGAGTTACAGTACGGTTGTAGAAAGGTCTGCCCCGGAGAAATCTAGAGCCGTTGTTTTCTTCTTTTGCTTTACGTCAACGGTTTGGCGTGGCGCCGGCTTTGACCTTATAGGTCTCAGTCTGCTCGAAAGCGTGTGCCGCTTTCAGCACGGTCTCCTCGTCCCACTTCCTGCCGATAAGCATCATGCCGATGGGCAGATCCTCGGAGACGGCGCAGGGGACGTTTATTGCTGGATGGCCGCTCACATCGAAGGGAGCGGTGTTAGGGAGCATTTCCAGAGACCGGGCGACGATCTCCTCGATGGAGGCGTCGGGTTCGGGAATCTTCGTGGCCTTCAGCGGAAGCGTAGGCATGAGCAAGAGATCTACGGACTCTAGCGCCTCGTCGTAAGCTCCCCTGAGCCTGCGGGCGAGGTTCTGGGCCTTGGCATAGTAGCGGCCCCCATAAGCGTCGCGTAGGTACTGGCCCATCAGCATGGTGAGCTTTACGGTCTCGGAGAGGTCGTCGGCATTCAGCCTGCGCCCCCGACCGTAGACGTCGAGCAAGGATGTAGAGTAGTGACCCTGCCAGTTAGTGCCCATACTGTTGCCGCGGACCATCAGCTCCGTCGCGCCCTCGATAGCGATGCCGTTCCAAACGTGGATGCCGTCGCGGTGCATGGGGATAGAGATCTCGGAAACTTCCGCGCCCAAGTCCTTGAAGCCGTTCGCCGCATCATGAACAGCTTCGTCTACATCGTTCTCTGAGAGGCCCGGCCAACCAAAAGCTTCTCTCACGACGCCTATCTTCAACCCCTGCGCGTCTCCGTTTAGAGCGTTCATGTAGTCGCCGATCTTCACATCCTTTTGTCGTGGATCCAGGCCATCCTCTCCGGCTATGGCGGTAAGAAGCAAGGCTACGTCGGAGACGGTGGCGGCTATGGGGCCGGCGTGATCGAGGGTGAGCTCTATCGGGAATACCCCAGTGTACGGAACCAAGCTATAGGTGGCCTTGAGACCGTAGGTTCCGCACCAGCAGGAGGGGATGCGTATCGAGCCACCCTGGTCTCCGCCAATCGCCATGTCCACCTCACCGGCGGCGACGAGCGCGGCGCTGCCGCTGGAAGAGCCCCCCGCCGAGCGGGTGTGGTCGTGGGGATTCAATACTGGCCCGGTGTCCGAGGTGTGGCTACCTCCAGAAAAGCACAGGTGCTCACAGACAGCCTTGCCTACGATCTCACCTCCCGCGTCCAGGATACGCGTGACGATAGTCGCATCGAACTCGGGAACGTAACCTTCGAGCGTTGTAGTGCCGTTCATCATCGGCATGCCTGCAACACAGACGTTGTCCTTGATGGCGATTCGCTTGCCAGAGAGCGGTCCACTCTCAGCGCCCTTAATAGAGCTCTTCCAGTACCAGGCGTTTAGGGGATTCTCTTCCGAGTCCGGTCGGTAGCTCCCCGAACGCGAGTACTTCACGGGCAGAGCAGGCTCGGCTAGCTGCTCCAGCCTGTTGTAGGAAGCGAGGGTGCCATCTATAAGTCCGACAAACGAAAGCGCCTCTTCTTCGTCCAAACGAAGTCCGAATCCGTGTCCAATCTCTTTCAGCTGTTTAATATTCGGCGGCTTTACCATAACTCAACCTCTCCTACGTGACTGACGCCCTTCGTGCACGCGACGAAGTAATTATCGGCACACTTATGGTGCACCTTCAGTGATCCCGGTGCAATCAATAGGATGCCCTCGCTACGCTGCCATGGTCCGTTCCTTCCCCTTACTGGCCTTCGATGACGACGAACTCTGTGACGGAGGCCTCGCAGCGCAGTTGCTTGAGGGGAGCGTATTCCGGCGAGTTGTACCACTCGTTAAATCGCTCCATGCTCTCAAATTCGAGGATGACCAGGCGTTGCGGTTTCCAGTCGCCCTCGAGCACCTCGACCTCGCCCCCACGCGCAAGG
>DASQMR010000297.1:0-4706 GCA_035645375.1 Rubrobacteraceae bacterium
GAGCGGTGCGGTGTCGAGGTAACCCGCGCTAGGGTACGCCGCGACCGGATGGGCCATATTGAGTTGGCCTCCCCGATCGCGCACGTGTGGTTCGTGAAGGGCGTGCCGAGCCGGATGGGTTACCTGCTCGATATCAGTCCGAAGGACCTTGATCGGGTGCTGTACTTCGCGAGTTCCATAGTCACGTGGGTAGACCGCGAGGAGCGGGCCAATGACATAGACAGCCTGCGTGATCAGGTCGAGGAGGAGATCCGCCAGCTTGAGGAGGAGCGGGACGAGGAGGTTTTACAGACCCAGGCGCTGCGCACCAAGCGCGAGAGCGTCATCAAGGGTGAGAGCTCCCCGGACGAGTTGACTGAGGAGTATGCGGAGATCCTCGAGGAGGAGCGCGAAGCGGCGATCCAGCGGGTCTACAAAGAGGCCGAAGAGACTGTCCAGGATGTCCAGCGTTCCGTTGACGAGCAAATAGAGCTCATCCGTCGCGCGTGGGAGGAGTTCCAGACGCTGGAGCCTCGCCAGATCGTAGATGACGAGGAACTCTTCCGCGAGATGAAGGACCGTTTCGGGGATGAGTACGGCTACGGGGTGTACTTCCGCGGCGGGATGGGCGCCGAGGCTGTACGAGACCTTATAACCCAGGTCGACCTCGAAGAGGAGGCCCAGGAGCTTCGGGACACGGTCAACGAGGCGAAGGGCCAGAAGCGCCAGAAGGCCATAAAGCGCCTCAAGGTCGTTGACGCGTTCCGCGTGAGCGAGAACAGGCCGGAGTGGATGATCATGGACGCCGTTCCCGTCCTGCCGCCGGACCTACGCCCGATGGTTCAGCTCGACGGGGGGCGGTTCGCCACGAGCGATTTAAACGACCTGTACAGGCGTGTCATCAACCGCAACAATAGGCTCCGCAGGCTTCTAGACCTGGGTGCTCCGGATGTGATCGTGAACAACGAGAAGCGGATGCTCCAGGAGGCCGTCGACGCCCTGTTCGACAACGGCCGCCGCGGCCGCGCTGTCACGGGCGCCGGTAACCGGGCGCTCAAGAGCCTCTCTGACATGCTCAAGGGCAAGCAGGGCCGCTTCCGGCAGAACCTGCTCGGCAAGCGTGTGGACTATTCGGGCCGATCGGTCATCGTTGTCGGTCCGGGCCTCGAGATGCACCAGTGCGGTTTGCCGCGCCTCATGGCGGTCGAACTCTTCAAACCCTTCGTGATGAAGGTGCTCGTAGATAGGGCGCTCGCGCCGAACATTCGGAGCGCTAAGCAGATGGTCGAGAGACTGCGCCCCGAGGTGTGGGACGTGCTGGAGGACGTCGTCAAGGAGCACCCGGTGCTCTTGAACCGTGCGCCGACGCTGCACAGGCTCGGTATTCAGGCGTTCGAGCCTGTTCTGGTTGAGGGCAAGGCGATACAGGTTCATCCACTCGTGTGCTCCGCGTTCAACGCGGACTTCGATGGTGACCAGATGGCGGTTCACGTGCCGTTGAGCCCGGAGGCTCAGGCCGAGGCGCGGGTGTTGATGCTCTCGACGCAGAACATACTGCTGCCGGCAAACGGGTTCCCGATCGCGGTGCCGTCGCAGGATATGGTCCTTGGGCTCTACTACATCACTTACGCGGACGACGAATTCGAGAACGCCGACATCAAGGCGTTCATTTCTTCTTACGACGAGACGGAGGCGGCGTACAAAGAGGGATCGCTCAAGATCCACGACAAGATCCTCTTGCGCCGCGGCGACATTAAAATCGAGACTACTCTCGGCCGGGCGCTTTTCAACGAGAACGTAGAGCAGGCGCTGCGCGAGTACCTCGGTGATGTGTATGATCCGGAGGGCTACGAATTCATCAACCACACCTTGAAGAAGGGTGAGATTAAGGACCTCGTTCGCGGCTACGTCGATCGCTACCCAACAGAGCTCGTCAGCCAGCTGTTGGACACCTTGAAGAGGGTCGGGTTCCACACGGCCACTAAAGCTGGCGTTTCTATCGGCAAGAACGATATCGTCGTGCCGGAGCAGAAGGAAGGTATCCTCGAGAAGTACGACGGGATGGTCAACGAGATCGAGGACCAGTGGGACCAGGGCTTTATCTCCGACGACGAGCGTCTCGAACGGGTCATCGCGATGTGGACGCAGGCCAAGAACGAGGTCGAGCAGGCGATGAAGGAAAATCTTTACAAGCTTAACCCGATCTACATGATGGCCAACTCCGGCGCCCGGGGTAACTACTCTCAGATCACCCAGCTCGCCGGGATGCGCGGCCTGATGACGAACACTAAGGGCGAGATCATCGACGAGCCCGTGAAGTCTAACTTCATGGAGGGTCTGTCGGTGCTCGAGTACTTCACCTCTACGCACGGCGCCCGGAAGGGTCAGGCTGATACCGCCCTGCGTACCGCCGACTCGGGCTACCTTACTCGACGGCTGGTGGACGTCTCTCAGGACGTAGTGATCCACGACGCAGACTGCGGCACCGAGGGATACGTAGAGATACCGCTATTCCTCGGCGGCAGCAGGGGCAACGCGAACGACTCAGTGGCGGCCCGCTTCCTGGCCCGTGATCTCGTAAACCCGGAGACGGGCGAGGTAGTAGCCGAAGCCGGCACGGACATAACGCCGCGCCTTCTTGGCGAATGGAGCGAGGAGTTGCCACGCGAGACGATGGTCCCGGTGCGTACGCCGTCCAAGTGCGAGAGCCCGCAAGGCGTGTGCCAGACGTGCTACGGTCGCGCTCTCTCGACTTACCGTCCGGTGGACGTCGGCGAGGCCGTTGGTATTATCGCGGCGCAGTCCATCGGCGAGCCGGGAACGCAGCTTACGATGCGTACCTTCCACACCGGCGGTATCGCAGGTGAGGACATCACGGCGGGGCTACCGAGGGTCGTCGAGCTCTTCGAGGCGCGGCACCCGAAAGCCGAGGCTACTCTGGCTGATATAGATGGTTACGTGACGCTGGAGGAGACCGAGAGCGATCGCCTCATAAAGGTCGTTGTCAACTCCCCTGATGGTACCGAGGCCAGGGAGTACAAGGTCGAGCGCCAGCTCTTGAGGCCGGAGTTCGTCGAGGGGGCCGAGGTCCGGGCGAACACCCCGATCACCGAAGGCGCTGTCTACCCGCATCAAATCCTTGAGAACGACCTGGCATACGAGCGGGGCACTACCGCCACCGAGCGATACCTGGTCGAGGAGGTGCAAAAAGTCTACCGGGCGCAGGGCGTGGATATCCACGACAAACACATCGAGGTGATCGTGCGCCAGATGCTGCGTAAGGTAGTCGTCGACAACCCGGGCGATACGAACCTCCTGCCCGAGCAGGTCGCCGACCGTTTTACGGTCCTGACCGAGAACGAGCGAGCCGAAGAGGAGGGCGGCCAGCCGGCTACCTTCCACACGGTCCTTATGGGCATCACCAAAGCCTCGCTCGCAACGGACAGCTTCCTCTCCGCCGCCTCGTTCCAGGAGACCGCCCGCGTTCTCACCGACGCGGCTATCGAGGGCAAGGTGGATAGCCTTGCTGGGCTCAAGGAGAACGTCATCATCGGGAAACTCATCCCGGCGGCCACGGGGATGCCGCGTTACCGGCAGCTCACAGTCAGCGTCGAAGGCTATGGCGCTGAGGAAGTCGAGAACCTTGACATAGCGGCTTCTTAAGCCTAAAATTACGCGTCGCGGTCAAGAGCAGCTACGATTGCTCCCGGGGCTTGACCCCAGACTGCGGCGCGTAACTTTGTTTGTTATAAGATCTTTTCCCGGAGAAGAGAAAGGAAGGCGCAGCCGTGCCGACGACGAATCAACTCGTGCGCGAGGAGCGCAGGTCGAAGATAGAGAAGACGGCGACGCCGGCGTTGCAGGGTTCACCCCAGCGGCGCGGCGTATGTACCCGTGTCTCGACGACCACGCCGAAGAAGCCGAACTCGGCGCTGCGCAAGATCGCCAGGGTGCGGCTGACCAACGGCATGGAGGTCACGGCTTACGTGCCGGGGGAGGGCCACAATCTTCAGGAGCACTCCGTGGTATTGGTGCGCGGCGGGCGAGTAAAGGACCTTCCGGGCGTGCGCTATAAGGTCGTGCGCGGAGCGCTAGATACTCTGGGTGTCTCCAATCGCAAGCAGAGCCGCTCTAAATACGGGACGAAGAAGTAGGGGAGGGCTAGAGGATGCCGAGACGCGCGGCGCCGCCGAAGAAGAAGATACTCGCCGATCCCGTGTACGGGAGCGTGCTGGTGCAGCAGGTGATCAATAAGATCATGCTCGACGGCAAGAAGAGCACGGCGGAGAAGATCGTCTACGACGCCCTCTCCGTAATCGAGGAACGGACCGGATCTAGTCCGGTCGCGGTCCTCAACAACGCTTTGGATAACATTCGCCCACGGATCGAGGTCAAGAGCCGAAGAGTGGGCGGCGCGACCTACCAGGTACCGATTGAGGTGAACCCGCGACGGGCGAACACGCTTGCCCTTCGTTGGATGGTGGGATACGCAAGGGCGCGGCGCGAGAAGACAATGGGCCGCAGGCTAGCTGGAGAGATCCTGGACGCCAAGGACAATGTTGGCTCCAGCGTCAAGAGGCGCGAGGATACGCACCGGATGGCCGAGGCAAACCGGGCATTTGCACACTACAGGTGGTGATATAAGAGATGGCTGTTTCATCCGTAGCTAGAAAAACCCCGCTACGGCGGGTCAGAAACATCGGCATCATGGCTCACATTGATGCCGG
>DASQMR010000298.1:0-4287 GCA_035645375.1 Rubrobacteraceae bacterium
GCATCTATATGCGGTATGAATATAGCTGTTGTCCAGATAAGTCTTACCTATGGAGGTAGAAGTTGAAGAAGTTAATGTTGTTGGCAGCCATGTTGGCGCTCGTCGTAGTTGCTGCGTCCCCGGCCTTCGCCCAGAGCGGTAGCCAGATAGAGGTCGAGGAGGGTGATGTCACTCTTGAGGACAGCACCACCGTCGAGGGCAGCATACTCCAGAACTGCCCGGCTAGCGTAACCTTCGGTGACGAGAACGAGAACGTTCAGGAAGTTGTGTCCAGCCAGAACGCTAATATCAATATTGATGGCAGCGAGAACGAGGCTGAGATCGCGCAGGAGCTCGTGCAGAGCGGCTTCAGCCCTGAGGTAGCCGCCGAGTGCACCCAGGAGATCGCCCAGGCTGCGGCTGCCGGTGCTGGCACTGCTGAGGCCAAGGCTGGCGCTACTGAGGCTAAGGCTGGCGCTACTCCGGCTGCTGAGGCCAAGGCTGGCAGCGCGGAGGCCAAGGCTGGCGGCGCGGAGGCTAAGGCTTCTCCGGCTCCGGCTGCCCAGGCACAGGCTGGCGGCGCTAAGGCAGAGCTTCCGAAGACCGGTGGCGGCGCTTCGCTGCTCGCCCTCGGTGCTGGCGCCCTGCTCGTGGGTGGCGGCCTCGTAGCCCGCAGGATCATCAAGTAAGTAGCCTCTAAAAGGCGAAAGCTAGGTCGGAGCTTCTCCGGCCGGCACAAAGAGAGGCGGACTCCCTAGGGGGTCCGCCTCTCTTCTCTATATTGCCGAGAAGACCTCTTAGCGGCAGCAACTCGATGAATAACGCAGGGTCGGGGCTCCTTACCGGGGCCCCGACCCTCTTTCTCTAAACTATTAGTGTGCTACTCATCTGAGACACTCTTTAGAGCTTAGAAGCAGACCAAGACCCATCCCCAGTAAGGATAGTACACCCACACGGGGTAGCAGTAGTCGTAGTAGACAGGGCTGAAGGCGCTCTGTGAAATCGACTGGTCGATCGCGACAGCATTGTCGTTGCCGTTAATATCAACGTAAGCGTTCTGGGAGTCATAGATATACTGCTCGCTGGTGTTCTCGTCGGCCAACACCGGGAGCGCAGAGAACATCATCAGCGCTAGCATGGCCAACAGTATGCTTATCTTTTTCATCATCTTCTCCGTCCTTTCGACGTCTGTACACCCTTAAGGAAGAGACTAGCCCCTACACTGGGAGAGACGCATACCCCAATTGAGTGAGTTTTCTGCCCCTGCCCGTCAAGCGCGTGAGCTAATTTTCCGGGTACACGCGGAATCCTCTGTGGAAGTCCCTTCGCCATAGTCCTTCCTCTAGGTCTAAGCGGCCGCAGCGGGCTTAGTTTCCAAGAATTTCTCTGGGGAGACTGGCGAGCGACGGATCCGGCTGACGTTCTTCGCAGGGGCGGCTGAGTGGATGCGCAAACGGCAGGCCGAAGAGACGACATACAGCGGTCAGGACAAATTCGGTACTCCCGAAAGCGCACCGCAGACCTATCTCCTTGCAGACGGCACGAAGGTAAACGAGGAAGAGTTCCTTGTAGCGCTCCGCAGGGAAGCCAGGGAGCGAGGTATCGTGTGAGCCCCGAGGCTCCACATACCCATAGTAAGCGGACGCCTCCGCCTAAGACCCGCTAAGCGACACTCTCCGCATGGTGCAGGAGCTGAAGACCTCTTGGGTATCCAGACACCTCTTGTCTTGCTGGCTGCCCCGCCCGGGGCCTTCTAAGAGACTACCCTTCGCAGTGCGGTAGTTGGATACCCCATGGATGAGGGGCAACCCCATGGATGAAATTTTTCATCGCCAGTAGCGCGTTAAGTGACCACGCTATCTGAAGATCCGTCTCCACTAAGACCGGCGCCCCATTCCCCTACTCTCCGTCCGCTCTGTCTCTACGCTCTCTGGCTCGGCAACCTTTGTTGGTGAACCCGCGAGGGCGCGCTGAACCTTGGCTCTTGTGCCGAGGCCTACGTTGTCTGGTTGGCCTAGCTCCTTCCGTGCGATCTGAAGGAATTTCTCTCTAGCAGACCCCGACAAGAAGTAAGCCTCCTGAAAGTCAGGGTCCTTGCCGGGATCCTCACCATCTTTTGCTATCTTCCTCGCCAATTCCCTCGTCTCTTTGCTGCGTTGGACCAGGTCGTTAGCAGCCTTCCAGCACGTCATGGGACCAGGCCAGACGAGGCCGTAGAGGACCTTTAGGGGCCGCTGGTGCATCTTTACTCAGGATCGTGCGAATGGGTTTCTGAGAAAACACCTTAGCGGCAATTAGGTGAATAAGGACAAGTAGGAGGGCCGGAGCCCTCTAAGTGACCCCGGCCCTCCTGGTGTTGGCGAAGCGTTCCTAATTACTGAGTAGTACTCGGCACTGGCCCGAGGATCTCTCCCCCATATCGGGCGGCGATAGCCATCATCTGCTCCATCTGGGCTTCGTCGGGCGGCTCCTCAGGCTGGGGCGGAATGCTCAACGACCTTGCCGGCTCTCCCATTTCCCTGATCAAACCCTCCATGCCCGAAGGTGATAAGAGGAACAATAGCTTTGCCGGCCCCGAGTCAACCGTGAAGGCGTGAGGAACATCCTTAGGCCCAAAGAGAAACGAGCCGGGCTGCGCCTTTATGGTCTGCTCGCCAACGTAGAAGGTCAACTCGCCTTCGAGGATGTAAAAGCCTTCATCCTCTAAGTGATGGACGTGCAGCACACCCCCGCCCTCAGGAGCAAGTATCTCTACCAGAGTGTAGCGCCCGCCGGTCTGCTCGCTCGTAGCCTTGATAGTGGCTAGCTGCCCAAACCACCACAACGCCTCGCCTTCGCCCGGCTCGAGCGCAAAGGTTCGGCTTGCGGCATCTTCTGCTTCTGCTCCGTTTAGCAGGACCTCCTCGCGGGACTGGCCTTCATTAGGGGACATCGTCTCTTCTCCTTTCCCTACACAGTAGTGTGCAAATAACAATGACAGCTAACGTACCGACTGTCAAGGTTCAATGCACAACTTTGTGTGATAATTCTGCTATGCCACGAAAATACGAGATGAAGCGTAGAGCCGAGCGCCAGAAAGAAACTCGCCGAAGGATCACTGAAGCCGCCGTAGAGCTGCACCAGAGTGTAGGACCTGCCAGGACGACCATCAGCGCTATCGCTGAGAAGGCGGGGGTCCAGAGGCACACCTACTACGCTCACTTCCCCGAGCTAAGAGACCTCTACCACGCCTGCACAGCCCACTACCTGGCCCTAAACCCCTTTCCAGAGCCCTCTTCCTGGGAGGCCGTCTCAGACGGCGAGGAGCGCCTTAGGAGAGCGCTATCCGAGGTCTACGCCTACTACGAACGAACCGAAACGATGTTGTCCAACGTACTGCGTGACGCGCCCTTAGATCCTATCTCCCAAGAGAGCATGGTGTTCCTCTACCGCCACTGGGAAGCGATGCGCGATACTATCGCCGATGCGTTGGATACAAGAAGCGGCGAAAGGCATGAGGAGCTGCTAGCAGCTATAGCCCTCGCCCTAGACTTCCAGACGTGGCGCACGCTAGTACGTCAGCAAAACTTGGAGGAGTCTCGAGCTGTGGAGTTGGTGGTAAGGATGGTGTGGTGCCTAGTGCGCACCTAACGACGACCTTCCAGTTCCCCACACCACACTGAACAGGCAACCACGAACTTCCGAGAAGACCTCTTAGCGGCAATACGCTGAACCTTGTTTTACCTGTTGCAATAGCGGGTATAACAAACAGCACAATCAAAGAGAGAGCGTTAGAGCTAGCGCAACACGTCCCTTAGAAACAAGGGAATGCTGATACAGCGAGAACGCGTAGAAGCTCAAGCGATCTCTCTAAGGTGAAAGAAGGAATACTGAGCGAGTAGTAGGAGGTTTTCAGGTGGTGGTTAGATATGGCGAGTGAGGCAGACAAAACCGAATATTTGTAGAAGCCCTCGGTAAACAAGCCGGGGGCTTTCTCGTTCCCTATAGCCCTAGCTTTAGATTTCCGAGAACCCTGTACACCGGAAGCTAGGTTTCCGAGAAAACGCCTTAGCGGCAATTAGGTGAATAGAAGTGGGGTAGCTTTAACCGAAGATTTACGACGAGCGGAGGGGGAAGGATTCGAACCTCCACGGGCTAACGCCCGTCCCCCAGCTGGGCCACCTCCACTAAGAGTAGGGCCAGGCTGGTAATCCCCGACCCTACTCGGTAAGGAGAAAAGAGGGGTGGCGTGATACCCACCTTCTCTACCTCGACCGTTACGGATCCGTTCTACGGTAAAGATGCGCTTAAAGATCACTACTACTACTA
>DASQMR010000299.1:0-10242 GCA_035645375.1 Rubrobacteraceae bacterium
AAGGACGAGGGCTTCCTGGACGAGCTGGCTAAGCTCGCGGGCGGGCGGGAAGCGCGAGACGCCATCCGAGCCTACCTCGACAAGTACGGCATGCGCTGCGTCGGCGAGATCGACATCACGAAGCCGCGTTGGAGCGAACGCCCCACCACGCTCGTGCCCATGATCCTCGGCAACATCAAGAACTTCGAGCCGGGCGCCGGCGAGCGGCGGTTCGAGCAAGGGCGGCAGGAGGCTTGGAAGAAGGAACAGGAGCTGCTGGAGCGCTTGCGGGCCTTGTCGGACGGGGAGCGGATGGCCGAAGAGGCCAAGCGGATGATCGACCGGGTCCGGACCTTCATTGGGTACCGGGAGTATCCGAAGTACGGCATGGTCAACCGCTACTTTGTTTACAAGCAGGCTTTGTTGAAAGAAGCCGAGCGCCTCGTTCAGGCCCACGTGCTTCGTGAGAAGGAAGACATCTTCTATCTCACGTTCCAGGAGCTCCAAGACGTCGTGCGCACGAACCAAGTGGATGACCAGCTCATCCGCCAGCGCAAGGACGCGTTCAGGTCGTATCAAGCGCTCACGCCGCCCCGGGTGCTCACGTCGGATGGCGAGGTCATCGCCGGGGCGTACCGACGCGACAACTTGCCGACCGGCGCGCTGGTCGGCTTACCGGTCTCCGCCGGGACCATCGAAGGGCGAGCCCGCGTCATCCTGGACATGGCGGTGGCCGATCTCGAAGAAGGCGACATCCTGGTCACCGCCTACACGGACCCCAGCTGGACGCCCCTGTTCGTCACGATCAAGGGCCTGGTGACGGAGGTGGGGGGCCTGATGACCCATGGCGCGGTGATCGCACGGGAGTACGGCTTGGCGGCCGTCGTGGGGGTGGAGCATGCCACCCGGCTGATCCGGGATGGGCAGCGGATCCGCGTACATGGAACGGACGGGTACGTCGAGATCCTGCCCTAGCCGGACCAGCCCGACAGGTAGCCGGGCGGCACGTGGTCGGTCAGCCAGACGCCGTTGGCGGCCTGGTCGCTGCCTTGGCCGCTGCCGTCGTGACCGCAGACAAACTGGCGGGGGCGTGGCATCAAAGCAGACCGACCTCAAGAGGTAGTAAACTAAGGGGTAGAAGGTGCGCGAGAGTCGTTCGCAGACCTAACAGGAGCAGGGATTGCCCTGTCATGGGCGCTAGAAAACATCGATAGCAGGATTCTTCCCAAGAGCAACTCTTGTGACGGTAACCGGAGATTAAGCCGCCTCGTATGCTCTGACCACGCCTTCTCCGAAGTCCAGGGGGTTCTACGGGTAAAGTGGATTCTTTCCACCGCAACTCCTTCCCTTTAGGCGTAGCGGAAACATAGGCATGGAGTCGGACAAAGGGGCGTACACGTTCTCTCGAAACGCCGGACCGCGAGGTCCCTTAGAACCCGCAGTGAGCGGCCATCGCCGGGCCGCAGGTGCATGACACCCTGCTTCACCTGTTCCTCTTTCGTTTCCATGAGCTTCTCCTTTTACGGATGGTGTACGAGGGGTGGTCGGGATGACATATGCAGGCGGGGTATTCTGGCCCGCCTGCATATCAACTAGAGGCGTTTACGATGGTGCACTTTGCCATGAAGGAGTCTGATCCTGCTCTAAGACCGACTCTCGGCGGCTGAGCCGTCCGTCCTTCTTACCAGGTGCTTTGATCGAGGTCCAACAGACCATTCCGATGTAGAGGAGCTGCATCGGCGTTCGCAGCCACAAGGGGGTTGGGTCCTGACTGCCAAGCGGTATCTCGTTGAGAGCAGCGTTCACGTTGGCCGAAAACATCGCTACCAGGAGGAGTACCAGGCAGATACCTGCGAGCCTGCGAGTTTGAGGGAGGAACAGACCGACCGCACCCGCGATCTCAAACACCTCTGTTAAGTAGATGACCCAGAGGCCGTCAGGCAGAGGATCAGGGATCATCGCCGCGAAGTCGTACTTCATGCGCGAAGGGACAGTAGTAGGCTAGCCAGTACTGCGCAAGCCGTCTGATTGGCACAGCGACGTCCCCGCCACCGTCAGCCAAATCGGGGTAGGAAAGCACCACATCGTTTATCGAGCGGATCAGCGCTAGCTTGTAGCTGCTCACCTTTTTGTCGTGCTTGAGGATCGATCCGACGACCCGCGCTGCGAGGCTCATGGTCGGATCATTGTACTCTGCCTCCGTCCGAGCTTATCGCCTGGACACGAGGAGGATGTTAAAGAGCAATCTCCACCCCTCTTCTCTTTGCGACGCACTATCCGACCCTTATCAAATGCTAATTGTGGCCAGACTCAAACCACCTCTGTAAGATCTCATATATGGAAGGATTAACCCGAGTTAGGGTATTCAGGAGAGAGCGAGGCTTGACCCAGCAAGAGCTGGGGCGAAGGTCCGGTTTGAGCCGCAGTTTTCTCTCTCAAGTAGAAAATGGTAATAGAGTACCTAGTCTATCGAGCCTAACCCGAATAGCCGCTGCTCTCGGTGTCATGCCAATGAACGTTCTTGTTAGGGATGAGCAGGAGCTAAGCGAGAAGAACGAGAATCGAACACGAACCCCAGTTCCGCGCCGCTCATAGTCCGCCAGTTTCGCGGTAGGTGAATAACCCTTACCAGTTCCCTCGCGTACCGAGGCAATCGGAGCGAAAGTCCGAAATCGTCATGGAACCTACGCCGTCCGAATGTGCTGATTGTTAGCACTACTGGTCGCCGAGCTAGATCTGGTAGCAGTGGTACTCGCGCTGTCTGACAGCCCCCTCATGTCGCTCGAAGATCTAATCACGGGTACTCGATATTCCGAGCGTGGCGGACCTCAGAAGTACACCAAATAGTACACCAACCTGCCAGAAACAGCAGCGAACAACGGGGAACATACTCTGCGAGAAATTGGCTTGTTTGCAGGACGTTTACGAACAACTAGGAGCAACGGTGAACATAGAATCAAGGACTTAAAATCCGTACAGTGTGGGTTCGAGTTCCACCGCCCCTATTAGTAAAACAGCGAACTTGCAGGTAAGAAGTAACGACACATCAGGGGATCGCTAGCGTTATACAACTCGCAATCCACAGGGGATGTGTATTGCGCTCTGGCCCCTAGTGTTGATAAAAAGAAGTCTGGTGCCCAATCAGGTGGGGAAAGGGGAAAGGAGGAGTGGGCACCAGGTAATGACTAGATTCTAAACGCATCTATGTGTCTGTCAAGTCCGGTCTCAAAATGACTTCACTTTTGCAGATCCCAGCCCCTCAATCACCGCGCGGGTAACGGACGCTATACATATGCTTTCTCTATCGCGCTTTTGGTGCCAGGATCGCGCTTTCATGCTAACCGACCAGGGCAACGCACTAACGGATCTTTAGGGAAGAGTAGTTCTAGGAGCTCAATCTCTTTTGTAGGATTCATCCTTAAGCTTCTTCCCCAAAGGATACACCCGGTGCCCGTCCGACAACCTCTGAAGCCGCAGGACCGGAATCGAGGTTTGAGGGAGCTGCTCTCCGGACGGGACGCTCATAGGACGCCACGCAAGCGAACTAAACTGTAAACCACAGCACATTTTCGCTGATCCCTATACGTGGTCCTAGGGGTGACCGACACGAACCAACACGTGAATAACGCGTGCTTTTATAAGCAAGACGCTAAGTGAGTTGTACCTCCGGCTCAGATGAACACCTCGGTCCTGCCTCCGGAGAAACCGTGTTCAACCGCCTCTACTATAGCCCGCGCGATCTTCTCGCCGCCTCGCGCCGATGGTTCGATTGAGTTGGCGTAATCTCCTTCTTCAGTGCAGATCAACCGCAGGTCTAGCAGGGGAAGGCTGTGAGCGAACGCCGCACGGATGATACAGTCGTTGAACACCGTTAGCGCCGTGACCGCCATCCTTTGCAAAGTTGCCTCAGGGAAGCGCGGGTAGTAGACACTGCAGACCGCCGTCGGCAGTCCCTGTGCGAGCACCTCTGTCAACATGGCAAAGTATGTACGCTCGAACTCGTCACCTATGTCTGCGAGACCTAAGAGCGTTTCGGCGGTGGAGCGGGAGGGCGCGGTGAGGAAGTCGCTGCTGCCGAGCGCGTCGTTGCCGCCGACACTAAGGACTAGGTGCGTGGCGTCCGTCGGCAGGCTTCGGAGTTGTTTGCGTACGTCTCTCATCTTGCTTCCGTCGATGGCCGCCAGGGTTGCTTTTGACTCGTAAGGAAACTGTTGGCGCACCTGCCGAACAACATCCAGTGTCCCTGCCGCCAAGTAAGCGGCGTTGTCGAAGATAGAATCGCCTAGGAGCACCACGTGACTCACGTACACATCGTTACCCAAAGAGAACGCAAGGCAACCTCCTCCTCTCCTCGCTTCATGCTCCTCCGGGAGATGAGATCTCAGAAGGCGTCACAGGTCTATTCTGGGTTTCCCAAGCCTAAGGTCATGCGTAAACACGTGCTAATAGTAGACGATGCCGTACTACGGCTTCTACTTATGGGGGAGCGTTTTGATTTACGCTCAAACTTACTCGTAGTGAGTAGGTCAGCGGTTCGAGTCCGCTCGTCGGCTCTCTTGACTTTCGTCTAGATGAAACAGTCAAGGGGAAGCGGAGTAGCACCCACTTCACCTTGAATAGCCTACTGACATCACTCTGATACCACCGACAGTGGCGAACGCCTAGCGATGCTCCTATGGATGCCCGAGGTCGACAAGGACAGAGTTGATGAGCTGTGGTCAAGGGCAGACCTTCGCTAATCTCGCCTGCTCTGCTGTGCCACCGGCCCCAACGGCGGGCTTGGCTCTCGAATAGCCAGAGCTCAACACGGCGGACAAACCTGGGATCTCCGAGCAGGCCGTCTTGCTTCCCAAAGGCGCTGTGCTTCGAACGAGGGTATCATTGGCTGGTGACCAAACTCCTGCTCACCGCGTTCGCCCTTGGGCTGGCCAGCCTCGACGTCACGGCGGCAATGGCTGCCGTCGGAGCCCTGGGGGCGGGGGCACGCGTTCGCGCCCTCGTGGCATTCGGTTGTTTCTCCATCCTCGGCACGATCGTGTTTGGTACGGCCCTCTCGCTCATAGTCGGTCCACGCATTGCCGGTATCGACTGGGGTATGCTTCTTCCCCACGGCCCTACCGAGGATCGGGTGGCGGCCTCTGTACAGGTCGTCTTGGGACTAGGACTGCTGGCCTGGGGTATCATGCGAACTCGAAGGCCCGCCACGCACCCGCCGAAGCCGAGCGGCCAACGCGGCCTCGGCCTAACCTCCCTTACTGGCGCGGGAATTCTCTTCGCTCTCGCGGCGATCCTCGACCCTACCTTTGTCTCGCTTGTGGTGATCGCCGGACGAGCCGAGCTCTTTTGGCCGGTCGTCGCTGCCCACTCGACGTGGACGTTGGTCAGTCATACTCCTCTGGTCTTTGTACTAGCGTTTGCGGTGAGCGGGAACCACGAGCGGATCGTGGGCTGGTTTCAAACCTCGTGGGCAAGGATAAGCCCATTTATCGTTCGTTTGGTCACAGGCGTCGTGTTGCTTGTAGGAACGTTCTTCTTGTTCGATGCAGCATGGTGGTACGTAACGGGAGAGTTCTTGATACCTGACTGAGGCGTCGCCTTGCCTTGCTACAGGCTGGCGGATAACCATAGCAGTACTTCCTCGTAGATGTACCGTTAGCGTAGAGGCCCAAACTTCGACACCACCTGACACCATTGGCAGCGCAATACGGTGCAACACGCAGAACAGAAACCGGCTCAGACATGCGAGATCTGCAAGCCCATGCAACCTTATGCAACTTTGAACCGCGCACTAGTAAGAAGCAGATCAGCGGTTCGAGCCCGCTCGTCGACCATTGAAACACAGGTTACAGTACACCCGCCGTACTTCCTATGAGAAAGAGCCGGAGCCTCTCTTTAGAGGCTCCTCCGACTTTTGTGTTTTGTGTCAAGCGCCGTCGGGCACGGGTAGGTGGAAAGGAGAGCCGGGCCCCAGGCGGGGTGCTACTTCCATCGCTTTTTGGTAGCTGTAAAGTAGGGGAGGGTTTACTAACCGAGAGGCTGCAGGAGGAAGCAGTCACCAGTAGTGCCTACATCTACGTCGACCCCGAAGGCACAGCAGTTGGTGTCGAGAACGTGTTCACCAAGCTTGAAGCCGCGCGCAAGCATTACGAGACGGCCGGGCTCGGCGCCGACTACATAGAGCGCTTCATCCGCTGAGCTGCCGATCATCTCGGAGAGGTCGCTCGAGGAACCTGCCTAGGATGGGAAGTGTCTCGGCTAGGAGTATGCGCACCGGCGATGCTTAACGAGGAGGCTCAATGGGGAGAGTGTAGAGAAGATATTTGAACATAGCCCATCGGCGCAGGAGCCTTTCTCAGGCTCGTGTTTGCGATTAACTAGAGGGGGCTGGGCTGATTCTTCGAAGGCAAAAGAAGAGATTAATGAAAAAGAGCGCCACGCGTGCTCCCAACGTCAAGATTTTTGACCTGACAGAGGCATTAGCTGATCGCAATATGTAGCAGCGGTCTGCGTTTTTCCAAGTCTCTGTCTTTTTGCCGCGCTAGGATTGCGGTATAGACAGTGAACGGCAAAAGGAGAACATCGTGCGGAAAGTAGTCGTCACTGAATTCATCTCGCTGGATGGCGTTATAGAAGAGCCAAGGTGGACGTTCAAGTACTGGAATGATGAGATCGCGAATTTTAAAGGCGACGAGTCGTCTGCCAGCGATGCCTTACTCCTGGGACGCGTGACCTATCAAGGATTCGCGGCAGCCTGGCCGCAGAGCAAGGACGAAGGGGCAGATTACTTTAACAGCGTGCGCAAATACGTAGTCTCTAAGACCCTCAAACAGCCGTTGGAGTGGAAAAACTCAACGCTGATCAAAGACAATATCGTAGAAGAACTTACCACACTCAAGCAGCAGGACGGTAAGGACATTGTGGTCCACGGTAGCGCCACGCTCGTGCAAACGCTAATGCAGGATGATCTTGTGGATCGCTATCGGCTTCTTGTCTACCCGGTGGTTGTGGGCAAAGGCAAGCGCCTGTTTCAAGAGGGTATCCCTGCATCTTTGAAGCTTCTGGAATCACAGTCTTTTAGCTCAGGCGTTGTGGCGCTCGTCTATGAACCGGATCGCGAATAACCACCGTTATAGACGGACGAGTTGCACTTCGATTCGACCTACCATATCGGGAGGTAGAGTAGACGGCGTGGTCGAGCTGGAAGATATAAGGTTGGCTCACCGCCGGCTTGAAGGGATAGCAGCTCACACGCCGCTCGTGCTCTATCCACGCCCGGTGACCGAGCGGCTGCTCTACTTCAAGCCCGAGAGCTTTCAGCCGGTAGGATCCTTTAAGTTGCGCGGCGCCTATAATAAGATAGCGTCCTTGTCCGAGGAAGAGAGGGGCCGGGGGGTCGTAGCCTATTCCAGCGGCAACCACGCCCAGGGCGTGGCGTACGCGGCTCGCAAGCTCGGGGTGAAGGCCACCATCGTCATGCCCGGTAACGCTTCAGAGGTGAAGCTGGAGAGGACGGCGGAGCTGGGAGCCGAGATTGTGCGCGTAGGAGCCGGCGGCGAAGAGCGACGGGTCAGGGCCGAGGAGATCGCCAACCAACGGGGATATGCCTTGGTGCCTCCGTACAACGATGAAGCTCTAATCGCCGGTCAAGGCACCGTCGGCCTGGAGGTGCTGGAAGACCTGCCCCATGTCGAGACGGTACTGGTCCCGGTGGGTGGAGGCGGGCTCATAAGCGGGGTGGCCGCGGCGCTCAAATTAAGCCGTCCTGAGGTACACGTGATCGGCGTAGAACCGGAACTGGCCGCCGACGCACAGGCCAGCTTGAGGAGCGGGCATATAGTCAAATTTTCCCCCGAACAGGTAGGCCGCACCATAGCCGACGGGTTGCGAACGCAGCACCTAGGCGACATTACCTTCGCCCACATCAGACATTTCGTGGACGACATCGTAACTGTAAGCGAGGACGAGATCGTGGACGCTACGCGCAGGCTGGCTTACGAGGCGCGGATGGTAGCGGAGCCGAGCGGGGCCGTAGCGTTCGCAGGCTATCTGCATCGCCGAAACGAGCTCCCTGCCACCGGCCTAACCGTGGCGATCGTCAGCGGCGGCAATGTCGAGCCGGGCCTGCTGGTGCAGATCCTAGGTTCAGCCGACGAGAACTAAGGAGCCAGGACTGCCCGGCACTACTCAGGTTCTCCTCTAAGGACAAGGGGCTGGTCTAACATGGTGAGTCGCGTTGCCCCGGTGCTGATTGAGGCGTATTCACGCATCTCTCCATCACGTTGCGCCAAACATTCGCCCCAGCGGTGTCGGAGTTTAAGGCCGCCTGGGTGCCCGAGGATGCCTACCAATACTACGAGTAGTGTCACACTTTTAGGTGGTTCTCTTGGCCAGCTTCTCTGTTTCCGTGAGTAATGTATCGACTTCTTGCAAGCCTCTCTCCCAAAACTTTCTGTCCGTGATATCGACTCCCATCCTGCCAAAGATTTTCGTAGGTGACTCAGATAATCCTGCGGCCAGGAACGTTTTAACGTTGGCGATCGATTCCGAACTCTCTTTGACACTGTTTTGTAGAGACTTCGAGATAAGGAGGCCGCTGGCGTAGGAGTAAACATAGAAGAAGTAGCGGAAATGGCTAACGTACATCCACCAATTATCAGATCCCTCTGCTGTCTGCTCTCCCATGTAGGCTGCTATATGGCTTCGGAACATCTCGCCGATCTCCTGTGCCGACAAATATCCTTTCTCTCGGAATGCGCTATGAAGCTGCTGCTCAAAGCGATAGAACGCGACCTGGCGGAATATAGTACTCATCTCATCGTTCAGCTTCGTCAACATACCTGCAAAGCGTTCTTCTTCGTTCGCGTCCTTTAGCAGGTGCTGCAGCACGAAGTCTTCCATGAAAGTACTGGCCACTTCAGCTGTGGAGGTTGGAGTACCGAAGTTTAGTTCGTTTTGCTCTTGGCGCATGATCTCGTCGTTGATGCCGTGCCCTGTTTCGTGGGCGAGAGTCATCACATCTGTCAGTTTATTGGTATGGTTCAGAAGAATATACACGGGAGTGGGCAGACGATCATACGAGCAGAATGCTCCTCCACGCTTGCCTTTCCTGGGGAAGGCATCGATTCGACCGTTTTTAACAAAGTGGGCAAAGATTTCCCCAAACTCAGGATCAAGGTTGTCTAGCCCCTGGTACACAAGATCGACAGATTCTTCGTACGGGTACTCCGTCATCACTTCGCCTATTTCAACATTTCGTTCATGGTACTGAAGGTAAGGAAGGTCGAGAAGGTGTGCTTTCAATTTATAGAACCGCTTGGATATATCAAACCTGCTAGAAACAGCATCAATCATCGCATCGACGACTTCTGTGGGGACATCGTCTTGTATATGGCGCGATGAATCAGGGCGGGCGTACCCACGCAGGTCATCGTTTATCATTTTGTCTTCTAATACTGAGTTTATTTCCGCTTCGGAGATGCCCGATAAATCCACTAATATCTCGTGCATGACGCGACCAGCATCATCGCGAACTTCTTTGTTCTTGCTACTGGTAAGACTTAGAACTTCCTCGTAGGTTTTTGTTACCCGTGCTCCATCCTCCTGGAGTACTTGTTTCTCCTGGCGAGAGAAGAAATCCTCTCGCATTCGGAGCCAGTTTCTATAAGAGGTAGAGCTTTTTCTAGACAGAATATTTTCACTTCGTTCATCGAGAAGGTACGGTGCTTCTGCCCATTGACGCTCCAGGTAGTGCCGGTAGTCACCCAGTTTTGGATAAGCGAGAAACGCAGGCTGCTGATCAAGGGGGATCTTTGCTATGTTAAGAACAAAGAACCGCAGTTGGTTAGTTGCTTTTTTTCCCCTATCGTTCAACACTGTTTCTTTGGCTTTAAGCAAAGGATCGGTTTGGTCTTGTGCTCTTCTTAGGCTCAAGTAATAGCCAGAGTCTCCGTAAGCACCGTGAGAGCGGAGCCAATGTTCGTAGTCATCCAAAGCTTCTTTTAAAACAGCCGGATTTTGTAGGTAATCAGTGCGAGGCTTCCACTTCTCAACAAAGCGCTGAGTATCTTCGACAATAGCCTTCTGTTCCAGTTCGATTTTCGGATCGTCATCGCCCGACAGGAGAGGAAAAAGATCCCATTCGATCTTGGAGATAGCAAGGTTGTTTTGAGAGTTTTGCTCCTCGAGATGTTCTTCTTTATTAGTCATATAGGGTGAGTGTACAGTAAGACTAAGTCACCTTACGGCTCATTGCAGACGCTATCA
>DASQMR010000300.1:0-8267 GCA_035645375.1 Rubrobacteraceae bacterium
GCTAGATAACCGGCCGGTCAGAGAAGCGGACCGGCGTCGAGCCACCGCGGGTGGATGTATCGTTTGCCCGGGCAAACGATACATCCACCCGCGGTGGCTCGACGCCGGTCCGCTTCTCTGACCGGCCGGTTATCTAGCTAACTATAAAATTCTGGCGCCTGCTTGAAGTTCGGCCATTCATCAGGGTCGTGCCCGGTTACGACCGTGGCGCCCAGGGCGTCGACAGCCCGGCGGATCTTCTGAACCGAGCTCGCGCAGTCGGCGGCCGAGTGGATCAGGCCGGGTAGCGCCGCGTTGTTGTAGTGGTCTCGCGTGTAGGCGGCGTCGGCGGTGAGCATCATAGGCCCGGACTCCTCCAGGTTGACGATGAGCGAGGTGTGTCCCGGCGCGTGCCCCGGCGTGAACAGCGTCTTTATCATGCCGTCCCCGAAGAGGTCGTAGCCGTCGTCGTTCTCGCCGTCCAAAAAGATCCAGTCTACGTCACGGTCGAAGTCTTGCCGGATGTATGCGGGCTTCTGGAACCAGTCTGGAGTGTAGGCGTACTCGAGCTCGCGCCGCTGCACCAAGTACTCGGCGTTCGGGAAGTGTCCTATCGCCCCCGAGTGATCGAGGTGCAGGTGCGACTGAACGACGTAGCGCACCGAAGCCGGGTCGATATCCATGGCCTGCAGCTTGTTCACGACGAAGTCGTCCTCGCTCATCACCGGCTCGTAGGCGTCCGTAACGGCGCCCCAGTGGGCGCGGGCGTCCTGGGCGACCTCCAACGCGTTGCCACCATCGTAGAGGACGTTGCCCCTTGGGTGCGTGATCAGGAAATACGGAACCGGGATCTCGTACGGGTCCCCGAGCCCCTGGTTCATCTTTATGTACTGCACCTGCGTCTTTAAGCTCCCGCAGTTCATCATGTACAGCCTCAGGTCTTGCGCCATCTCTAGATCCCCCCTTTACCAGTTCTCCATCGACTCGCGCAAGATGTTCGCAAGGTCTTCCTCGGTTACCTCCTTCGGCGCCCCCACCAGGAGCCGCTGCTGCTTCATTGCCCCGTCCACCAACTGGTCGATCTCCCCCTCGTCGTAGCCGAGCTCTCGGACTCCACTGGGCGCTCCCACGTCTTTCATAAGCTGGATGATGATCTCCGGCAGCGTGTTCTCGTCGGCTTTCTCTATCTTCTGGCCGGAGAGCAGCTCGGCGACGTAACGGTGTCGCTCAGGCTGGGCATGGTAGGTAAACCGGAACGAGGCCGGGGCGGTGACGATCACCGACCAGCCGTGCGGCACGAGCGGATGGTCCAGCGGATAGCCGGGCGGCTGGTACTCGTGCTTCAGGCCGGCTATTGGGTAAGCGCAAGCATGCGGAATATGTACGCCCGCAGAGCCGAAGCCGATACCCGCCAGGGACGCGCCGAGCATCATCGCCCCCCGAGCCTCGACGTCCTGGCCGTCCTTTACGGCGCGCCGGAGGTACTTGCCGCCGTACTCCAAAGCCTTCGCGCTCCACATGTCCGCTATCGGATTCGCTCCCTGGTACGGTGGCCTCTCGTCCGGGCTGTCCGACTTTGGCCGTTCGTCGTAAGGCTTCGACAGGTAAGACTCGGCCGCGTGGCAGACCACGTCAAGGCCGCACGAGGAGGTAACCTCCGACGGCATGCTCATGGTGAGCAGCGGGTCCACGACGCCGCGATGCGGGCGCATGTAGGCGTGCGAGATCCCTGTCTTCACCTTCTGGTCCGGGATGTCCAGGATCGCAACGGTCGTCGCCTCGGCGCCCGTCCCGGCGGTAGTAGGCACCGCGAGCAGCGGCTTCAGGGACGAGGGCGGCTTCTTGCCGCCTCCGACCGGCGGGTTGACGTACTCCATGATCTCACCGCCGTGGGTAGCGATCAGATCCGAGACCTTTGCCGTGTCGATGCTCGACCCGCCGCCGACCGCAACGAACCCGTCGAAGTTCCCCTCCTTTGCGAAGTCCGCCGCCTCCTGGAAGGAGTCCGCCGTCGGCTCGACCCTTGAGCGGTCCCAGACCTCGACCTCTATTCCCTCGGCCTCGATCAACTCCTGTATATGGGGCGTGATGTCCGCCTTGACGATGCCCGGGTCCGAGACGAGCATTACCCGGCTTACGCCCATGCGTTTGATCTCCCAGCCGACCTCCTCGGAGGAACCGGGTCCATACTTCAGAGGCGTCGCCTCCATCGTAAAGATAGTCTCGTTTCCGTTAGCAGCCATATCTCTCCTCTCCCCGGCGGGATCCCCGTCCCCGCGCTATGTCTCCGGCAATATACCCATGCCCCATACCCGCGGCAACCCGGACCAGCGGTGCGGCCCGGCTCGCTCTTGTACCCTACCTTGTGAACTCGCAGGTAGGACCGGCGAAAGCAAAGGGAGATGACGCTCACAGTGACCCGAGGACCGGCTAAATACTCGGGCGAGGCCAGAGAGCGAAAGACGCGGTCGGCGCGGATAGTTCGGATCTCGCTGGCGCTCTCGCTGGGGCCGGCGGTCACGCTGGGGTTGGTGCGCTTCGCTTACGCGCTCTTGCTCCCGGCGATGCGCGACGACCTTGGGTGGTCCTACGCTCTAGCGGGCGGGATAAACACGGCGAACGCCGCCGGATACCTGGCTGGTGCGCTGCTCGCCGCCCCCATAATCAAACGGGTCGGGGTTAGGAGATCCTTCGTCCTGGCGCTGCTGGCGGCGGCGCTGGCGCTCCTCGCTTCGGGCCTGCCGACCGTCTACGCCGCGCACGTACTCCTGCGCATAGCCGCCGGCATAGGCGGGGCGGTAGCCTTTGTCTCGGGTGGCGTGCTCGCCGCCCACGCGACCTCCGGGCGCCCGGGAGAGCCTTCCTCAACCGTGGTGCTCGGCCTGTACTACGGAGGAGGGGGGGCAGGCATCCTCGTCTCGGGTTTGGCGGTGCCTGCGCTGCTGGAGTTCGGACCGGTCGAGCCCGCCGCCTGGAGGATTGGGTGGATTGGCCTCGGGGTCATCTCCCTGCTCGCGCTCGTCGTGGCGGGGCTCGCCTCGCGCAGGCTGCCGGAGACAGCTACGGCAACCGAAGAGCAGGCGCAAGAAGAGAACGAGAGCTTTACGGTATGGTCTTTAACGCCGGCGCTCGTCGCCTACTTCCTGTTCGGGGCAGGCTATATCGCTTACATGACGTTCGTGGTGGCCTTCCTTAGAGACCGGGGAGCGGGAGCGTTAGAAGTCTCGATCTTTTGGGCGCTACTAGGGGTCGCGGCGATGGTCTCGGCGCCGTTGTGGGGGCCCTTGATCGAGGGTTCTCGCGGCGGGCGCGCGCTTGCCACGGTGACCGCAGCCGTGGCGACGGGCGCTATCCTGCCGCTCGTCTCGGATCGTTACTTGGTGGCGCTCGCCTCCGCCATCCTTTTCGGGGGCTCTTTTCTCGCGGTCGTAACGGCAACGACCGCGCTCGCCCGGCGCTCGTTGCCCGCTCGTACCTGGCCCGCCGGCATCGCCGCCTTCACCATCCTCTTCGCCAGCGGTCAATGCGTGGGCCCGCTCGCCTCCGGCGCCGTCTCCGACAGCTTCGGGGGCCTCGAAACGGGTCTCGGCCTCTCGGCGGTCATCCTGGTCGCGGGCTCCCTGGTAGCACTCACCCAACGTGATCCAGAGCAAGGTGCGTAACGGTAGCCTCCGCGTTCTCGCCGATTGACACCGCCTGAGGCGTAAGCAACAATCTAATCTTGGGGAAAGCGAATATCCTGGGAACGAGGAGGTCCACTTATGTCCTCTGTATACGAGAACAAGCCGTGGCTCAGCAGGTACGCGGAGTACGTGCCGCACGAGTTACCGCTACCCGGGCGGAGCATGTCTGATCTCTTCGAGGAGTCGGCGGGCCGCGCCCCCGACCGCGATGCCATCCGTTATTTCGACGCCACCGTCTCCTACGGCGAGTTGAACGAACTCGCCAAGCGTTTCGCGACGTTGCTAGCCGCCCGAGGGGTCGAAAAAGGCGACCGGGTCGCAGTCTATACTCAGAATGACCCCCAGTTTCTCGTCGCCCAATACGGCGCCTGGAAGCGCGGCGCGATAGTCGTCTCGCTCAATCCGATGCTCAAGAGCAAAGAGCTCGACTACCACCTCAACGACTCCGGAGCAAAGGTGCTCGTATGCCTGGAGAACCTCTACGAGACCGTGGCACGGGAGGTAACGCTCGGAACAAAGGTGGAGCACGTCCTCACCACCAGCGAGCTCGACTTTCTCCCTAAAGAGCGCCCAAAGATGTTCGAAGGCGTCGAGAAGAAGCGTTTCGACGGGACGACGGACCTCATGGAGGTGTTGCGCGAGACCGAGCCGGACACAGGGATCAGAGTACACACCTCGCCGGAGGACACAGCCTACCTCGTCTACACTTCGGGGACCACTGGCAGGCCCAAGGGCGCCATAGAGACCCACTCGAACGTCGCGTTCAACGCCGAGGTCTACCGGACCTGGATGCAGATCGGCGACGATGACTCCGTCTTCGGGGTCGCGCCGCTCTTCCACATAACCGGCCTCGTCGGGCACACGGCCCTCGCCGCGCTCGCCGGTATACCGCTCGTGCTCTTCCACCGCTTCGATGTCGATGAAGCCTTTCGCCTTATCGAGAAGTGGCGTCCGACCATGACCGTCGGCTCCATAACCGCGTTTATCGCGCTCATGAACGCGCCGGACTCCGCAGGACGCGACCTCTCGTCCCTGCAGAAGTGCTACAGCGGCGGCGCGCCGATAGCGCCGAGTATTACAGAGCAGTTCGAGGAGAAGTTCGGCGTCTATATTCACAACATCTACGGCCTCACCGAGAGCAACTCCCCGACCCACGCGACGCCCCTGGGCGACCGCGCGCCCGTGGACGAGGAGAGCGGCGCCCTCTCCGTGGGGGTCCCGGTCCCCAACTGTGAGGCCCGGCTTGTAAAGGTCGAGGACGCCTCACAGGAGGTCTCGATCGGGGAGTCCGGGGAGTTCGCGGCCAAGGGACCGATGATCTTCGCCGGCTACTGGAACAAACCCGAGGAGACCGAAGAAGCCTTCCACGACGGCTACTTCCTCAGCGGCGACGTCGCGATGATGGACGAGGATGGTTGGTTCTACATCGTGGACCGGAAGAAAGACATGATCAACGTCGCCGGCTATAAAGTCTGGCCGCGCGAGGTTGAGGACGCTCTTTACACTCACCCGCAAGTAAGAGAGGCCGCCGTGGTCGGCATAGCAGACGAGTACCGGGGCGAGACCGTCAAGGCCTTCGTCGCCCTCAAAGAAGGAGACGAGGTCTCCGAGCACGAGCTTGTCTCCTACTGCAAGGAGCGGATGGCCGACTATAAGTACCCCCGGAAGGTAGAGTTCCTCGAGGAGATCCCGAAGACCGCGACCGGCAAGTTCCTGCGACGCGAGCTCAGGGACGAGGCGCGAGCCCAGGCGTAAGAGAAGCACTTGGAGCAAGTTAGAAGAGGTTCCGCTGCCTACCAGCTGCTCTAAAGTGCGTTCAGCTCCGCGACGGCCTGCTCATGGCAGGCGCTGCGTGCGCCGTCAGTCGATCCGCTACCTCTACGATCGCGTGGGCGAGCAACCTCATCCTGTGCTAGAGCGCCCATAAGCGCCACTTCTTTTACGCTATCGGCCAGCCCTCCTTTCGGTGCTTCTGACAATCGTCCTGCCTCACCTTGTTCGTCCGGCGGAGTACAGCTTGCTGCCGTATGCATTAGGAGTACTCGTGCTCCCGGCAGTGTTGATAGTCTCGATACTTACTGCTCCAGGCTTTCTCGCCTGTTCACCCAAATTTCCGGCCCTCTATCAGGCTATCTCAGGAACTCCTCACCTACCCGATTAGTATATGCACCTGGGTGATATGTGCAGACAGCAAAAAAATGTGCCCTCACTGCTATAATAAGACTTACAAGTCGATGAACCAACAATAAGAACGGCGACAACTGGCATACGGAGAGGAGATTCTACAGGTGACGAAAGAGGGACAAGCCAGGTCTATGATGGACCCGATGGAGCTCTGGAGACAGTGGTACGAGACGAGCACGAAGATGTGGTCGGGCATCGTTCAAAGCGGGCAGGCGAACCGTCTGGACCCGTACGGGATCTACCGCCAGTGGTTCAACGGGCTGGAGAACATGCAGCAACGGATGCTCGGCTCGATGGGGTTGCCGTCGAGCAACGGCAGCGCCAGCAACGATCCTGCGTCCTCTGTAGGCAACAACCTGGCATCCATGACGAACCCTGCCACGTGGGCGAACCCGGCGGCGACCAACAAGCTAGGTGCTGACGCGGCGGCCGGTCAGGCAGCCGAGGTGCAGAACCAGTGGAAGCAGTGGTTCGAGGCGATGCAGTACTCCTGGGAGAAGATGGCGAAGCTCGGGCAGGAGGCCGTGGAGCTCACGCCCCGCTGGGTCTCCACGCTCGACCAGATCCGGAACAACCTGCTCAGCGCCGAGGGATATCCGACCGACCCGTTGCAGTTCGCCACGCGCTGGTACAACGCGACGAGCGGTCCGCTCTCCGACTTCATCGGTGACATCATCGAGCGCGAGGACTTTCTGGAGGTCTCCAGCCAGTTCTTGCAGAGCTACGCTAGCTTCTACAAGGTTTACCGGCGCAACTCCGAGGAGTATTTAAAAGCCCTCTCCCTCCCGGTGCGCTCGGACATCACCCGTGTAGCCGGGCTCGTAGTAGCCCTCGAAGACAAGATCGACCGCGTCGAGGAGGCCTTCGAGGACTTCGAGTACGGTTACGCCAAGCCCGCTACGGCCGAGTCGATCGAGGGCGTAGAGAAGAGGATAGGCAAGATAGAGGATGCCCTGGGGCGCATCGAAAGCGAGAACGCGGATAGCGCGACCGCCGGTTCGGTTGGCGGCCTAGAGCAGCGGCTCGGCGATGTCGAGAGCAAGATAGATCGGCTCATCGCCGCTTTCGAGAACTCCTCTCAAAGCGCCGACGCTCAAATCGAAACCTCTCAGGTAGACGACGTAAGCAGAAAAGGAGCCAGCTAAATAATGGCGGAACGCACAGGAGGCAACACCAACGTAGTCTCGTCTGACGCCGAGAACTTCTTCGACAAGTACAGCGCGGGCATGAGGGTAGTCGTCGAGGGCGCCCAGGCCGACACCGGCCAGACTCCTAAAGAAGTCATCTGGACCAAGAACAAGGCCAGCCTATACCGCTACCAGCCCTCGGCTGAGAAGAAGCACCCGGTGCCGATCCTTATGGTCTACGCTCTTATTAACAGGCCCTACGTGTTGGACCTTCTCCCAAACAACAGCTTCATAGAGTACCTCACCGACGAAGGCTTCGATGTCTACCTCCTCGACTGGGGCGTGCCTGGTGACGAGGACAAGGACATCAACTTCGAGCACCTCGTCCTTGATTACCTGCCGCGAGCGGTCAAAAAGGTTTTGAGAACCTCCGGGGCCGACGAGTTCACCCTGCTCGGTTATTGTATGGGCGGCACGATGAGCACGATGTACGCTTCGCTCTTCCCCGAGAATCTCAAAAACATCGTCTTGCTTACGACTCCGGTACAGTTCCCGAGAGACGAGATGGGCACTTACAGCCTCTTTACCAGCGGCAAGAACCTTAACCCGGATCTTCTCGCTGACTCCTTCGGGAACATCCCCGGCGAGCTAATCGACACTGGCAACAGGATGCTAAAGCCGGTTACCAACTACATCGGCACCTACGTCAACATGTGGGAGCGCCTCTTTGAGGACAAGCCGATGGAGACCTGGCTGGCGATGAACAAGTGGGTCAACGATGGTCCTCCCTTCCCAGGAGCGGCTTTCAAGACCTGGATTAAGGATTTCTACCAGCAGGATAAGCTGGTCAAAGGTGAGATCAGGCTACGAGGACGCCGCGTGGACCTCTCAAATATAAAGGTACCGGTCCTCTCGGTCGCCGGCAAGAAGGACCACATCTGCCTCCTGCCTCAGGCCGAAGCCATAATGGACCTCGTCTCCAGCGAAGACAAGGAGTTCTTCGTCGTCGACGCCGGCCACGTCGGCCTCATGACAGGCCGAGGCGCCAAGAAGGGCCTCTGGCCGAAGGTCGAGTCCTGGCTTGAGGAGCGCTCCGGCGCCTGAAGATAAGGTTAGCGACAGAAGAAGGGGAGTGGAGCCAAAAGTTTCCGCTCCCCTTCTTCTGTTTCTGTGTTCCGCTAGACAACGCTTGCGAGCGATAGTCTGCGCGTTTGTTTATTATTTTCGGTTTAACTTTTCTTCGGTGACGAATTGGGGGAAGGTTCGACTAACGTTTTCAGAGGCGGCGGAACCC
>DASQMR010000301.1:0-3217 GCA_035645375.1 Rubrobacteraceae bacterium
AGGTCCTGGGGGTCCAGCCCCCCGAGCCGACCACGTACTACCATCCTACGGGGCCGGTGGGGCAGGTCTTCGACGCTCTGCCCGAGGCGACGTCGCGGCCCGCCGTGGTCGGTCTGGGCACGGGTACGATGGCCTGCTACAACAGGCCCGGCCAGCAGTTGACCTTCTACGAGATCGACCCGCTCGTGGAGAGCATCGCACGCAACAACGACCTCTTTACGTACCTGCGCGACTGTCCCGGCCAGAACGACGTGGCCCTGGGAGACGCTCGCCTCTCCCTCGCGGACGCCCCTGACGCGGAGTACGGGATAATCGTGGCGGATGCCTTCAGCTCGGACGCTATCCCCGTCCACCTGATGACGCGGGAGGCCGTAGACC
Source organism: Rubrobacteraceae bacterium (assembly GCA_035645375.1). Lineage (GTDB taxonomy): Bacteria > Actinomycetota > Rubrobacteria > Rubrobacterales > Rubrobacteraceae > Rubrobacter_F. The sequence continues at coordinate 379 of DASQMR010000301.1, forward strand.
TCTACTTCGACAAACTCCAGAGCGATGGCGTTCTGCTCATGCACATCTCCAACCGCCACCTCGAGCTCGAACCCGTGCTAGGGAATGTCGCGCGGGATGCCGGTCTCGTCTGCCGCGCCCAGTACGATCAGGAGAACGAAAGCACACCGGGCAAGTTCGTCTCCCACTGGGTGATGATGTCTCGCGAGGAGGGGGCTCTGGGAAGCATGGCCGACGACGCGCGGTGGTCCTCTTGCGAGACCAACCCCGACTCCCCGGTCTGGACCGACGACTACTCGAACCTCCTCAGTACCTTCGTCTGGTAACGATCCCGAGCGGTTTCGGAGAGAGGTACAAGACCGGCACGGACGCAGGACTCCAGGCCACGGCCGTTTGGCCCGTAAGGACATCCCGGTTTGTGCCGGTCTAGCGCGCGTTAGACCAGGAGCATGGTCGAATCGCTCCGGAGGCTCCCCGTTCGTTTCGCCGCTCTTAGCACAGAAGCGCCTGTGCCGCGGTCGTCGCGTCCGGCCAACGCCTGCTGAACTGACTGCTCGTCGTAGTCTCCTATCGGCAGTAGGGGATAGAAAGCTCCTCGCCTAGCGCCGTACCGCCGGGTGAGATCCCTTCGGAGCGTTCGACGGGAGACGTGGCGCCCACAGCGGGCGTGGTTTCGTACGTTCCGCGCAGGTTAACGCGAATCGTGTCGACTTCGAGGACTTCGATCCCACAATCTCGGCCCTACGAGGCGGTGTCGAGAATCTCGCAGTCGAACGGTGCTCTCGGAGATCAACAGGTGGGAGCAGAGACTCGAAGAGTCGGGCGATTCCCAGCTAGCGCCTATCGCTGAGAACCTTCGTCAACTCAGGGCGCTACTGACGGCCGACACGCTGGATGGTACCGCCACCGGCCTGCTGTTGGGGGTGATAGGCGAGCAGGTTCACGGTGTAGCCTCGGGGAGAGTGTCGGTGGCAAGCTGCGGCTATTGAGTGGGCTGCTCGTTACCGAGGGGCGCACCGTGTCCGATCGGAATTGACCGCGGAGCATCGGAAGGTTCGACCTCGGGCGAGGTACATCGTCTTGTATTACCAGACAATGCTTGCAGCGTAGGTATCTCCAAATCAGAAAAGAGAGTGGAAGCGGACGAGATCCGTACGGCCCTCGGCTCGTCGTCGCGTTCTTGCACGGTGGCGTGTGGCGGCTGGGTACCGAAGCGGCGCTCCCGGTTATCGGGGGTGGGGAAGGCGGCCGGCGACCTCCGGAGGCCCCAAACTCGTGCCTGTGGCCGAGAACCCGGACGCTCTGAGACTTAGCTCTCCGTCGGCGACTTCGACCAGGCTACGCTCGGGTTGCTCCTCTCGAACTTCAGGGAGCAAGTGCAGCGGCTCGCTAACTCGGATATGCAGATCGAGGTAATCGAGAAGGTGTCGCAGCTGAGCGTCCTGCTCTTTAGCGAGGGTGATCGCCTCTCGGGCGAGAAATAAAGTTAGGCGGGCCACTGCGCCCCGGCCACGGTCTAGTAAAGTACGAGGACCGGGGGCAATCCCCCGGCCCTCACCCAGTCGGTCCCTTTCTAGTTCCTTCTGGATTACTCGAATGCGAAGGTGCTGAGGATGTTCGAGTAGTCGTCGGTCCAGACTTTGTCAGTGTCGTCATTCGTCGCGCAGGGAGCCCAGCGCGGGTCGTCGGGCACGCTGCCAAGATCCGCTTCGTCGCGAGCGAGGACCGTGAAGTGGGCCGCGAGCTTGTACGGGGAGGTCGCGGATGGCTGGGTATCGCTCAGGTCGTCGTAGCTTTGGTAGCACGTGAGACCCCTGTCCCGCGCCAGGTCTCCGACCACCGGCTCGAGTTCCAGGTGCCGGTTAGAGATGTGGTGGACCAGGACCCCATTCTCGTTGAGCTTTTCGAAGTACATGTCGGTTGCCTCCCGCGTGAGCATGTGTACGGGTATGGCGTCCGAACTGAAGGCTTCGCCGATGACCATCCCGTAGCTCCCGGCCTCGGCTTCGGAGAGCTTGAGGCGGGCGTCGCCTATCTCCACGTCGTACTCGCCCGGGCAGTCGCGCAGGTAAGTAAAGAGGTTTTCGTTGCGGGCGATGCGCTCCACGAGCGGGTCGATCTCGTAATAGGTCCACCGCTGGCCGGGTTCGGCGTAGCACGACATCACGCCCGCGCCCAGGCCCAGCACGGCGACCGGTGACTCGTCAGTGGCCTCGCTCGGCAAGAGCTCGAAGAGCTGGCCGAAGGGGCCCGAGGGATCGTGGTAGGCGATGGGGGTGGGGGGCTGGGACCCGAAGAGCTGCGCGCCGTGGTTGGTGTCGCCGACGACGAGCGCGTGGTACGCATTCTGCTCAGTCCCCGCGTCGCCCGAGACCCTGTAGACCCCGAAGAAGCTGCGGTCCTCAAAGAGGACGTTTCCGACGCCGTTCGCGAAGGTAACGGCTATCAGGAGCGCCGCGATGCCCAATCCGAAGCGGATCGGGCGACTAGAAGCGTACGCGAACCACAGACATACGGCGGCGGACAGACCGATGAATATCTGCCAGACGTTGTATCGCTCCATGATGGGGTCGAAGTACCCCCAATCTACGAGCCACCCGAACGCCAGGATGACCAAACCGAGCGCCACGGGCAGCGCAAAATCCAGCACCAGAGCGAGCTGGCGCGATCCCAGCGTCCGGCTTCCGCTGCTGGTGATCGTCTCCCGCTCCTCGCCTTGGGAGTCGTCCTCTCCTTGCCGCTCCTCTGGCCTCCGCGTCAGCAGCCGCGCCAGTATCGCCCCCGGCACGAAGAGGCAGGCGAGCACTATCGCCAGCGGGTACTCCACCACCGTGTCGAACGCGACGGGCGCTATCAGCGC
>DASQMR010000302.1:0-16460 GCA_035645375.1 Rubrobacteraceae bacterium
TCTGGCGGTCCCCAGGCCGGCAACGACGTCGAACTCACCCTCGACCCCGAGCTACAGCGTGCCGCCTACGACGGCTTGGCCGCCAGCAGCACAGGGCGCGGCGCAGCGGTCGCCCTGGACCCGAAGAACGGCGAGATACTAGCCCTTGTCTCCTATCCCTCTTATGACCCGAACAACATAGACGAGAACTTCTCTGACCTCATCGAGAACCCCGACAATCCCCTCTACAACCGGGCGACACAGGGGCTCTACCCGCCGGGCTCGACGTTCAAGGTCATAACGGCCGCGGCGGCCCTGGAATCGGGCGTGAGCCCGTCCGATAAGCTCAATGACGACGGCATCTACGAGACGCCGGGCTACGATGTGTACAACTACAAGGCAAGGAGCTACGGGGAGGTGACCTTCGAGGAGGCGATCGCCAAATCCATAAACACGATCTTCGCCAGGGTCGCTTACGAGTACGTCGGCAACCAGACCCTCTCCGAAACGGCCTACGACTTCGGCTTCGGAGACGACTACGAGGACTTCCCGCTCCCCGTAGCTCCGAGCTCTCTGGGCAACGTAGCGCCCGATCAGTGGGTCCAGGGGGATATAGCCCAGATCTCCTTCGGTCAGGGATCGGTGACGAGCAACGTTTTTGAGATGGCCCAGGTAACCGGCGCTATCGCCAACGGCGGAACGTTAATGAACCCTCGCCTTGTCCGTGAAGTGCGCTCACCGGATGGCGTTATCCTCGACCAGCCCTCCTCCAGCGTTCGCGAGAACGTGCTAGGCGAAGAGACAGCGAATACCCTGAGCGACATGATGGAGAGCGTCGTGGAGGACGCAGAGACTACGGCCAAGATTCCCGGTATCAAGGTCGCCGCGAAGACCGGTACCGCGGAGAACTCGACCGGCGACCCCCACTCCTGGTTCATCTCCTTCGCCCCGGCGGACGACCCGGAGATCGCCGTCGCCGTTATCGTCGAGAACGGGAACGAGGGCTACAAGCAAGCCCTCCCCATCGCTCGGCGCATGATGGAGACTTATCTCAGGAGCAAGGGCGAGCTACCCGATGAGAGCGCTACCAGTGGATCTGCGAGCGGCGGCGGTAGCACTACCCCGCAGCCGCAGGGCGGGACAACTGTTCCGGCCTCCCAGCCCGCGCCGCAACAACCACAGAATGTCAATCCCTCCCAACCATTCCGGGCTCCCTCTCAGAGCCCGGGCCGCGCCCCGAATCAGCCTCCCAATCAGGCTCCCGGTCAGCAGCCCCAGAGCCCGGTTCAAGCTCCTGGCCAGCAGCCTCAAAACCCCGGTCAACCTCCTGGTCAACCACCTGGTCAGAGGCCAGGCGGCTAACGCTATAATGGGCTATTAACTTTGGAAGAACTCGTAGACAACCGTTACCGAGTCGTCGGGCGCCTTGGTTCAGGAGGTATGGCCGAGGTTTATCTCGCCCACGACGACGTACTTGATCGAGACGTAGCGCTCAAGGTTATGAGCGGGCGCTACGCAGACGACGAGGAGTTTGTGGAGCGCTTCAAGCGTGAGGCCCAGAGTGCAGCCGCCCTCAGCCACCCCAATATCGTCTCCATCTATGATAGAGGCGAGTCCGAGGATGGTACCTACTACATCGCGATGGAGTACTTGGCCGGCGGCACTCTGAAGGACCGCATCTTGCAGCGGGGAGCGTTGCCGCCCGAGACGGCGGTCGCGGTAGCGCTCCAGATCGCAGAGGCGTTGCAGGCCGCACACAGGTCCGGTGTGGTGCATCGAGATATAAAGCCGCACAACGTACTCGTTACCGCCTCCGGCGACGTCAAGGTCGGAGACTTCGGCATTGCCAGGGCCGCCTCATCGAGCACGATGACGAAGACGGGCTCGATCCTAGGTACAGCACATTACATCTCTCCAGAGCAGGCGATGGGCGAGCCGGTCGGACCGCAGAGCGACCTGTACTCGTTAGGAGTCGTCCTCTACGAGATGCTTACCGGCGTGCTCCCCTATGACGCCGAGACGTCTATCGGCATCGCCATGAAGCACGTAAACGGTCGCCTCGTCCCGCCGGTAGAGGTTAACCCTGAGGTACCGAAGGGCATCAACGCTATTACCGTCCGCCTCCTCGCGAAGGAACCTGAGGACCGTTACGCAGACGCCAACGAACTTATACGAGACCTAGAGAGGGTACTCAACGGTCTTGAGCCCCTCGCGATGAGCGAGACTCAGGTTATGAGGCGAGTAACATCCCCGAGCGCGGCACCAACGCGCGCCTTTCCATCGCCCCCCTTACAGGGCAAGCGCGAGAGGAGACGCTGGCTCCCGGCCCTGCTCTTCCTTCTTCTACTCGCCCTGCTTGGTGGCGCCGCCTACGTCGCGTCGACCGGTATGCTCCAACCGGATACAGAGAAGGAGGAAGCGGCGACAGTTACTGTCCCGGACCTGATCGGCAAGACTATCGAGCAGGCTAGACAGGATTCTGGAGGCGCGTACGGCACATTCGAGAACGAGCGAGTAGAGAGTGAAGAACCCGTTGGTACGATAGTTGCTCAGGACCCTGCCGCCGGAGAAACATGGCAAGAGAACGCTGACATCTATGTAGACGTTAGCGACGGTAAGGAAGTACCGGATATCATAGGCCAGTCGCGCAACGAAGCCAAACAGTCTCTCGAAGGGGCGGGTTTCAAGGTAGATGAGGAGACCGAGACGAGCTCAGCGGTAGGGGAAGGGCACGTGATCCGTCAAGATCCCCAGGGTGGGACTCGAGAGAGAGCAGAGGCGGGTTCGACTTTGACGATAACGGTCAGCGAAGGACCGCAAGCCGTAACAGTGCCGGACCTCTATAACCTCACCCCCGAAGGGGCGAACAGCGTACTCGTGGAGGCCGGCCTGAAGCTGGGCAACCAGACTCAGCAAGCGAGCAGCGCGGTAACGGTTGGCTCGATCATCTCCCAGACCCCCCCCGCGCAGAGCAGCGCCAAGCCCGGTAGCTCAGTGGATATTGTAACAAGCACGGGTCCACAGAAAATAACCGTTCCGGATGTCGTGGGACAGGATTGGATCACGGCGGCCCAGAGACTGCGGGACGCTGGCCTGACCGTAAACGAAACTGTGAGCACCACACCGAGCAGCCGGCCTAAAAACGAGGTCATCAGCACCGATCCTCAGGCGGGTTTTCGAGTAGACCCGGGAACTGTAATAACCCTGACTACGAGCCAGGGACCGCCGCCCCCCGCCCCGGTAGCTACCCAGACTGCTTCTTCCGAACCGAAAACGACTACCCAGCAACCCGCACCCAAACAGGCAGCTCCAAAAGGATCTACACAGCCCAAGAGCAAGAGCGGGAACAGCAACGAGGACGACTAAGGCCCGTTTGGCTCCACGGATGCTTGCAGGGCTGTTAAGCCTCTTCTAACAGCTCCCGACGTACGTAATCTCCGAGTTCGGGGATAGAGACCTCGCGAGGCGCGACCTCGATGAAGCTGTGGCGTCCGATAGCGTTCTCCCGCAGCCAATTCTCCGTCACAGACTTGGTTCGTTCGGGGTCGTAACCAGTCTCATAGTAGAACGTCCGTAGCTCGCCTGAGGGCAGCTCCACGACCAGTGTGGGGTAGCGCCCTGGCGAGTAAGCCAAAACCTTTGCCTCGTTCTGCGATTTCTCACCCATATGCGAGCAGTCTATAACACTTTCGCTTCTCAAAGAAGCTTCCATAAGGCTCGTAGGAAGCCCATGATAAAATTTGCAGATATGAAACCGCTGGAAAACATTATCATCCGTGAGGGGAGTTATGATGTCAGATCCCATACCCAAAGACGGAGGAACTGAGCCAGATGTACCGGTCGAAGCCAGCAAGCTCACTTCGCTCTCTCCGCCGGAGGATATGCCCGAGGAGCTTTTGCAACGCCGTCTCGCCAGGTTAGATACTCGCAAGACGCTCGTCGAGTTGTGTAAGAACATTCCGGGCCTCGAAGAGGCCCTGCTACCCAGGGGCATACAAGCTGATGCCCTGACCCGTAAGTCCGGCGGCAGCGCCGCCATTCAAAAGAGTCTCTCACGTAGGATTCTCAACGATGTAACGGCCTGGGGCGCCTTTCGTACCGCCGTCGCAGAGCAAATACCGCCAGAGACCTTCGAGGCTCTGGAAGACCTGACCCCCGACACGATCGAGGAGATAGCCGAGACTCACACTACCGAAGGACTCCTCCTCGCGACCCTGTGCGATCAAGAAGATCCCAAAGAGGAGGTGGTAGAGGCCCTGATCTCAGCCTGGCAAGACGAGAACCAGCAGGCTACAAAGAAGGCTACCGAAAACGCCCGCGTCGCAGACCTTGAGGCACAGTTAGAGCGCCTCAAGCGCGAGAACGAGCGACTCTCCTTCACCTCTAGGACTGCCAAAGAGCGAGCCGCCTCGCTTGGACGCGAGGTCGAGGTGCTGCGCGGCGAGAACGAGGATGCTACCGCCGAGGCCAAAAAGGCGGAGGAGAGGGCGATGGCGGCTCTGGATATGCGGAGCCAGATGAGCGAGAAGGCTGCGGAGTTGGACCGTAGGGTGCGACACCTCGAACGCACGCTCGAAGGCGAGCGAAAGGCCTATTCTTCCGCCGCAGAGCGGTTAGAAGAGATGTACGAGGAGTTAGGGCGCGTAGTCGCCGAGCGCGACAAGATTCGGGATGCGCTCAAACATGCTCGCTTTACGGATAATGGCTTCGGCGAGCTCTTGGTACGTGCCGTGAAGAATGAGGTGAGCAACCTCCCCAACTCCCTGGACGCCACTGCTCGCACAGCCCAACTTATGGAGTTCATGGGTAGTGTGCTGCGCGCGCACGCCGACCTGCGCGAGCCTCGTTCCTCTGGAAGTTCCTCCAATAACCGCCCTTCCGAGGAGAAGGAGGACTCGGAACCTTCTCAGCACGTCACCAGCGTCGTTGAGAAGCCGTATGCGTCGAACGGCGAAGCTGCGCATGAGCAACCCGTGACTTCCCTGGTCTACACGAGGCCCCGGCCCACCCTCTCGTTCCGCGCCTTAGGCGGAGCCGGTGAGGTTGGCGGTAGCAGTCACCTTCTCGACTTCGGTGGAACACGGGTGCTGGTAGACGCTGGCATAAGGCCCGACAGTAGAGGCTCCCTCGCGCCGAACTTTCGCGCAGTAAAGAATCTCGATGCGGCGGTCATTACGCACGCCCACCTTGACCACTGCGGTGCACTGCCGCTTCTGGTGCGGGACCAGCCGAACATACCTATCTACTGCACGCCGCCTTCTGCCAGGCTCATAGCCTCAGCGCTGAACGACCATGCGGCGATGGGCGGGGGCCTGCCGGGCGGAGCGACGCTACAAGAGGTAAAGAAGCGTTTGTGTCCCGTGCCGTTCGGCAAGCCGGTGCAGGCACGGGATGCCAGGATCACGCTTACTGAGAGCGGGCACATCCTCGGGGCGGCGAGCGTTCTCTTCGAAACGGGCTCCGCGACTGTGTTTCATACAGGAGATATCAGCCTGGAGGATCACTTCTCCATCCCGTCCGCGAGGTTGCCTAACGTAAAGGACATAGACCTGCTTGTTATGGAGGCTACGCTCGCCGACCAGAAACCTCAGCCCTTCAGCGAGTCTGTACGTACTATGATAAGGGTCATCAACGAGACCACTGTCGCGCGGGAGGGCATAGTTCTCATCCCTACATACGCTCTCGGTCAGGCGCAGGAGATCATTCTCGGCCTCAAGCACTACGGTAAGGAGTACGGCCTGGATAAGAACGTCTTTATCTACGTGGACGGCTCGGTCGTCACGACCTCCGAGCGCCTCTATGCTGAGCAGCTCGGCTACATGAAGCCGTACCTCCAGCACACGGACCCGAGGGAGCTTTTCTTCGGCGAGAACATCCGGGCGGTCGCTAACGACGACGCAGCCCGCGAGCGTATACTCACGAATCCCTGCGCCATTATCGCCTCGCCGGTCACCATGCAGGGAGGCGCCTCGGCTTTCTACCGCAGACGCCTGCAAGACGACCCGACCAACGCTGTGATCCTTCCCTCCAACGCCTCTGCCTCCTATGGCTCCTCCAGGGCCCCGGGCGAGGAAGAGGGTTGGCGGGTCGAGAAGGTTCAGTTTGCGGCGCATTGCACTCAAGACGAGCTCGTGAACATAACCGAGAAGCTGACGCCGCGACAGATCATCCTTATCCACGGCTCCAGACGGCGCATAAGCGACTTCGCCTACCGCCTCGGACCGAGCTACAAGATCCACACCCCCGCCGTCGGCGAGACGGTCCGCACCGTCCTGCGGTGAAGGCGGAGCGACAGAGGAGCGTGCTCCCGGAGGTCACGCTCCTCTCGGATGCCCGCGGAGCGAAACCGGAGAATGCTGTTGTAGTAGGCGAGCTCTGGTACGAGCCTGAGGTCTGGTCGCTTCCCCTCTCCCCCGCTCCGAAGGTCCTCTATGCCGGCCTCTGCTCCTTTCTCGGGCACCGGCAGATAAACCGCAAAGACCTGTGTAACATTCTCAAGAACTGCACTGAGGAAGAGATAACGGTAGCGTTACAGGCTCTGGTACGGCATAGACTACTCGTACCCACCGAAAAGATTACGGGCAGCGGCATGTTGCCAGCCTACGAGGTCAAGTCTATCGAGAGATTCGACGGCTAGCTCCGCGTGGCGGCCCGGCTGGCCGTCGAGTAGAGGCTCTGCCGGTGTGTTCGCTCCTCGCGCGGGAAGCGAGCCAGCTGCATAGAGAGGTTGCGCGGGCGCCGACTCCTCTACCCGGGCCAGCGTACCTTCATAGGATGCTCTACCCCTGACAAGAGATCTGGCAGGGTATAGGGTTCTGTTCCCCATCGACGCCCCGTACCTCCGGTCAGGGCTATCAGATCCACGAGCCGGCCTACGATCCGCAGGCAGAAGCCGTTGAGTATCTCGTCCGCGTCATCAACTCGCCCCCGGGCCTTCGTGACGAAGATCCCCTTCGTCTTCCACACCCCGTCTCCATAGACAGCGAAGGTCTGGCAGGGCTCCTCCCCGGCCTCCTCCGACCAGCTAAGGATACGGCCCGAGTAGCCAGAAGGATCGAGGCTGTAGCGGCTTAGTTCCTCGTGCATCAGGTCCTCGTCCGTCTCGGCAGCGACGCCGTTTGTGAGCCCAAAAGTTAGACGCGCCTCCGCTCCGGGGGCAGCTTCTGCCCGCAAGACGAGTATATTCCGGGCTCGCTCAGCCTCCATCCCAAACCCGGCCTTCCGGCCGAGCGCCGCCGAGTATTCCAGACCCCCAAAGAGCCGCTCGGAGAAGCGACGGGCATTCTCCCATGTCCCGCGCTGTACCTCCAACGAGCGGTCCGCCTCTTCACGGTAGCGTCTGAGCCTTGCGAGCACACTCTCCTGAAAGCCCATACGCTCAGTCCCTCGCCCAGCGACGCAGCACGCGGTCGAACAAACCCGGCGCCAGGGTTGTGCCGGCGACGAAGAGACGATCAGGAAGGGTAACGTAGAGGTCCCGGCCGCCGTTCTCGGCCGCGTCTGAGATCTTCTCGCCCACCTTCTCGGGCGTTACGCCGCCGGGTCGCCAGCCACGCTTCTCGTCCTTCGTACGGCGCGAGTTCTCCCGGAAGGCGGTCCGGGTGGTTCCCGGATACACGCTGGAGACCGTGATGCCCCGGTCGGCGACCTCAACGCGTAAAGAGTCAGAGAGAGCGTTCAGGGCGAACTTCGTCGCGCAGTAGCCTCCGACCTTTGGGATCGCACGTTTCCCCACCACCGAGGAGACGTTGATTATGCGTCCCCCCCGCCTCATGTGCGGTAGCGCAGCCTGTACGCAGTTCAACGGCCCCAGCATGTTCACCTCGAAGACGTAACGCAGGTCCTCCGACCGTAGCTCCGCGACGCGACCCGAGAGCCCAAGCCCCGCGTTATTTACCAGTACGTCCAGCGTGCCGAACTGCTCCACCGTTCGCTCGACCGTATCTCTCACCGAATCCTTGTCCGTGACGTTGGTCTTCACGGCGAGCGCCTGTCCTCCGGCGGCGGAGATCTCACGCACGATGAACCCTAGCCTCTCCTCACTGCGCGCGACAAGCGTGACCGCAGCGCCCCGTTGGGCCAGAGCGCGCGCCGCAGCCTCGCCGATACCGCTCGAGGCCCCGGTAACGAGGGCAACCTTTCCTTTTAGCGTCTCTCTCACGAGTATCTATCTTAACGATATATACTCTCGATTGTGGAAGATGACAAGAAGGTACTCGTAGGCGTGTCGGGCGGCATCGCCGCGTACAAGGCGCCGGGGGTGATCCGACGCCTCCGCGAAGCCGGCTATGAGGTGAAAACCGCAGCCACCGAGGCCGCCTTCCGCTTTATCCCCGAAGAGACTCTCTCTATCGCGACCGGGAGCCGCATATATACTGACAGAACCTGGTGGGAGGAATCAGGTAGGGTCGAGCATGTCTTCCTGGCACGCTGGGCCGACCTCGTTCTTGTAGCCCCCGCGACCGCGGACGCGATGGCTCGCGTAGCCATCGGCCTCGGCGACGATTTACTATCTGCCACCATCCTAGCCGGTGCTATACGGGTCCTCTGGGCCCCGGCTATGAACCCGGAGATGTGGGGTAATCCGTCGACAACGCGCAACGTTCAGGTTCTCGAAGGCTGGAACCACTCCTTCGTCGGTCCTTCGGAGGGCGTCATGGCGTCAGCCGAAGAGGAGCCAGGTGTCGGACGACTGGCGGATGAGGCGGAGATCAGCGCAGCGGTCGCGAGGATGCTCGCCATAGACGAAGGTTAGAACTTGCGTAAGTAATCTCCGAGCGCCTCTTCAGTACTCGGGAAGGCCATCTCGTGCCAGGGTAGCTCGTCTCGAGAAAAGACCTTCACGGCCATCGTCTCGTCGAGGGGCTGCATCTTTCCACCCCTGACCCGTCCCGTGAAGACCGCGATTACCGGTACCTGGTTCTCATAGGAGTATAGCCCGACTATTTCGCCAGCCTCGATCTTCATACCGGCCTCTTCGCGTGCCTCGCGCTCGGCGGCGGCCTCGGCTTTCTCCCCGTGTTCCACGAACCCGCCCGGAAAAGTCCACTTGCCGTAGCCCGGTTCTATAGCGCGTTGGGTCAGCACAATTCCGCCGTCGATCTCGAAGATCACCGCCGCCACCAGCTTCGGCCCCTGGTAGAAGACGAAGCCGCACTTCTCGCACACCAACCGCTCGGGCTCACCTTCCTTAACGACACGAAGGCCGAGCGGTCCGGCGCAGCAGGGACAGAACCTGTACCCGAGCTGGTTCATGGCAAAAGAAGGGCTATGTTCTGCATGATAGAATCATCCCCTACGCGGACGTAGCTCAGTTGGTAGAGCGCCAGCTTCCCAAGCTGGAGGTCGCGGGTTCGAAGCCCGTCGTCCGCTCTCTCCTTTCCCGGTTCAGAACCTGAGGTTTCGGCCAGGCGGTTTTGAGCAGCATAGCCGTGTGGTCAAAGAAGAACGTGTCGCGAACCGGTCAGCCGCTCCCCATCTATTCGTCATCTCGACGCCGCTTAAGCGCAGACGACGTTCGCGCATTTTGTGTCCCGTCTTCGCCGGACAAGGTGCACGCGACGCGCCGACTGCCGATTGTTTCAAAGAGAACCGCTGCCCTTGTCTCTAACTCCGATGAGAGCAGGAAGCATGGACAGCGATTCCCAAGGGTAGTCTCAAGGGCTACCCTCGCGCCTCTTAGCGCGGGGTCTCTCCGAGGAGCTATCCCCCGTTCCTGTTGCCGTTACGTCCGATAACCGCGCCGGTCTTCGGGCTCCTGCGGCCCCGAATCTTTCGCATCAACCACTTTGCGGGGTCGTAGTACTCGTCGGCGACCCGCTCCTTGAGCGGGATGATGGAGTTGTCGGTGATGTGTATATCAACCGGGCAGACCTCAGTACAGCACTTGGTGATGTTGCAGTACCCGAGGCCGCCCCGCTCCTCCTTGAGATACCGGAGCCGGCTCTGGGTATCCTTCGGGTGCATCTCAAGCCACTGGTTCCTCACGAAGAAGCGCGGACCGATAAACTCATCGTGCTTGTGATGGACGCGCAAGACATGGCAGACATCCTGGCACATGAAGCACTCAATACACTTCTTCGGCTCGTAGAGCCTCTCAACGTCCTCCTCGTACATGATGAACGGCGCCTGCTCGTCGGATTTGAACGGTATCGTCGAGCGGGATACCTCGTAGTTGAACGAGACGTCAGAGACGAGATCCTTTATTACCGGAAACGCCTGTAACGGGTGTACCCGTATCTCCTGGCCCTCATACTCCTCGACCCGCGACTTGCACAGCAGCTTGGGCTTGCCGTTTATCTCCGCGCTACAAGAGCCGCAGTGGGCCGCCTTACAGTTCCAGCGCACCGCGAGGTCGCCAGCCTCATGAGCCTGCACATACAAAACCGCATCGAGGACGACCATGCCTGGGACGGCCGGTATCTCGTACTCGACCTCGCTACCACCCTCCTTATCGCCCCGGAAGATCTTGAGCTTGTAACTCTCGCCTTCGCGGGCCGCTGACTCCTCGTCCTGATGTACGTCGGCGTGCGCCTTTGAGGCTATCTCTTCCTCCTGCTGCTGCTGCTGCTGCTGTTGCCTGCCGTCTTCGTTGGCCATCTTTATTCCTCCTGAAAGGCTTCGCCGGAAAGGGCTTCGTTTTACGCCCTAGAACTGGCTCTCTTTACCGCTCTGCTCTCCGCCGTGCTTGTCGTCTCCCTCATCGAACAGCGCGGAGAGGTGCTGAGGCATCGGCGGGATCTCCCGCTTCTCTATCCCGACCTCTCCCTGCTGGTCCTTCTTGACGATGAAGTTGATCTTGCCGAGCTCGTCGTCCGGCCCGTCGTAGTCGAGCCTCCACTGGGCCCCGCGCCGCTCGGTGCGCTGCAGGGCCGCCCGAATGATGATCTCGGAGACATGAACCAGATGATGTATGTCCTGCGCCGCGTGCCAGCCGGGGTTGAAGAGTGTGGAACCCTGCACCTTCACGTTCGGCAGTCGGTCCTTGAGCGCGAGCACCTTCCCGAGACCCTCCTTCAAGGAATCCTCATTGCGCATCAGGTTCGCGTGCTCCATCATCGCCGCCTGAAGCTCCTGCTGGACTAGGTACGGGTTTTCATCTCCGTCTCGCCGTTCCAGCGGATGAAGAACGCGCTTCTTCTGCTCCTCCACCTCCCGATCCTCGATCTCCGTCGAGATACCGTTGGACTTGATGTACTCCGCCGCCCCAACGCCGGCCCTCCGCCCGAAGACCAGGAGGTCCGAGAGCGAGTTGCCGCCTAAGCGGTTGGCACCGTGTAGACCGCCAGCCACCTCGCCGGCCGCATAGAGCCCCGGCACGTTGGTCGCGCAGGTCTCGGCGTCTACCTTGATACCGCCCATCGTGTAGTGGATGGTCGGGAAGACCTCCATCGGCTCCTTCGAGATGTCTATGTCGGCAAGCTTCAAGAACTGCTCGTGCATCGTAGGAAGTTTCGTCATAATGCCCTTGTAACCGAGGTGCGTGATGTCCAGGTACACCCCGCCGTGCGGGCTCCCCCGCCCCTCCTGCACCTCGGTGTAGTTGGCGCGGGCGACCACGTCGCGCGAGGAGAGCTCCATGCGCTCCTTGTCGTAGTTCCCCATGTACCGCTCGCCCTCGGAGTTCCTCAAGATGCCGCCCTCGCCGCGCACGCCCTCGGTCACGAGCAGGCCGCGCACGCCCGGAGGCCAGACCATCCCGGTCGGGTGGAACTGCACCATCTCCATGTCCACGAGCTCCGCGCCCGCATGGTACGCGAGCATCACGCCGTCCCCGGTTCCCTCCCAGGAGTTCGAGGTGACCTTGTAGATGCGGCCCCAGCCGCCGGTCGCCATCACGACCGCCTTGGCCTTGAAGTGGATAAACCTGCCCGACTCCCGGGTGTACGCGAGCGCCCCAACGACTCGGTCGTCCTTCCTGAAGAGGTTGGTGACCGTAGTCTCCATGTAGACTTTCGTCTCGGTCGCCAGCGTCTTCTCCTGGAGGGTCCGGATCATCTCCAGCCCCGTCCTGTCGCCGACGTGGCAGAGCCTGCGGTACGTGTGCGCGCCGAAGGGACGCTGGGAGATCTTACCTTCTGGCGTCCGGTTGAACAGAGCGCCCCACTGCTCAAGCTCGTAGACCCGGTCCGGGGCCTCCTTGGCGAAGGACTCCACCATCTGCCAGTTGTTGATGAACTTCCCGCTCTTCATCGTGTCGATGAAGTGCGGCCGCCAACCGTCCTCGGGGTCCACGTTCCCTAAAGAAGCGGCGACGCCACCCTCAGCCATGACCGTGTGGGCCTTACCGAGCAGGCTCTTCGTGACCACGCCGACCGAGAGGCCGCGCTCCGCCGCTTCGATCGCCGCCCGCAGGCCCGCGCCGCCGGCGCCGATGATCAGAACGTCGTGCTCGCGTACCTCGTGCCGGCCGCGATGCCCGTTTGTCTGTCCGTTACTCTCCAACTTACACCAACCTCAGATCGGTTAAGACGCCTGCCATGACCAGCCGCACGTATACGTCCGCCCCCCACACCGTGAACAGGCTCACCCACGCCCACAACATGTGCCGGCCGTTCAGAACGCTAATCCACTGAAAGGACTTGCGGCGCAGGTTGCCTCCCCTCACACACGAGTAGCAATCCACCCTGCCCCCGGCGAGGTGCCGCAGCGAATGACACCCAAAGGTGTAGAAGGAGAGCGCCAAAACGTTTATCAGGAAGAGCAGGGAACCGATGGTGATCCCGAACCCACTTGGGAAGAACGCGAGGATCGTTTCATAATAGAGAAACAACATCACTACTATCGATGCGTAGAGGAAGTACCGGTGAATATTATTAAAGACCCACAAGTTCCTCTCGCCGCTGTAATTCTCGGGGTTCCGAGGCTCGCGTTGCTGAGCCATGCTGGAGCAGTTCGGAGGATCCCAGAGGAACGCCCTATAGTACGCCTTGCGATAGTAGTAGCACGTGAGCCGGAACCCTAGAGGGATCCACAGGATGAACACCGCCGGTGAGATCCAGTCATACGGACTGGGTACGGGCGGTGAGTACATCGGGGAGAGTAAGTACCCACCATACTCCGCCACCGGTGTAAAGAACGTAATGTAAAATCCGTAAATGGCGAACGCTCCCAGGATGGCCACCGTAGTAACCGACCCAGCCCACCAAGGGAACCGGCTGGTAAAAGAGCTCCAGCTTAAAGTACTCCCGCTCATAGTAGACCTCCCTTCCTCATATACCCCACTTCCTTTCTGCGCTCTCCAAGCGACGCTTGGAGGGGAACGTGTCTGCTTGCAAGAGTATAGAGGATTGGTCTAACCGCTACTGTGAATCCGTTCGAAAAGTTGCGTATTAGGGCTCGGGCCGTCCCGTAAGCCGGATTCTGCTCTAAGCAGACCGTAGCATTACTAGTGGCCAACCATGTCGCAAACCTCCTCACGACTGGCATTATTGCCCCGGTACCTCATCTCTTAATCGTAGACCGTATCGCGTGGCGTTCGGCTGTGCTGGGGTCGGTTGGGGTATGGCGTGGGGTCAGAGATATCTAGAAGAGGTCCGTCCATTGCGCGGGCGTTGTCGTTACGCATGTCGGCGAGGATGCGGTGTAGCGAGCGCATCACTGAGTCCCGCCGAAGGACCTTGCCTGTTCGGAAACACCCACTCCGTATCTTCCCAGGCCAACGCTGCTATCCTCTCCTCGCACTGACGGGCCCGATGAGCTCGCAGGACCTCGACGGTGCGCGGGCCGGTCTTTATGGTACGCGCCCCGCCGGTCTTTGTAACGGTCACGACGGTCTGTGTTCTGGTGTCCGCGGAGCGATGCACCTTCACGGCGGGACGGGCGCCTTCAAGGTCGAAGTCTCCCACCTTAGTGCTGCAAGCTCTCCCTAACGCATCCTGGTCCTGAGTGCCAGCACGATTAGTGCCTCGTCGCGGGTGCCCCCCGCCACGTGGACGGGGCCAGAGGCCTCCTGTTGGGAGAGAGGGCGCACACTGGCGTCTCCCCTCGCGCAGCCGCCTTCTTGACTCTGGCGCATGGGTTGGCGGGGATCAGGCCGTCGTACACAGCCTGATTGAATGCCGTTGAGAGGGGACTCCCCGCGAGACGCCGACAGGGTTGAGATGCATACCCGCTTCCAGCTTGCGTGCCTTCAGTGCCTGGATATGTGCACTGAAAGGTCACACTATCGTAAGCGCTTGAAGAACGGTAGGAAGTGTTTGCAAATGGTCGCTCGTAGCGCGCGTAAATGCTCTCCGCCACCTGAAACTTCACCATATCCGAAAGCCACCGCTCCAGGAACTCGGAGACAGTGAGACGATGGGGCTCGGAGAGCAGCACTCCGCGCGCCTGGTCGGCAAGCGCCTGGAACTTCGCGTTGTTGGCCTCCTCAGCGGTCGCGCCGTAGAAGCTGACAGCTGGCGGCCCTTGGAGTGTCGAGTGTAGTGTGGCGCGGGTCTCGTAGCGACCGTCCTTGCGCTTGCGGGCGTCGGTTCCGGGTCGTTGACGTTCTTCTTTACCCTGACCATGAAAGCATGGTAGCGGCTGGGTGGAGACGACGCGATGCTTCTGGTGTTCGACACACTCTCGGAGAGTCCGGAGAGCCTCTAAAAGAGTCGCCTGGACAGGCCCGGTACTCCTCAGCCCTGATCCTATAGGCCCGTGCGGCTCAGAGGAGAGTCAAATTTCTGCTTCTCAGTGTTCGTTCCCACACAACTCTATTCGGCCCTACAAAATGTAATAATGGTTACTATGCCTAACAGCTTGCTCATGCTGTCGTGAAGGGGGCACGAGTGTCTTGGTATGCAGGATTGTCGATATGGATTTCCGAGAAAACATCTTAGCGGCAACTGGGCGAGTAGAGGCAACGGGGCAGCACCCTACTCCGTAGGCGTAACTCTTTAGTTAGTAGAGGCTGAGCGGGTAGGGCACCGCGAAACAGATGGCCGAAACGACCACCTCCCCGAGCAAGTCGCCTATTGGTTAGCCTGTTATCAGTGGAGGGAGTCCCCAGAAAACTGGACGGTCACAGCGATAACCGTGACTACTATTGTGGCTACGAAGATCAATACCCCTAATATCTGTACTATGACT
Organism: Rubrobacteraceae bacterium; assembly: GCA_035645375.1. Taxonomy (GTDB): domain Bacteria; phylum Actinomycetota; class Rubrobacteria; order Rubrobacterales; family Rubrobacteraceae; genus Rubrobacter_F. Next base: position 15,052 of record DASQMR010000302.1, read on the forward strand.
TCCCGTGACATCTCTCCTCTTTCCTCGACTCTAAGCACATATAAAAATCCGGAGCCCCGATATGGGGCCCTGCCTCGTATCCCTGTCTGGCAGACCTGCCAGAAGCAGTCATCCTCACCCGCCGCCACTCCCACCACGCCTTAGCGCGTTGATGATGAGAAACAGCACGAAGAGGACAAACAGCAACACAAAGCCAAGTTCGATCAACACTACCTCCTCGCCGCCTTCTGTCAGGGGGTGTCAACCCCGTTTGGCTAAATTACCCAGAACTTTCTTGAATTACTCGCTGGCAGCAAAAGAACCGGAGTGCCGAAAGAGACCCCGGCCAGATAACATGCTCAGTCACTGAAAGGCTATGACGCCCGACCAAGCCGTTACTTCTTCTGTCTTGGGTAGCGCTTTAGCACATTGATTAGGAGAAATAGCAAGAAGAGGAAAACTACCACCGCAAATCCATATCTGATTACTACCTCCACATTGCTCCTCCTCCGAGTAGGGCCGGTCTTCCGTTCTCTATCTGCCACTCCCACTCCACCTCACTCAGCTCCTCGCACTCCTCCACCAGGGCCGCCCAGATCCGGTCCAAGACCTCCAGCTCCACCCGCCGCTGGAAGACGCAGTGCACGGTCGAGTCGTCGGGAACTCCTCAGGCAAGCGGTTTCACTGGCAGCCGGTGCGGAGCCTGAAGATGACAGCGTCCAATGCGCCTCGTCGATGCGCTCGAAGACACTCGGTCTTCTTGGGCGGGTCGTGCTCTTAGAGGATCGATTCGATCTTCTCCCACAGCTCGTCCGGCACGCGCCAGATCGTCGGAGTCGGCTTCTCTTCGGGTGGGCGTTTGGTCACCGGGGCCTCCTCTTCGCTAGGGTCACCGAGGATAGTAACCGATCAAAGGGTTGAGATAGTTAGAGGTAGCCTATCTCTCGCGCTTGGCGTTGGAGCTCGTCGCGAAACTTCGGGTGGGCGATACTTATGAGCTTGCGAGTCCTCTCTCGAATGCTGCTGCCGCGAAGCTCGGCAACACCGTACTCGGTGACGATGCGGTCGACTACGTTCTTGAAGGTCGTAACAGCCGCGCCCGGGTGTAATTGCGCTACGATGCGAATCGGGTGGCGAGACCGAGGCGAGTACCAGCGAGCAACGCGTCGATCTTCGCATCAGCGACGGCACCTCGCTGAAGCTGTTCGGAACGAGATCGCAGGTGCCCTTGTGGAAAGCTTCACGGCTAGCTGGTGAGAGAAACCAGGAAACGTGACGCAAGCCAGGGCAATGGCCGTGCATGTAGCGCCGCTCCCTAAAAGGAAACATCTGATGGATACGGACGCCCGAGAGCCGTTCCGCTTGGGCCTCGATGGCGTCGAGCACCGTAGCCGGCTCGGAGTTGCCCATGCCGGCGATTAGATCATCTC